>JAJQEV010000045.1 GCA_021201475.1 Clostridiales bacterium
ACTGCCGCCCATGGCGGCTGGGTAACATTCTGAGTTTCCATTGGTCGTGCTAATCCGAGTTTCAGTGCGGAAACGTATTTTTTAGATAAATGAAGCTTAATCCTTAAGTTGATGACATTGCCTTTCAGGGTAGGGAGCGCAGCGGAAATGCCGCTTGACGGCGGAGCCAATGACGTAGAGATTATGACAACTTTCTTGCCTCCCCTGAAAGGGGAGGGGAACCGGCGACAGCCGGTGGAGGGGTGGCAACAGGATGTTTGCTGCTTCAAACCCTTAAATTGGCAACCTTTCATTTCCTGGTTCTGCCTTTTGGAAGGAGAGCGGCACGCCGCTCCCTTTCCGAAGGGGAGAAATCTGGAAGGAAGCCAGGGAAGCCGGGTTTTCCCGGCTTCCCTGCTCAGTAACAGTGATTTGATTGACGTTAGTTCAGTTCGGTGATGCCGTCGATTCTGGCGGAGAAGCCGGGGGCGGAGCGGAGCACGGACTCCTGGAACACGCCATCCACGACGCCTTCCGTATCGCCCACATAGTCCAGATCCATGTCAATCAGGATGGAGGTAGGCGTTTCACCGTCGATGGTGAAGGTGGAGCAGTCAAAAACCTGGAGGGAGCCGTCCGTCAGGGCAGCCTCAATCTCGGCCACCTTGTCGGCGGTGCCTTCGGCGCAGGAGTCGCCCAGGGTGGTGATGGCCACAGCGCCGGTCTCATAGCCCTCGGCCCAGTCGGTGGCAATCTCCTCACCGTTCAGCATGCAGTTGAACACATACTCATAGTAAACAGCCCACACGTTGGTGGCGGAGGTCAGGGCGGCGTCGGGAGCCACGGACAGCATATCGATGTTGTAACCCACGGAGTAGACGGTGGTGCCGGACTCATACATCTCCTGGCAGGCGGAGGGGGCGCCGGTGGAGTCGGCGTGCTGGCCGATGATGACGCAGCCGTCGGAAATCAGGGCCTTGGCGGCCTCATACTCGCCGGTCAGGTCGAACCAGGAGTTGGTGTACTGGACTTCCATGCTGACGTTCTCATAGACGCTCTGAACGCCCAGGAAGAAAGCGGTGTAGCCGGACACCACTTCGGCGTAGGGATACGCGCCCACGTAGCCGATCTTCACGTTGCCGTCGGCGTCATAGTTGTCGTCAGACAACGCGCCGCTCTCCACCAGCTCGGCAATCTTCATGCCGGCCACCACACCGGAGACGTAGCGGGACTGATAGACGCAGGTGAAGGCGTTGTGGAAGTTGTCCAGGCCGGCCTGGTTGGCAGTGTCGCCGGTCAGCGCCACGAACTGCACGTCAGGGCACTCGCTGGCGGCCTGCTGGCAGTAGGACTGATGGCCGTAGGAGTTGGTGATGACCAGGGTGCAGCCGCTCTCCACCAGGTCGATGCAGGCGTCATAGCAGCTCTCGTCCTCAGAGATGCTGTACTTCCAGAGGATCTGATCGTCGCTGATGCCCAGGGCGGCGGCGGCGGTCTGGATGCCCTCGATGTGGGCGTAGGTGTAACCCTCGTTCTCATCGCCCACCAGGACGATGCCGATCTTCAGGTCGCTGTCGGCGGCGGTGGCTTCGCCCTCGGCGCTGCTGGAGGCTTCGCCTTCGGCCTCGCTGGAGGCGTCGTCGCTGCCCGCTTCCTCCTCCGTGGCAGAGGCGGAGGCGGCGGAAGCGCTGCTGGCGTCTCCACCGTCATCATCGCTGGAGCCGCAGGCCGCCAGGCTGAAGGTCATGCACAGGGCCAACATCAGAGCTAAAAACTTCTTCATGTTTGTTCCTCCTATAATTCGTATTGTCTCGCGCTGGGCGGGGGTATCCTCCGTCCAGCTTTTTACCACTTTTATATTAACTTTTATTTTGCCCCGCGTAAATCAGCAATAAAGCCAAAAACTTCACAGATTCTCGCCCATTTTTGGGGATTTTGGGGAAATGGGCGGCAGAGGGGCAGGTTTCGTCCCGCACCGCCTCCCCAAAAAACAGAATGGGGGCCGCCGCGCACTGCGCGGCAGCCCCCGCTGCTGCCTGTGGGTTATTCGCCGTCCCCGGCATCCTCCGGGTCGGCCTCGCTGACACCCTCGGTGACGGTAACGCTTTCCTCGCCGTCCCCTTCGCCGAAGCTGGCGCCAGCGCTGCCGCCGCCGGTACCGCTCCACTCCATTTCAATGGAGCCGTCCTCCCATTCCATGGCGATGTGGCCTTCCTCCGCGTCGGAATCATAGTTGAAGGCCACGGAGTCCTCGTCCTGGGTGACGGTGCCGATGGTCTCGCCGTCGGCCACCACGTCATAGGTGCCCTCTCCGGTGCTGACCAGGGTGGTCTCCGCCTCCTTCCCGTTCAGCCACACGCTGATGCTCTGGGCCAGCGCCCCGTCTGTAACCTCGTTCACGGCGAAGGCGGAGCCTACCAGCAGCGCTGCCGCCGCGCCCGCCGCCGCCAGCCCGGTCAGGGGGCGCAGCGCCTTCCGTTTGCTTTGTTTCATGTTCGTTACCTCCAATACAGTGTCCGGCGAGGCGTGGAGTGCGCCAAAGGTTCTCCGGTACCGTTCCCTATTCGTCATCGCTCCATTCCTCCTTGAGCTTTGCTTTCAGCAGCGCACGGGCCTTCTGCATCCGGGTGCGGATGGTGGAGGGGTTGCTGCCGGTGATTTGGGAAATTTCATTGACGCTGTAGCCCTCATAGTAGTATAAGCAAGTCACTACGCGGTAGAGCCTGGGCAGTTCCATCACCGCCAGGAACAGGCCGCTGTCCTCCGGGCTGTCGGCATAAAGCCGGTCGGCGTAATCCTCCAGCGCCTCATGCCTGCACCGCCAGGGGGCGCGGAGCAGCTTCTTGCAGTCATTGATGGTGACCCGCAGCAGCCAGTTCCGCAGATGCTCCTCCCCGTCAAAGGGGCGGCCCGCCTCCAGCAGCTTCAGCAGGACGGTCTGGACAATGTCGTCCGCGTCGTAGCGGTTGCCGCAATAGTGGAAGGCGAGGCGGAAGATCATGTCGCTGTACTGCTTCGCCGCCCGGGTAAATTCCTGCTCCGTCAATGTATCACTTCCTCTGTCTGAAAGGCCCTTCACTTAGAATATCCTCCGGCGGGGTGAAATGTCTGCACCAGAGGGCGAATTTTCGAAAAATTGGGGAAGCCGCCGGGAATACCCTGTCGCTTTGCGCCGCAGAGCCGCGCAAAATCCTAAAAATCCCCTCTTTTTTCCTTGACAGCGGGAGAGGTATCTGTCAAACTGGTAGCGGGGTTTCTCCGGCTTTTATCCAGATTTTTCCTGGAAATGGCTCCCGTACCAGCAAAAACGCTTCCCCTGTCAACTGTGAACGAATCAAAAAAATATTGTTAATAAAGCGTGAAGTTTTCAAGGCAAGCTTGACATTTTATCATTTCTCGTCTATAGTTTAGATATTAAGATTAGATTTTCCTATTTCTTAATATTTTTTAAGGCATCTTTTGTCTTTTGTTGAAAGGAGTCCTATCCATGGAAACTTCAAACAGAATCCTGCACTCTTACCTTCGTGTCAGCCGGAAAATGTCAGAGGAACTGCGCGGTCATGTGGGCAAACGCAGTCTCTCCTTCCCGCAGACGATGGCGTTGACCCTGCTCCACGAGGAAGGGCCTATGCCAATCAGCAATCTGGCCAGCGCCACCGGCAGCGCAAACTCCACCATTTCCGGCGTGGTTGACCGGCTGGAGAAGGTGGGCCTGATCCAGCGCATCCGCTCTGAGCAGGACCGTCGGGTCATCTATGTGGCCACCACGGAGAAGTTTGAGCAGCTTTACTCAGAAGCTGCCAACACCGTCCTGGGCAATTTCGAGGCGCTGGTCTCCACCCTCAGTGAGGAGGACCTTCAGCATGTAGAGAAGGGTTTGAGCATTCTGGAACAGGCCCTGACCGCCGAACCGGCCCAGGAATAATGCGGCATCGCCCCTTCAGACGGGCTGCCGTTTGAAATGAGGCAAGCAAACTATGTTATTTCGCAGAACAAACCGTTATGGCTACAGCCGGTACTACGGCAACGCAGGGAACATTTTGCGCGTTGTCAAAATCATCCTCTTTGTCGTAGTGGTGCTGGCCCTGGGCGTAGCCCTGGCCGTGTGGCTACTGCGCCCCTACGTCACCTATGACGCGGAGGGGGCCCACCTGAACCTGCCCTGGACGACTGTGACGGCGGAAGCCGATTCCTCCAGCGGCACGGAGCCGGAGGTATTGGTGGAGGACGGAAGCGGCAGCTCCGCCGCCGACCCGGAAGTCGTCGTGAACCAGGGGGATGCGGATGCCTCCGCCGCTGAGGAGGGCAGCAGCAGCGTTGCCCCGGAGGAGGATGCGGATGAGGAATCCGATACGGATGAAGGCCGCGTCTCCGCCGCGCTAACCCAGCTTCTGAGCCAGCACGTTGGCAAGACCAACCTGAAGTCCGGCTACTCCCCCAGCACCCTCCGGGCCGCAGGGGCCAATGCCGCCCTGATTTACCTGAAGGAGTCCAGCGGCAGCCTGAACTTCTTCACCGAGAACGCACTGGCCACCCAGCTTGGGGTCGTCACCGCCCTGGACACCGATGAGGACGGCAACAGCTATGACGCCATCCTCACCGCTGCCGCAGCGCTGCAGGAGGAGGGCTACTACACCGTCGCCTATGTGGACTGCTTCCGGGACAAGGCCCTGGGCAGCAACACGGACTACTCCATCCTGTCCTCCGACGGCAGCCGGTGGAAGGATCGGGCCGATGCCCCCTGGGCCAGCCCCTCCAACGAGGCCGTGCAGGATTATCTCGTTTCCCTGGTGACGGAGATTGCAGAGGCCGGCTTTGACGAGGTCGTGCTTCGGAACGCCGCCTACCCCACCCTGGGGGACACGGACGCCATTGCGGATGACAGCGACAGGACGGAGGTCATCACCGCCTTCTATGAGAAGCTGATCGACGCCCTGGCGGACTATGACATCGTCCTCAGCGTCTACACGGACGAGACCACCATCACCACCGGCGAGAACGCCCTCTCCGGCCAGACCCTGGCCGAGCTGAGCAGGCTTGGAGGGCGGCTCTGGGTCAACGACGCCACCGACGCCGACGCCTTGGAGTCGGCCCTGACCGAGGCCGGCTTTGGGGAGAATACCCTCTGCCTGGTGGTGGACGACCTGGATACAAACAGCACTCTATCCCAGTGCGTCACCGATTGACCAAACCATACGAAGAAAACGCCGCCGCAGGAACAACTGCGGCGGCGTTTTGTCGTCAAAAATTTCATCCGATGTGTCACATTTTGCCGCGCTCAGTTGTTTGTTTCACAGAGGCTACCCTGGCGGACAGGTACGCCGACTATATCGCCCAGACTGCGGAATGAGGCACTGCACAGACAATAGAACCCCCAGCCCGAACGGGCTGGGGGCGTTATAGGTTTATAGGGTTCCTGTGACCGGAGCAGTTACTCCAAATCCAGCCCCTTCACGGCGTTGGCGCACCGGGGGCAGAGGCCGCCCTCCTCGGTGATGGCGGCGTTGTGGAGCCAGCAGCGGGGGCACTTATAGTCGGTGTCCACCTCCACCTTGACGGTGAGGCCGGGGACGCTGACGCCCTCCACCCCGTCGCCGCTGCCCTCTACGGCAGTGACCTTGGAGACGATGAACAGGTCATTCAGCCTGGCGTCCTTCACGGTGTTGTACACCTCCACCGCTTCGCCGGTCAAGTACAGGGTGACGCTGGCGTCGGTGCTCTTCTTGCACAGCTTGCTGGCCCGGGCCTGCTCCAGCGCCAGGTTCACGTCGGATTTCAGGTTCATCAGGCTCTGCCAGTAGGCTTCCTCCTCCTCGGTGAGGGCGTAGTCCTCCCGATACTGGGGCAGGTCGTTGAACAGCACGGCCTCGCTGTCGGCGGAGGCGTCATGGGGCATGGCCTGCCAAATCTCCTCGCCGGTGAAGGCCAGGATGGGGGCGATCATCCGCACCAGGCCGTCCAGGATGGTGTAGATGGCGCTCTGGGCGCTTCTCCGCTCCAGGGAGTCGGGGGCCTCGCAGTACAACCTGTCCTTGATGATGTCCAGGTAGAAGTTGGACATTTCCACCACGCAGAAGTTGTACACCTCGCGATAGACCACATGGAAGTCATAGCTGCCGTAGGCGTCCCACACCTTGCCCGCCAGCTTGTTCAGGGCGGCCACGGCCCACTTGTCCAGGGGCAGCAGGTCGGGTACCGCCACCATGTCCTTGTCCGGGTCGAAGCCGTTCAGGTTGCCCAGGATATACCGGCTGGTGTTGCGGATTTTCAGGTAGGTGTCGGACAACTGCTTCAAAATGGCCTTGGACAGGCGCATATCCTGAGTGTAGTCCGCAGAGGACACCCACAGGCGGAAGATGTCCGCGCCGTACTCCTTAATGGTGTCCTGGGGGGAGATGGCGTTGCCCAGGCTCTTGTGCATGACCTTGCCCTGGCCGTCCACCGTCCAGCCGTGGGTGACGATTTGCTTATAGGGGGCGACGCCGTTTGCGGCGATGGAGGTCAGCATGGAGGACTGGAACCAGCCCCGATACTGGTCGCCGCCCTCCAGATACAGGTCGGCGGGATAGGTCAGCTCAGGCCGCTCCTCGCAGACGGCCTTCCAGGTGGAGCCGGAGTCGAACCAAACGTCCAGGATGTCCTGCTCCTTCCGGAAGGAGGTGCAGCCGCAGGCGCAAACAGCACCCTCCGGCATCAGCTCCTCCTCGGTCTTGGCCCACCAGGCGTTGGAGCCCTCCTCCTGGAAGATGGCGGAGATTTTTGCGATGGACTCCGGCGTGCAGTAGGGCTTGCCGCAGTCCTTGCAGAAGAAGATGGGGATGGGCACGCCCCAGGTGCGCTGGCGGGAGATACACCAGTCGCTCCGCTCCCGAATCATGGAGATCATCCGCTCCTTGCCCCACTCCGGCTTCCACTGGATGGAATCGCAGGCGGCCACCGCCTGCTCCTTGATGGCGTCCACGCTGGCGAACCACTGCTGGGTGGCCCGGAAAATGACGGGCTTCTTGCACCGCCAGCAGTGGGGGTAGGAGTGGGTCAAATCCTTGCTGGACAGCAGCGCCCCGCTCTCCACCAGGTCCTTGTAAATGACGGGGTGGGCTTTCGTGACGTGGAGCCCGGCATACTTGCCCGCGAACTCGTTCAGGTAGCCCTGGGCGTTGACGGAGACCTCCATGTCGATGCCCGTCTCCAGCTGGTCGTACTTCTGGCAGATATAGAAGTCGTCCAGGCCGAAGGAGGGGGCGGTGTGGACGCAGCCGGAGCCGGCGTCCAGGGTGACGTGGTCGCCCAGGATGAGCAGGGAATCCCGCTCCATGAAGGGGTGGTAGGCGGTCATATACTCGAACTCGTCGCCGTACAGGGTGGCCACCGTCTCATAGCCGGTGATGCCGCTTTCCGCCATGACGTTATCCACCAGCTCAGCGGCCATGATGAGAATGTCGCCGGAGGGAATCTTCACCAGGGCGTACTCCAACCCGGCGTTCAGGCAGATGGCCACGTTGCCAGGCAGGGTCCAGGTGGTGGTGGTCCAGATGACGAAGTACATCTTGTCCAGGTCGCCGTACCGGGCCAGCTTGCCCTTGTCGTCATGCACCTTGAACTTGACGTAGATGGTGGTAACAGGGTCCTCCTGATACTCCACCTCGGCCTCGGCCAGGGCGGTCTCGCAGGTGGGGCACCAGTAGGTAGGCTTCAGGCCCTGATAAATCAGGCCCTTCTGGGCCATGGCCCCAAAGACCTCCACCTGCTTGGCCTCGAACTCCGGTTTCAGGGTGATATAGGGGTCGTCCCAGTCGCCGATGACGCCCAGCCGCTTGAAGCTGTCCCGCTGGCGGTTCAGCTGCTCCATGGCAAACGAGCGGCACTTGTCCCGGAACTCCGGCACCGGCATCTCACTCCGCTTGACGCCCTTCTTCTGGATGGCCGTCTCAATGGGCATACCGTGGGTATCCCAGCCGGGGATATAGGGGGCCTGATAGCCCATCATGTTCTTGGAGCGGACGATGAAGTCCTTCAGCACCTTGTTCATGGCGGTGCCGATGTGAATATCCCCGTTGGCGTAGGGAGGGCCGTCGTGGAGAACGAACCTGGGCTTGCCCGCGTTCTTCTTCATCAGCTTCTTGTACACGTCCTTCCGGTACATCTCCTCCAGCATGGCAGGCTCACGCTTGGCCAGCGCCGCCCGCATGGGGAAGTCCGTCTTGGGCAGGAGGATGGTCTTGTTATAATCTGGCATGGTCTTGCTACCTCTTTACTCTTTACTTTTTTTCTTTTTCTGCACGCGACCGCAGTCATGGTCAGACAGATCACGTCTCGTAATCCCTGGAAAAATCCACGGCAGAGAAGTCCACCCGCCGGGTGGGTTCCTCTTCCGCTTCGCCGGAGGCATTCACGTCGTCCAGCAGCTGGTCGATCTCCTGGTTGTAGGCGGCGGTGGGGTCGGCCTCGGCCTCGGCGCCTGCGGCGTCCAGGGCGGCCAGCTCCTCCTCGGAGAGCATCTGGCGGATGGAGTCGTCAATGGCGGCGGCGGTCTCAGCAATCTCCTCCTTCAGCTCCGGCACCTGGGGGGCAGGCTCCTCGCTCTTCACGGCGCTGATCTGGTCCAGAAAGCTCTGTTCCCGGGTCACCAAATCCCGCACAGTGGAGACGAAGCTGCGGGTGGACTCCTGTGCGGCGGCCAACTGGGCCTCCGCGTCGGCAATCTCCCGCTGGAGCTGGGCGCGGTACTCGGCTACCTCATCGTCGGCATCCTTCAGCATCTGCTGGCGATGGGCCTCCGCCTCGGCCACGATGCCGTCCGCCATTTTCCGGGCGGTGGACACGATGGAGCGCATGGATTCCTCCGTCTCCCGATACTCCGCCACTTTGGTGGCCAACGCCTTCAGCTTGTTTTTCAGCCCTGCGTTTTCCTTGTAAAGGGCGGTGTAGTCGGTAGTGACAGCCTCCATAAAGCTGTCCACCTCGGCGGTGCTGTAGCCGCCCAGCTTCCCTCTGGCGAAGCCGTATTCCGCTACCTCTTGGGGTGTCATCATAACAGGAATCCTCCTTACCTTTCTGTGTCTGTCAGGAGCGCGGACGTCCGGGAAGTGCGTTCCCCGCCCTGCGTTGCGTTCGGCACGCAGTTAGAAATACATACCGGAATTCTTCTCCAGCTCGTCCAGCAGGTCGCCCACGATATCCACGTTGTAGGGGGTGATGATGTAGGTGGACTGGGCCACTTTCTTGATCTTGCCCTCCTGGGCGTAGGCCACGCCGGAGAGGAAGTCCAGCAGGCGGCGGGCGATGTCCTTCCCCGTGGCCTCCAGGTTCAGTACTACCGTCCGCTTGTCCCGCAGATGGTCTGCGATGGCGGACGCATCCTCAAACTGGGTGGGCTTCACCAGCACCACCTTCAGCTGGGTGGTGGTGTTCATGGTGACCACCTTGTTGGAGTGCTCCTGGGCCGGGGCGGTGAAGGGCACATACTCCGGCTCCTCCGGGGTCTGGTCAGCGGCCCGGCGGCTGCGCTCCTCCTCCATGGAGGTGGTGTTGTTCGGCTCCTCTGCGGCTTCCTCGTCCTCATACTCCTCAGGGCGGGCGAGGCGTTTCAGTTCATCCATAAAACCCATTTTCTATATTCCTCCTTTTGACGATTCTGTCTGCCCTGTGCGGGCGCAGGCGCTCACCCCTGCTGGCGCATGGGGGGCCGGGGACCGAACAGGGCCGTCCCCACCCGTACCATGGTAGCGCCTTCCGCGATGGCGTCCTCAAAGTCGCCGCTCATCCCCATGGACAGGCAGTCCAAATCACTATTATTATCGCCCATTTGACCCTTAATGTCAACAAAAAGCTGATACAGTTCGGCAAAAAACGGCCGATTTCCGCCCGGCTCCCGGCTGACAGGGGGGATGGCCATCAGTCCCCTGGCCCGCACGCCGGGCAGTGTCCCGGCCAGTGCCAGCAGCGTTGCAGCATCCTCCGGCCGGACGCCGGACTTGGAGGCTTCTTCGCCGATGTTCACCTCGATGAGGACATCCTGCACCAGCCCCAGGCGTTCCGCCCGGGCGCTGATGGCCTCCAGCAGGGCGGCGCTGTCCACGGACTGAATCAGGCTGACCTTGCCCACCAGGTATTTCACCTTGTTCTTTTGCAGGTGGCCGATGAACTGCACGTCGGCCCCTTCATAGGCCCCCGCCGCATAGTGGGCGTTGAACTCCTGCACCCGGTTCTCCCCGCAGACGGTAATGCCTGCGGTGATGGCGGTGCGGATGGTCTCATCCGTCTGCACCTTGGTGGCGGCCACCAGGGTCACGCTGCCTTCCGGACGGCCCGCCGCCTGCTCCGCCGCCCGGATACGGGCCTGAACGTCCTGTACTCGCTCCTGAATACTCATGTAATATCCACACCTTTCTGTCTGTTGTGGGCAATGTTATCAACTTAATATACAATCTATCCTGTGTTGAGGGGAATAACGTAGCCGAACAGTCAGATGTTATCCACCGTTGGACTATAAAATTGCACGTTCCGCCCGCCAACGGCGAGGGCGGAACGGCAATCGTCCCCAGCCGCCATGGGCGGCAGTCTCACCAGTTATC
>JAJQEV010000100.1 GCA_021201475.1 Clostridiales bacterium
CCGTTAGAGACGATGTGACTTCTCACTGGTGAGACTGCCGCCGATGGCGGCTGGGTAACATTCTGAGTTTCCATTGTCCGTGCTAATCTGATTTTTTAGCACGGAAGCGCATTTTTCCTTTAGATAAATGAAATTTAATCCTTAAGTTGATGGCATTGCCCTGAAAGGGGAGCTGGCTGGCCGCAAGGCCAGACTGAGGGGTTTCTTTGGTACACTTGACCGAAAACTTGATTTCCATGTGAAACGCCGCAGCACACTTGACATTGGGGATTGCTTCCGATAGAATAGAACATCATTGTTTGTCGAGAGAGGGAACATTTACCATGCAGGAAGAGAAGAACAGGCAGGGCAAGCTCAGCTCCTGGGGGCTGATGAAGCGGTTCCTGCCCTATATGGCCCGGTATAAGGGCGTGATGGTTTTTGACCTGTTCTGTGCGTCCATGACTACGCTGTGCGACATCGTGCTGCCCCAGATTATGAGCTACCTGACCAACAGCGCCACCGATTCGGAGGTGGTGCTGACTGCCGCGGTGGTGTGGAGGATGGCGGCGCTGTACCTGGTGCTGCGGGTCATCGACGCCGCCGCTAACTACTATATGCAGAGCACCGGCCACATCATGGGCTGCTACATCGAGACGGATATGCGCCGGGACGCCTTCGGCCATTTGCAGCGCCTCAGCACTACCTATTACTCCAACACCAAGGTGGGCCAAATCATGGGCCGTATCACCAACGACCTGTTTGATGTGACGGAGTTTGCTCACCACTGCCCGGAGGAGTTCTTCATTGCCGCCATCAAGGTGGCAGCCTCCTTCATCATCCTGTGCCAGGCCGACGTGATGCTGACGCTGGTGGTGTTCCTTTGTGTGCCGCTGATGCTGGTGGTGTCCGTCTACCTGAACGGCAGGCTGAAACGGGTGTACCGGCTCCAGCGGTTCCAAATCGGCGAACTGAACGCCGCCATTGAGGACAGCCTTCTGGGCCAACAGGTGGTGAAGGCCTTCGCGGTGGAGCGGCAGGAGCAGGAGAAGTTTGAGGAGAGCAACCAGCAGTTCCTGGCCATCAAGAAGAAGGGCTATTACGCCATGGCCGCCTTCGGCACCTCTACCCGGCTGTTTGACGGGCTGATGTACCTGGTGGTCATCGTGGCGGGCGGGCTGTCCCTGGTCTATGGGCGCATCAGCGCAGGGGATTTGGTGGCCTACGTTCTGTACGTCTCCACCCTGATTGCCACCATCCGGCGCATCGTGGAGTTTGCCGAGCAGTTCCAGCGGGGCATGACCGGCATTGAGCGCTTCCTGGAGATTATGGACACCCCCATAGAGATTCAGGACGCGGAGGACGCCGTGCCTCTGGAGGTGAAAGAGGGCGGCATCGTCTTTCGCAATGTCAGCTTCGAGTACCCGGACGACCATAACAAGGTGCTGCGCCATGTGGAGCTGAACATCCGCCCCGGGGAGAATCTGGCGCTGGTGGGCCCCTCCGGCGGGGGCAAGACGACGCTGTGCAACCTGATCCCCCGGTTTTACGACGTGACCAGCGGCCAGATTTTGATTGACGGCCAGGACATCCGCCAGGTGACGCTGGAGAGCCTGCGGAAGTCCATCGGCGTGGTGCAGCAGGACGTGTATCTGTTCAGCGGCACTGTGGCGGAGAACATCTCCTACGGCAAGCCGGAGGCCACCCGGACGGAAATCGAGGAGGCTGCCCGGTTGGCCGGGGCGGAGGAGTTCATCCTCCAGCTGAAGGACGGCTATGATACCTATGTGGGCGAGCGGGGGGTGAAGCTCTCCGGCGGACAGAAGCAGCGCCTCTCCATTGCCCGTGTGTTTCTGAAAAATCCGCCCATCCTGCTCTTAGACGAGGCCACCAGCGCCCTGGACAACGAGAGCGAGGTGCTGGTGGGCCAGAGCCTGGACAAGCTGGCCAAGGGCCGCACCACCCTGACCATCGCCCACCGTTTGACCACCATCAAGAACGCCGACCGCATCCTGGTGCTGGGCAAGCGGGGCATTGAGGAAGAGGGCAATCATCAGGAACTGTTGGCCCAAAAGGGTATCTATTATCGGCTATGGAACGGCCTGGTGGAGGGGCAGACCCTCTAATTCGAAGTATATCAGCGAAGGAGGGGAGACGAATGGAGCAGGAGGAACAGGAGCGCCGCCTTCTGGAGCAAATGATCACCCGAAGCTGCGGCAGAAGGATGGAGGCCGGGCCGGTGGCGGAGCGGCTGCTGGCGGAGTTTGGCTCCCTGCACGACGTGCTGCACGCTTCCCCCAGTGCCCTGGAGCAGGTGGAAGGGGTGAGCGAGGGGTTCATCCGTTTTACCCAACTGACTGCCGCCATATTTGAATACTGCCATCGGCAGGAGCAGGATCAGCGCGAGATGCTCCATAGCCCCCGGGACGCGATAGCCTATCTGCGGCCGTACTTCTTCTCCGCAGAGCGGGAGCAGCTCTATTTGCTCCTGTTGGACGGAAGGAATCGGGTGAAGGTTTGCCACCATTTGGCCGAGGGGGCGCTGGACTCCGTTCACATGGACTTTGGAGCCATTGTGAAGCTGACCCTGGAGAGCGGGGCCAGCGGCGTGATTCTCTCCCACTGCCATATCAGCACCTCAGAGCAGCCGTCCGAGGCCGATTTGAGGGTCACAGCGCAGCTGAAGCAGGTGCTGGACGATCTGGGTGTCAGGCTGGTGGATCACATCATCTTTGCGGACGGGGCGGAATCCTCCATGGCGGAGCTGGGGCTGCTGGGCCGAGCGGCAGAGCAGCGCTACGGGCTGGACAGCTCCATGAATGCAGAACAATAACGCAGAGGAGACAGGCATTCAGCCTGTCTCCTCTGCGTTTTCCTGTGGATAAAAAATCTGGCCGTCCAACGTGGTGGCGCCCGAGGTGTGGAACCGGACGGCGTTCACCCCGTCCACCTGGCAGAGGGATTCCACAATGCTCTCCTGCCACAGGTCGCCGTTTTGCAGGATGCACTCCGTCCAGCTGTCCGGCAGCTGCACCTCGCAGATCCCCTGGGAGACGGACACCTCCGCGCTGGAGAAGCTGGCCTCGGGAAAGACGCTGTAATCAGAGGTGCCAACGCACAGGGCCTCCAAAATAGCAATGCACCAGGTCTTGGAGGCGGTGCCAAAAACGGACAGTTCCCGGTAGTCCGCTTCCAGCGCTGTGCCGTCCGCATTGGGGAAGTACAGCTGCACGGCAAAGGTGACCGGGTCGGACACGGGGCCGCGGAGCGTAGCCTGCTCCGGAGTCAGGACACCGCTCGGCCCGTTGGGCAGAGGGCTGCCTTCCAGCAGCAGGAGGATACCGTCCACTTCGTCCAGCTGGCACAGGGTCAGCACCAGGCTGTAGTTTGCGGCGGTCAGCGCGCTGCCGGACAGTGTCCCGTATTCCTCGCTGAAATTCAGAGTCAGCACCCCGTCTGACAGCTCGCAGCTCAGCAGCCGGACGGAGGACGGGAAGGGGGAGGTTTGGGTAGCCAGCTCCGGGCCGTCCAGCAGGGCATTTACCAGCTGGACGGCAGCCTCCTCGCAGTCGTCTGTGTCCAGGGTCAGGGTGGAGTCGCTGTTATAGATGCTCCCCGTCTCCGCCTCGGCGGAGAGGAAGTAGAGGGCCAGCGCCGTCCCGGACTCCGTCTGGGCGCTGCCGCCGCACCCGCAGAGGGAGAGAAACAGCAACAGGGAGCATAGCCCGCAGATGCCTTTCTTCATAACGACTCCTCCTGTGCCAGTGGGAAGGTGACGAGAAACCAGGTGCCCCGCTCCGCGCCGGGGCCCAGGGTGATGTCTCCGCCCCATCGCTTCACCGTGTCCCAGACGATGGACAGCCCCAGCCCGGTCCCTCCGGCGGCCCGGGAGCGGGCCTTGTCCACCCGAAAGAAGCGGCCAAAGACCTTGGCCCGGTCTGCCTCCGGGATGCCGATGCCGGTATCCTCCACCCGGAGCAGCGCCTTGCCCTCCGCCTGCCAGGCGGAGACGGTGACGCTGCCGCCGGGGAGGTTGTATTTGATGGCGTTTTCCATCAGGTTAAAGAGGATTTGGTACAGGTCGTCCTCATTGGACCGCACCGGGCACCGCTCCTCCAGCTCCAGGCGGAGCGTGACCTCCCGCTCACGGGCCACAGGCTCCAGCAGATGGGCGGCATCCTGCACGGAATCTCGCAAATCAAGCACAGCAGAGGGCACCTCCTGGCTGTCATCCAGACGGGTCAGCACCAGCAGGGCTTCAGTGATGCGGCTCAGGCGCTGGGCTTCGTCCCCAATGTCGGCCACAAATTCCTTTGTGGTGGCCATATCGATTTGGTCGCTTTGCAGGATGGAGTCGGTCAGCAGGCGGATGGAGGCCAGCGGGGTTTTCAGCTCGTGGGAGGCGTCGGAGACAAAGCGCCGCCGTACCTCGTCAGTTTGCTCCAGCCGCTCCGCCAGCTCGTTGAATTCTTCCGCCAGCAGGGCCAGTTCGTCCTTGCCCCGTATGTCCGCCCGATACCGGTACTCGCCCTTCCGCAGCACGGCGATGCCGGACAGCAGGCGGCTGATGCCGCTGGTCATACGGTGACTCAGGAAGATGCTGAACAGCATGGCAATGGCGAAGAACAGGACGGACAGCTTCCACAGGTTATCCTGCAAACCCTGCAGCATTTCCGCCTGCTCTGTATCGTACTCATAAACGTAGACCGCGCCGATGATAACATTGCGGTACACCACCGGGGAGGCGGCCCCGCTGCGGAACGCCCCGTCCTGATAGGTGCTTTGAAAGACCACGTTCCCCGCCAGCGCCTGCGTGACCTCCGCAAACAGGGCGTAGCGGGTGACGCCGGCCTCGTCCGTGGCGGTGTCGTACAAAACCAGACCACTGTCATCCGTCACCAGCACCCGGGTCAGGCCGTCGTCGTTCAGCGCCGACATGACCTGGGCCACGCCGTCCGCCTGCAGCTCCTGCAATTCGGACAGGTAGGAGGCCATGACGGAGGTCTGGCTCTCCAGGGTGCTCTGCTTGTTCCGGAAAATCAGGTTCTGGGTGGCCAGCATGGGGTAGGTGTTCAGCAGCACCAGCAGCACGAAGATGATAGCGATGTAGGAGACGATGAATCTGAAGCGCAGGCTTTGCGTAAAAGGCACGTCCTTCCGCTGAGGCTTGTTCACGCAGCTTAGCCTCCCTTCTATGGAATATGGGTTCCCCTGTCAGCGTGGGGAAAGGTAGTAGCCTACCCCCCACTTGGTCAAAATCAGTTCCGGATTGGCGCTGTCCTGCTCCAGCTTTTCCCGCAGGCGGCGGACGTGGACGTCCACAGTGCGGTAATCCCCCTGATAATCATAGCCCCAGACCTTGTCCAGCAGCTGCTCCCGGCTGTAGACATAGCCGGGGTTGTGCATCAGCAGGGAGATCAGGTCAAACTCCCTGGCGGTCAGTTCCACCTGCTGTCCGTCCTTCCAGGCGCAGCGCTGCCCCTCATCCAGCAATATGCCGCCGCGGGACAGAGCCTCCGGCTCCGCCTGGGCGGCTTTGCCGCTGTTGGCCCGGCGGAGCAGGGCCTTGATGCGGGCCTTCAGCTCCAGGATGTTGAAGGGCTTGGTCACATAATCGTCCGCGCCGCACTCAAAGCCCATCAGCTTGTCCATATCCTCGCTCCGGGCGGTGAGCATGATGATGGGTACGTCGGAGAAGGTGCGAATCTGTACGCAGGCGTCCAGGCCGTCCAGCTTGGGCATCATCAGGTCCAGGATGATGAGGTCGGGGTGCTCTGTCCTGGCCAGGGCCACGGCTTCCTCCCCGTCTCCGCCGGTGATGACCTCGTAGCCCTCGTTCTCCAGGTTGAACTTGATGCCCTTGACGATGATGCGCTCATCGTCCACTACTAATAATTTCATTGACTTCCTCCAGGCGGAACGGACGATGCGGATTTGGCGCGTCCGTCCGTATTTCCAAAAATTTTAGATTATTTTTAGGATTCCGCGTTGCATGAACGGGCGGCTTCTGCTATAATGAACTCAGTGTGTGTTCAGCAGCGCGGTGCTCCGGCTTTGGTATGGCTGTGCAGCCGCCCTGCGTTTATTATAGCATATTTGACAGAGGTTTCCTATGAAAAAGATAAAAGTTCTCTCCTTTTTTTGCGCATTTTTTCTTTGCGTGACTACGCTGATCGCTCCGGCGGAGGCGCTGAGCCGCTCCGCCTCGGATATTCTGGAGGGCATGGAGGTGGAGGCCCAGGCCGCCCTGCTGGTAGATGCGGATACCGACGTGATTTTTTATGAGCAGAATGCCTATGATACGGTGTATCCCGCCTCCATCACCAAGGTGATGACGGCGGTGTGCGTGTTCCGGGCCATTGAGGACGGCCAGCTGAGCCTGGACACAAAAGTCACCGCCCAGAGCGACTGCTGGGACGGGCTGGATTATACCAGCTCCAACGCCAACATCCGGGAGGGTGAGGTTCTCACGGTAGAGGATCTGCTGTACTGTATGCTGGTGGCCTCCGCCAACGAGGCGGCCAACATCCTGGCGACGGCGGTGTCCGGCAGCATTGACGACTTTGTGACGCTGATGAACGAGACAGCCGCAGAGCTGGGTTGCACCGGCACCCACTTCGTCAACCCCCACGGTATGCCGGACGACGACCATTACACCACCTGCTACGATCTGTACTTAATGGCGAAGGAAGCCATGCGCTTTGACGGGTTCCGCACCATCGTCAAGAGCAAGGAGTGCTATATCGACGCCACCAACCGCTCCGAGCAGCGGCACTACTACAACACCAACGGCCTGCTGTCCAACCTGAAATACAGCGGCTACGTCTACGATAAGTGTATCGGCATTAAGACCGGCTCCACCGATGACGCGGGCTATTGCCTGCTGGCCGCAGCAGAGGAGGACGGGCAGATGCTCATCTCCGTTGTCATGGGCTGCGAGAATCCGGTGGTGGACGGCAAGACCCAGCGGCTGCAATTCAGCGAAACCTCCCGCCTGCTGGAGTGGGGGTTTGATAACTTCTCCACCATCACCATCCTGGAGGAGAACGAGCCTGAGGGCACCGTACCGGTTACCCTCAGCGATGAGGCGGATTACGTGACGGTGGTTGCGGCGGAGTCCCTGGAGGCACAGCTGCCCAATGACATCACCGCAGATGACTTTCGAAAGGACATCAACCTCATCAGCGAGGTGGAGGCGCCGGTCACGAAAGGAGACGTGCTGGGCACCATGACCCTGACCCTGGACGGGACGGAGTACGGCACAGTGAACCTGATTGCGGCCAACGATGTGGCGGTGTCCGAGGTGCTGCTGCGGAAAGCCCAGTTGGAGAAGCTGGTGGGCCAGTGGTGGATGAAGATCGTCTTTTTGGTGGCGGGGCTGATATTGCTGCTGGTGCTGCTGCGGCTGCTGGTGTTCCGCCCGAAGAAGAAAAGCCGGTACGGCTCCTCTGGCGGTTCCCGGCGAGGCAACTACCGGGGCGGACGCAGGAGATAAACACCCTTTTCTCTGAATAGAAAACAATCAGGAAACGCACGGCATTTGCCGTGCGTTTCCTGATGCCCAAATTTCCTGACGGCATAAAGATGCCGGAGAAAGTGATGCAATTTCCCTCTTTTCTTTTCTTCCTAAATGCGATATAATAGGACAAATTACAGGAGCGCCGCCGATGCCGCATGAAGGCGGAGCGAGGCGGACGCTGCATAGCAGTCTGTCAATCGGGAATACCAGGGAGGGGATTTATATGAGCAAACAGGAACGCAGGCAAGTCAAGGCAGAGGATACGCTTCCTTCGGAGGAGGAAGGCTATCCACTGGTCTGCTTTGCCAACCGGGAGCTGTCCTGGCTGAAATTTAACGAGCGGGTGCTGGAGGAAGCCTGCGCCCCGGAGAACCCGCTGGGGGAGCAGCTCTCCTTCGCCGCCATCTTCCAGAGCAATCTGGACGAGTTCTTCATGGTGCGGGTGGGCAGCATTTACGACCATTTGGGGACGGACTTCCGGGAGAACAAAACCAGTATGTCCGCCCGGGAGCAGTTGGACGCCATTCTGGCCGATGTGAAGGGGCTGCTCAAGCGCAAGGACGCCGTGTATGCCCAGCTTGTGGAGACGCTCAAAGAAAACGGTCTGGAGATCTGCACCTTTAACGCCCTGACCGACAAGGAGAGGCGGGCGCTGGAGAAGTACTTCCTGGTGGACGTGCTACCCCTACTCTCGCCCCAAATCGTGGCCCCCAAGCAGCCCTTCCCCTTCCTGCAAAATGAGCATATCTACGCCGTCATCACCCTAAAGACCAAAAGCGGCAACAACCGCCTGGGCATCGTCCCCTGCACAGGCGGGGTGCTGAAGCGGCTGATTCCCGTGCCGGGGAGCGACAGCCGTTATATCCTGATGGAGGATTTGATCCTCCAGTTCGCCGCGCTGGAGTTTGAGCATTACCGCATTGTGAGCAAGTCACTGATTCGCATCACCCGCAACGCGGACATCTCCGTGGATGATATGTTCAGCGACGTGGAGGACCACAAGGCCAACTACCGCAAGACCATGGAGAAGATGATTCGGATGCGGCGGAAGCTGTCCCCCATCAAGCTGGAGTTCCAGGGGCATATTGACAACACCGTGGTGGATACCATCAGCAAGCACCTGAACCTGCCGAAGAAGCAGATGTTCCGCTCCAACGCTCCGCTGGACTTGTCCTTCCTGTACCTGGTGCGGGACGCGCTGCGGGACCGCCGGGAGCTGTTCTTCCCCCGCCGCAGCCCGCAGAAAAACCCCGCCATCGACAGCCGTCGGCCAATCATTCCGCAGATTCAGGAGAAGGATAAACTCTTGTCCTATCCCTATGAGAGTATGCGCCCCTTCCTGCGGTTGCTGGAGGAGGCGGGCAGCGACCCGGCGGTGACCTCTATCCGCATTACCCTTTACCGGGTAGCCCACAACAGCCTGGTGGTGGACGCCCTGGCCCGGGCCGCTGAAAACGGGAAAGAGGTGCTGGCCCTGGTGGAACTGCGGGCTAGATTTGACGAGGAGAACAACCTGGACTGCTCCCAGGTGCTGGAGGAGGCCGGCTGCCGCATCATCTACGGCCTGGACGGCATGAAGACCCACTCCAAGCTGTGTCTGATTACCCGGCAGACGGAGGAGGGCATTCAATATATCACCCAGGTGGGTACCGGCAACTACAGCGAAAGCACGGCGAAGCAGTACACCGACCTGTGCCTGATGACCGCCGATCCGGAAATCGGGCGGGAAGCCGCCAGCATCTTCCACTCCCTCTGCCTGGGGGAGACCATTGAAACCACCCAACACCTGCTGGTGGCCCCGCACTGCCTCCAGAACCGCCTGCTTGACCTGATTGACGGACAAATCGCCGTGGCGAAGGCAGGCGGACAGGGCTATGTGGGCATCAAGTGCAACTCTGTCACCGATAAGGTGCTGATTGAAAAGCTGATCGAAGCCTCCCAGGCCGGGGTGCGGGTGGAGATGATTGTTCGGGGCATTGCCTGCCTGGTTTCCGGTATTTCCGGATTCACTGACCACATCCAAATCATCAGTATCGTGGGCCGCTTCCTGGAGCATAGTCGGATCTACATCTTCGGAACAAACGGCACGGAGCAGGTTTACATTTCCTCCGCCGACTTTATGACCCGCAACACCACCCGGCGGGTGGAGGTTGCCGCCCCTATCTATGACCCGGACCTGAAGGCCCAACTGCTGCAGATGTTCCGCATCATGTGGAGTGACAATGTGAAGGTGCGGGTGCAGTCCTCGGACGGCACCTACAGCCGGAAGGATGAGCCGGAGCAGCCGCCCCTGAATGCGCAGGAATACTTCTACCAGCAGGCGTATCTTCGGGCGGGGACCCCGCTGCCCACCAATCGGGCGGCAGCCGTTGAAGCGGACAGCACAGAGACGGCGGTTCCTGCACCGGCCACCGAGCCAAAGGCGGAGGAAGCGCCGGTGAAAGCACCGCCCGAAACTGCCGCCCCCGTACCGGAAAATACGGCGGCGGAGCCGTTTACTCCCACCCAGCAGCCTCCAGCCGCAGTTATCCCGCCGCAGGAAAAGCCTGCGCCGTCTGCTGCCGGAGCTGTGGAGACACCGAAACCGGTTCAGCCGGACAGTTCCACCGGTGCTGAAAAGCCCGAACACGCGCCCAAGGAGCAGAAGAAGGCCCCCGCTGCCGTCGGAAAGACGCCTGTAAGCCCCGACCAGCAGCAAAAGACCACACCGAAAACAACTGCACCGAAAACAGCCGCGCCTGCCGCCCGTAAGAAGCAGACGGCGCAGCCGGCTGCAAAACGCACCCCGCAAAAGCAAAAGGGCCTCCTGAAAACGATTCTGGACAGCCTGCTGCGGAAATAAGCAGGAATCCTCCTCTGCGGTACCAACTATGGGTTGTGGAGGGGGATTTTTGCCCCATAGAAGGAACTGAAAGTTGCATAGCAAACTGCACAGAAGAGTGACCCACCCGGCCCCGTGTAGAAAACCATCGAAAAAGCGGAATTTTCCCATTGA
>JAJQEV010000031.1 GCA_021201475.1 Clostridiales bacterium
CGCCCCTCCCTAAGAACCCTCCCCCTATCCCACTGGCGGCTAGCGCCTTGTCTCTGCCGCTCCGTGGCGGCGCAGGCAACAGACGATGTAACTTGATACCTGCTGAGACTGCCGCCCATGGCGGCTGGCGTGGATTGCCGCCTCGTCCCTTGCCTTACGGCGGGACGGGCAGCAATTCTGTCGCCCTTTGGTCGCTGAAATCTGGCTGTGCGGCTGCGTTGCGTTCCTCAACTTAGTATGGATTGCATCTTTAAGTTGATGACATTGCCCTGAAAGGGTAGGGAGCGCAGCGGAAATGCCGCTTGACGGCGGAGCAGTCTGGCCGCAAGGCCAGACTGAGGGGTGACTAGCCACTAACAGCTAATAGCTAACGGCTCAAGAATCCATCCAAAAAGGAGGAACCGCTATGTTCTTGACCCTCAACGACCTGCGGGAGAAGGAGGTCATCAGCGTCACCGACGGCAGCCGCTACGGATATGTGGGCGACCTGTCGGTGGATATGGACACGGGCCAGGTGCGCGCCCTCATCGTGCCGGGGGAGGCCCGGTTCTTCGGCCTGTTCGGGCGGACGGAAGACCGCCTCATCCAGTGGGACAACGTCCGCCGCTTCGGGGAGGACATCATCCTGGTGGAGGGGACGCCTGCGGTGCGGCCCCATATCAAGGGGCGGTTCCCGTGGCTATAGGGGGCGCCTGTTGTCAGAGCGCAAAAAATCGGGGCGCTGCTGTGGAGAACCACAGCAGCGCCCCTGTCTGTTCAGGCGGGATTATCTCATGCGGATGATTTTTGCCGGGCACTTGGCGGCGCACTTGCCGCAGCCCACGCACTTCTCGTAGTCGATTTTCGCCACGTTGCCCTGGAGGGAGATGGCCCCCTCCTCGCACTGACGGATGCACAGGCCGCAGCCCAGGCAGCCCACGTCGCACTGAGCCTTGGTCACCTTGGCCTTCTCCTGGTTGCTGCACTGGACGGCGTAGGTGCTCTTGTCGGGTACCAGCTCGATCAGCTTCTGGGGGCAAGCCTTGACGCAGCTGCCGCAGGCCACGCACTTGGAGCGGTCTACCACGGCCACGCCGTCCACCACATGGATGGCGTCAAACTGGCAGGCAGCCACGCAGCTGCCGAAGCCCAGGCAGCCCTGCTGGCAGGCCCGGTCGCCCTTGCCGGGGATGATGGCCGCAGCCTCGCAGGTCTGGATGCCCACATAGTTGCACTTGCTCTTGGCCTTGCCGCAGACACCGGCGCACTTGACGAAGGCAACCTTCTTGTCCGCGCCGTCACCGGCTTCCACGCCCATGATGGCGGAGATTTTATCCGCCACGGCCTGGCCGCCTACGGGGCAGGCCGTCACAGGGGCCTCCCCCTTGACGATGGCCGCCGCCACCGCGTCGCAGCCTGCGTAGCCGCAGCCACCACAGTTGTTGCCGGGGAGGCAGTCCCGGACGGCGGCTTCCCGCTCGTCCACCTCCACCTTGAACTTGTTGCCCACGAAGACCAGCATCAGGCCCACCAGCAGGCCGACAATGGCGAGGACCAGGACGCTGCTGAGAATCATAGTCATACTCTGTTCCTCCTTTTCTCACGCCAGGCCGCCGAAGCCGCAGAAGGCGATAGCCATCAGCGCGGCGCTCAGCAGCACCAGGGGTGCGCCCTGGAAGGCCTTCGGGACATTGTCATTGCTCTCCAGCCGCTCACGGATGCCAGCCAGCAGCACGATGGCCAGGGTGAAGCCCACGGCGGTGCCGAAGCCGCAGATAACGCTCTCGATGAAGCTATAGCCGTCGGTAACGTTGTTCAGGGCCACGCCCAGCACGGCGCAGTTGGTGGTAATCAGGGGCAGGTAAATGCCCAGGGCGCTGTGCAGGGCGGGCATAGACTTCTTCAGGAACATCTCCACCACCTGCACCAGGGCGGCGATGACCAGGATAAAGACGATGGTTTGCAGATAGTCCAGACCCAGCGGGTCCAGCACGAAGGTGTACAGCAGGTTGGCCACGGCGGAGGCGATGGTCATGACGAAGATGACCGCCCCGCCCAGGCTGGCGGAGGTCTTGATTTGCTTGGACACGCCCAGGAAGGAGCAAAGACCCAGGAACTGGTTCAGCACCACGTTGTTAATCAGGGCGGAGGTCACGATAATCATAATCAGCGTCATACGGTCTCACCCTCCTTCTTCTCATCGGCGCACTTCTGCTGGCAGGTGGCGCAGCAGCCGTCGCAGCCCTCCACCTTGTCATTGGCGGCGGTCTTAATGCTGAAGGCGTTCATCACGGCGATAATCAGGGCCAGCACCAGGAAGGCGCCGGGGGCCTGGGTCAGCACGGCAATGGGCTGATAGGCGTCGGGCATGATTTGGATGCCGAAGGCGGTACCGGCCCCGAACAGTTCCCGCAGGAGGCCCAGGATGGTCAGGCCCACGGTGAAGCCCAGGCCCATGCCGATGCCGTCCATGACGGACAGTAGCGGGGGATTCTTGGCGGCGTAAGCCTCAGCCCGGCCCAGGATGATGCAGTTCACCACGATGAGGGGGATGTAAATGCCTAGGGCGGAGTACAGCACGGGGATGTACGCCTGAATCAGCAGCTGCACCACCGTCACCAGGGAGGCGACAATGACGATGTAGGCCGGCAGACGCACCTGGTCAGGGATAATCTTCCGCAGCAGGGAGATAATCAGGTTGGACATAATCAGCACCGCCATGGTGCTCATGCCCATGCCGAAGCCGTTGGTAGCGGAGGTGGTCACGGCCAGGGCCGGACACATACCCAGCATCATAATGAATACCGGATTTTCCTTCACGATACCGTTGTAAATTCGTTCCACATACGGATTCATAAAATTTGTCCCCTCCTTTACTGGATGTAGTTGGCGAAGAAGTCGATGGCGGCGTTCACCGCGTTGACCACTGCGCCGGAGGTGGTGGACGCGCCGGAGATGGAGTCGATTTCATCATCCGCCGTGGAGCCGCCGCTCTTATTCAGGGTGAAGGAGTCCACCTGGACGCCGACGAACTGGCTCTTAAAGCTGTCCTCGTCCGCCCGCATACCCAGGCCGGCCGTCTCTTCCAGCTCGGTGAAGGACAGGCCCAGGATGGTGCCTTCGGTATCGAAGCCCACGCTCAGGGTGATGCTGTCGCCATAGCCGTCGGCGGTGCTGACGCTGATGGCATAGCCCACCACGTTGCCGGAGGCGTCAGTGCCTACCACGGCCTCGTTCAGCGTGACCTTGCCGAAGGTGCTGTCAGCGTAGTAATCGCTGGCGGCAGCGGCTTCCTCCACCAGGGCGGTCAGGTCGTCGTCATAGTTGACCTCATCCGCAGTGGGGATAACTTCCACATAGGAGGCGGCCTTGGCGGCGGCGTTCTGAGCCTCGATGATGTCTGCGGTCATAAAGTTCACCAGGCCCAGGGCCAGACCGGCAATCAGGGTGATGCAGGCCAGAGTAATGGCGGCCTTGGGGAACTTCTTGGGCTGGTCGGAGACTTCCTTCTTGGTGCCGTCCCCGATGCCGTAGGGCTTGGGTACCACCCAGCGGTCGATGAGGGGGGTCACCAGGTTGCCCAGGATGATGGCGTAGCTGACGCTCTCAGCGGAGCTGCCGAACACACGGAACACTGCCGTCAGCACGCCGATGACCGCGCCGTAAATCAGCTGCCCCATACCGGTGACGGGGCTGGTGACGGGGTCGGTAGCCATGAACAGGGCGCCAAAGACGATGCCGCCGCCGCACAGGTGGGCCACCAGGTACATAACGTCAAAGCCCTGACCGCCGAAGGCGATCATGCAAATCAGGAAGCTGCCCACATAGGCCACGGGGATGTGCCAGGTGATGCCCTTGGTGATGAGCAGGTAGGCCCCGCCGATGAGCATGGCGGCGATGCTGATGCAGATGGTGCCGTCGGTGAAGCCCAGGAACATATCCAGCACGTCCACCGTGCCGCCCTCCTCCAGGACAGCCAGCGGGGTGGCGCTGGAGGTGCCGTCCACGCTGTAGCTGGTCATGGCGGAGCTGAAGGACAGAAGCAGGAAGCAGCGGCCTGCCAGGGCCGGGTTCATAAAGTTCTGACCCAGGCCGCCGAAGGCGCACTTCACCAGGGCGATGGCGAACAGGCTGCCCAGGAAGGGGATGTACAGGGGGACGGTGGGGGAGCAGCACAGGCCCAGCAGCAGGCCGGTGAGCACTGCGGAGCCGTCCTTCACGGTGTTGGGATGGTGGGTGGCCAGGTCAAAGAGGTACTCCGTCACCACGGCGGTGGCCACGCTGACCAGCAGCACCAGGAAGGCGTGGAGACCAAAGTGATAGATACCAAAGATGGTGACCGGCATCAGGGCGATGATCACGTCGTACATGACGTGTCCGGTGGTCAGCTTACTGTCTCTCAGATGGGGAGAGGAGGACACGTTCAGCAATTTTTCCATTCTAAATCCCTCCTCACAGCTGGCCTGCGCGCTTGAGCCCCAGCACGACAGGCTTGGTTTGTTTGAACAGCTGGGTCAGCGGACGCTTGGCCGGGCAGATGTAGGTGCAGCTGCCGCAGGCAATGCAGTCGGTGCCGTGAAGCTGGTCATAGCGGGCGTAGTCCTTATTCTTGGCCGCCACCGCCATCATCTGGGGGATAAGCCCCATGGGGCAGGCGGTGCCGCACCGTCCGCAGCGGATGCAGGCGGTCATCAGCTTGTCCGCTTCCTCCACCTCGTCGCGGGTCATGCACAGCAGGGCGTTGTTGGCCTTGACGATGGGCACGTCGTAGCTGCTGATGGCGGTGCCCATCATGGGGCCGCCCAGCAGGGCCTTCCTGGCCTCGGCCTTCAGGCCGCCAGCTGCGTCCAGCACCTCCTGGAGGGAGGTGCCCAGCTTGATCATAAAGTTGCCGGGATTGGCTACCGCGTCGCCGGAGACGGTGAAGCCCTTCTCCATCAGCGGCATACCCTCGCACACCGCCTGATAGACGGCGGAAAGGGTGGTCACATTGTCCACAATGCAGCCCAGGGTGGCAGGCAGCGCGCCGCCGCCCCCCAGCCACTGGCCGGTGACCGCGTGTACCAGGCCGCGCTCACCGCCCTGGGGGTACCGGGTCTCCAGCTCCAGCACGGAGAGGCGCTCGTCCCTCTGGACGGCCTTCTGCATGGCGGCGATGGCGGCGGGCTTGTTGTCCTCAATGGCGATGACGCCCTTGGCGTTGGGGAACAGCTGGAGGACGACTTTCAGGCCCATCACCACCCAGTCGGGATGCTCCTGCATCAGCCGGTCGTCGCAGGTGATGTAAGGTTCGCACTCTGCGCCGTTGGCGATAACGTACTCGATTTCCTCCGGGTTCTTGGGGGCCAGCTTGGCGTGGGTGGGGAAGCCTGCGCCGCCCAGGCCCACGATACCGGCAGCCTGCACCTTGGCCAGAATCTCCTGGCTGGAGAGCTTGGTGTAATCGCACTTCTGCCCGACGGAGGGGTCCAGGGTGTACTGACCGTCATTGTCAATGACGATGCACTGGGCCATGACCCCGGCGGAGGTCAGCCGCGGCTCGATGATCTTCACCTTGCCGGAGCCAGAGGAGATGATGGGGGCGGAGATGAACCCGTCCGCTTTGGCGATGGTCTGCCCTGCCAGGACGGTATCACCTTTCTTGACGATGGGGACGGCAGGCTTCCCAATGTGCTGGCTCAGCGGGAACACCAGCTCGCCCTTTGCCTGATAAGGGACGGTGGCGGCGCCGCTGCTGAGTTCCTTGCACCCTTTGGGATGAACCCCACCTCGGATTTTTGATTTTGCCATACGCTTCTCCTTTCACGAACATTGGGTCAACGTCAGGTTCCTTCCCCTACACCCCCACGGTCAGGGCTGTCTCTTTGAGGACCTCAGAGGTTGGCCACGATTTGCGCTGCCCGGCGGCCAAAGGTCATGGTGCGGCCGCAGGCCAGGCCCGTAAACAGGTTGGGGTAGGTGGTAGCAAAGAAGCCACCGGAGCAGTCGCTTGTGGCGTACAGCCCCTCGATGGCGGTGCCATCCTCCCGAATGACCTGCATATCGGTGTTGATGCGGCATCCGTTCAATGTGGTCAGATGCCAGGCCCCCGTGCAGATGCCGTAGTAGGGGGCGGTGTCCACCGGCGTCATGCGGTGGGTCTCCTTGCCGTAATCCTCGTCCTTGCCGTTGTAGCACAGCTCATTGTACCGCTCCACGGTGGCGACGAAGGCGTACAGCCCGTATAACAGCGCAGGAGAGCAGCTCCATTGCACCGGGTTCCACGGCAACGGCAGTTCTCCTGCGATGTAAACTGCAAAAAATGATTGAAAGTTCGGTCTGATTCCTCTATACTAAGACGTGAAGCAGAAAAAGAGGTGGCACCCGTGGCAAAGCAAAAAATCTACCGCATGGGCGAGTTCGCCCAACGGCTGGGCGTCAGCCGGGATCTCATCAAATACTACGAGAAGCACCACATCCTCACCCCCCAGCGGGAGGCGGGAAATCAGTACCGGTACTACTATCACAACCAATCCTCGGCCATCTTCCTGAGCCGACGGCTGCAAAACACCGGCTGCTCCCTCCGGGAAATCGAGGGGCTGCTGAACGAGGCAGACCCCGCCGAGACGGAAGCGGCTACCCTCCGGCAAATCCAGGGGCTGGAGCGGGAGTTGCGCCTCAAGAGCCTCTACCTGGAAAAGCTGCGGCAAATCCGCCCTCTCCAGCGGCAGGCGGCGGAGGGCACCTTTGACGGCAGCTGGGCCACAGGCCCACGGCCTGCCCTGACCTTCTTCCCCTTCTCCGCCTATGACCGGTTCCTGGAGCTGGGCGACGCCGACCTGGCCGCCCTGGCGGACTGGGTGGACGCCACCCCCGCTGCGGATTTCTGCGGCCTGGTGCGGGGTGGAACGCTGACCTACGGCTTTTCCATCCCCCAGGAGCAGGCCCAGGCCCTGGGGCTGACGGGCAGCGGACTGGTGGCCCTGCCCCCCTGTCAGGCGTTCTGGTACGCCATGCAGACCCCCCGCCGCCCGCTGGACTGCGAGGTAGGCAGCGAGGCGGAGGAAATCACCCTGCAAACCGCCCCCGCCCTGGCGAAGCTGGCCCGGCTGGGGCTGACGGGGGAGGAGCCGATTTGCGTATTCGACCTGTTTGAAAGCCACGCAGAGGGGCAATTCTGCTATTATCAGCAGGTCAGCATTCCCCTGTCAGTGTGAGCGAGGGAATTGCACGTTCTATCCATTTATTATAAAGTTGAGTGTAACCCTCAGGTCAATACAAAGCAGTACATTTTTTTAACATTTTTAGGGAACCCCTGAATAAATGCGCAAGAGCGAATTGCGAGGAAATATGCGTCAGAAAAAGGCGCAAAGGCGCAGGAATCCTGACGGATTTCAAGGCTTTGCAACGCATTTATGGCGGAAATTTACCGCAAGGCGCCGAAGCTGCATTGATTCAGGGGTTCCCCAGTAATGAAATCCATTTCCCGCCGGTTTCGGACGGCGGAAAACCGTTGAAAGGAGGGGCTTATGGGCGAAGGGCCGGGAACCAAAAGAAGGAAAAACGACCTGATCCTGCTGGCTGCCGTCGTGCTGGCGGGTCTGGCGCTGACGGCGGCCTATGGCCTCTCCCGGAGGGGGGGCGCGGACGCGGCGGAGCTGACCGTGGTGGTGCGGCAGAACGGGGAAATCACTGCCACCTATCCCCTGGCCCAGGACGGCAGCTACACCATCACCTCTGAGGACGGAGCGAATTACCTGGTCATCGAGGACGGCGCGGCCTGGATAGCGGACGCGGACTGCCCCGACCAACTCTGCGTGAAGCAGGGGAAGATACGCTACGCCGGGGACAGCCTGATTTGCCTCCCCCACAGCCTGGTGGTGGAGCTCACCGGCAGCGACGCGCTGAACCTGGACGGGGTGACGAAATGAACCAGAGAAAGGAAAACAGGGGAACCATGGGGGCCAAACGGGTGGCCCGGTACGGCCTGCTCATTGCCCTGGCTATGGTGCTGAGTTATGCGGAGACGCTGATACCCGCCTTTTTTGCCGTCCCCGGCATGAAGCTGGGGCTGACCAACCTGGTGGTGATGATTGCCCTGTACCGGATGGGGAGCAGGGACGCCATCCTCCTGAACCTGCTGCGCATCGTGCTGGTGTCCATGACCTTCGGCAACGCCTTCAGTCTGCTGTACTCCCTGGCAGGCGGGGTGCTGTCCGGGGCGGTGATGATTCTGCTGAAGCGGACGAGCCGCTTCGGCATGATGGCCGTCAGCGTGGCCGGGGGCATCGCCCACAACGTAGGGCAGATTCTGATGGCCATGGTGCTGCTGGAGACGAAGCAGGTGGGCTATTACCTGCTGGTGCTGTGGTGGAGCGGGCTGGCCGCCGGGCTGGTCATCGGCCTGGTCAGCTACGAAATCACGAAGCGGCTGCCGGACGCCTTGTTTCAATAGGGGAGGATATGCGGATGAAACGACTGTTATGCGCCCTTTTGTCTCTGCTCCTGCTGACGGGCTGCGCCTACTCCACCGGCGGGACAGACGCGGCGGAGGCCGACCCGGAGGCGGCGGAGTCCTCCACGGAGTACCTGGAGGCCATGGACACCTATATGACCCTGACCGCCTACGGCAGCAGCCGGGAGGCAGCGCTGGAGGACGCCTGCGCGGAGATTCAGCGGCTGGAGGCCCTCCTCAGCACCGGCAGCGACAGCAGCGAGGTCTACGCCCTGAACCAGACCGGCTCCGGCGTCCTCTCGGACGATACGGCGGCGTTGCTGGAGTATGCTCTGAACCTGTACGACAGCACCGGCGGGGCCTTTGACATCACCGTCTACCCCCTGATGGAGCTGTGGGGCTTCACCACCCAGGACTACCAGGTGCCCACAGCGGAAACCCTGGCGGAAACCCTGGCCCTGGTGGGCTCCGACCGGCTGACCTATGACAGCGAAACCCAGACCCTGACCCTGGGGGAGGGCCAGGCCATTGACTTCGGCGGCATCGCCAAGGGCTACACCTCCCAGCGGATCATGGAGCTGTTCCTGGAGGCGGGGGTCACCTCCGCCATGGTCTCTCTGGGGGGCAACATCCACTGCCTGGGCACCAAGCCTGACGGCTCCCTGTGGCGCATCGGCATTCAGGACCCGGCGGGGGACGAGGGGGACATTGCGGCCATCGTCAGCGTGGCCGACCAGGCGGTCATCACCTCCGGCGGCTACCAGCGCTACTTTGAGGACGAGGACACCGGCGAGACCTATCACCACATCATCGACCCCGCCACCGGCTGCCCCGCCAAAAGCGGCCTGTCCTCCGTCTCCATCGTCACCGGAGACGGGGCGCTGGGGGACGGCCTCTCCACTGCCCTGTACATCATGGGGCTGGAGGAGGCCACCGCCTACTGGCAGGCCCACAGCACCCTGTTCCAGGCCGTTTTCATTGACGACGAGGGGGCCATTTACGTCACCGAGGGCATCGCGGACGTGGTGACGGCGGACGCGGGGTTCACCGTGCTGACGGCGGAGTGAGGGGGGCATATCATAGCCCCAATAGGGCTGTTTTTGATATTTTTACCGAAAAAAAACAGAAGGAGCCGCCTCCAAAGAGACGGCTCGCTCTGCTCCATACAGAAATATGGCTGGCAGCAGTTTCCATCTAACAAGGTCGGAAATTGTCCTTTTTTTAAAGTTTCAGACTTATAGGCCTGAAATTATTGGCTTTTCCGGATTTTCGAGTACAATAGTACCAATAGCCTCAGGAGGTGCGCCATGACTGAACTGATCGATCGCCCTGAGTATTTAGAGCAACTCATTCAAAATAAAGACGCGGATCTGGTGAAAATCGTCACGGGCATCCGCCGGTGCGGGAAATCGTCTCTGCTCGACTTGTTTCACCAATATCTCTCTGAGAACGGTGTGGCGGAGGCCAACATCATTCATATAAATCTGGAGTCGTTGCGGTATCGGGAGCTTTCCAATTATCTTACCTTTTACGATTACGTCAGTAAACGCATCCCGACGGGAGAAAAGACCTACCTGATCTTTGATGAGCTTCAGGCCGTAGCGCATTGGGAGAAGGCGATCGAGTCCTTCCGCCTCGACTTTGATGTAGACATTTATATCACCGGTTTGAATGCCTATTTGCTTTCCACAGAGTTTTCCACGCTGCTTTCTGGCAGGTATGTGGAGATTCGTATGTTGCCGTTGTCGTTTAAAGAATTTCTGACCTTTTACGAGTTTGAGCCGTCCGTTGCCGTGGAAGAAAAATTCCAGCGCTATCTTCAATTCGGCGGTATGCCGATCCTGAGGGAATACAGGTTCAACGAAGTGAGAAGCAACCAGGCCCTGGAGGGGATATACTCCACTGTTGTTTTGCGCGACATTTTTACAGCGCAACAGACAGGTCGACCAGGCCACGCTTCAGAAAATCATGCTGTTCCTCTGCTCCAACATTGGCAGCATTACGTCCCCGAACAGCATCGGCAACGTACTGTCCCAGGAAGGGGATATTCAAACCGGGAAGGCTAAAAATGTCGCCGGTAAAACGGTAGATAAATATATCACGATGCTGCGCAATGCCTTCATCATCTATTCGGTCAGCCGATATGATGTCAAGGGCGGGCAACTGCTGAAAACGCTGGGCAAAAACTACATCATCGATATGGGCTTCCGCAATACGATGCTGGGGTATCGTGATGCAGACCGGGGGCATATTATTGAGAACATCGTGTTCCTGGAACTGATGCGCCGCAACTACCGCGTCTATATCGGCAAAGTAGGAGAAACAGAGGTCGACTTTGTGGCGGATAAGCCGAACGAGAAGTTGTATATCCAGGTAACAGAAAGTATGCAGTCGCCGGAAACCCGGGAACGTGAGTTAAGGCCGCTGCGCATGATACCGGACAACTATGAAAAAATCGTATTGTCGATGGACAGGAGCTATATCAATTCCTACGACGGCATCAAGTCCCTGTACCTGATCGATTGGCTGCTGTTCTAAACTACAGGGCTTCGTTCTCAGCATCGAGAAAGCTCAGCCGCTCGGTTCCAGTGAAGATGACAAATCGGAACCAGCGGCCCTGTTCTATCGGTCAGCAACGCAAACTCTTTGTTTACGTCGTAAGCGTCAAACCAGATAGCGGGCAGCACTATATGAGATAATCATAGTAACGGAACGTGCGGCAACGTTTCGTTACTACTACTTACATAGGGGATGACTTTCCTTCTAAATCTCAGGCTACTCTTTGGAAGCTCATATTACAGTCAATATACAAATGCCAGCCTTCTACTGTCCCTCGCGGCAATAGCACGTATATTTCATAAAAACTTTAAATCTTATCCGTTGTTTCTGTCTGGATGGTATGATAAAGTAATAACGTATGCAATGTATGCTGTCGCAGTGCAGTGGTGTGGCAACATCGAATCAGAAATCCGGGAGATGGAACTAGTGCCTGAGGAAAACGAAACCAGAACTCATCCAGTCAAAAGTGCTTCTCATAGAAATGAGCAGCCCGCAGAAGCAGAGCCTGCTCCCGCCCGAAAGATTCCTGTGGTCTGTGCAGCCCCTGAACAGGGCCTGACCACCGAACAGGCAACGGAGCGGATGGAAGGCGGCTGCCAGAATGTAGAAATCGAGTCCACCTCCAAATCATTGGGAGACATCATTCGTTCCAACGTCTGTACCTACTTTAACCTGATCTTTTTTGTTCTGGCTATTGCGGTGTGCGCCGTTGGCGCATGGAACGAACTGACCTTCCTCGTCGTAGTGATTGCCAACATCTGCATTGGCATTGGTCAGGAGTGGAGGAGCAAAAAGAAACTGGACAGTTTGAGCCTTTTGACCAACCCGAAGGCCAACGTAGTACGGGATGGTCAGGTGTGCACGATTTCCGCTTATGATACAGTCCGGGATGATATTGCCATTTTCCGCGCAGGAGACCAAATCTATGCGGATGCCAGGATTGTGGGTGGACAGTGTCTTGTCAACGAGTCCCTGTTGACAGGCGAAGCAGATGAGATAAAGAAAGGGCCAGGGGACGATTTGCTCTCCGGCTCCTACCTGGTCTCCGGAGAATGCCATGCTCAGCTGACCGCTGTGGGCCGCGATTCCTATATGTCCAAGCTGACCCTTCAGGCAAAGCAGACCCGGCAGCCGCCCCGGTCGGAGATGATGCGATCCCTGAACCGTCTGGTGCTGTCCATTGGCATTGTCATTATCCCTCTAGGCATTGCAATGGCTTACAAGGAAATTGCAGTATTGCACAACACGATTCGGGATGGCGTGGTATCCACTGTAGCCAGCCTTGTTGGTATGATTCCGGAGGGGCTGTATCTGTTAACCTCCCTGGCATTGATGACCGGCGTGCTGCGTCTGGCGCAGCGCAAGACGCTGGTTCATGAGATGGGCTGCATTGAGACTTTAGCCCGGGTGGACACGCTCTGCGTAGACAAAACGGGAACTATTACCGAACCGAAGATGGTGGTAGAGGATTTGGTAGCGGTAAATGACGCTCCCCTCACCCTGGATAACCTGCGCGGGATTTTGGCAGACTATGTTTTCGCTATGCAGAACGATAACGAGACCATGGCGGCGCTTAAGCGTTATTTTGATGGCCAGCACTCCCGTCGTGTTGTCCTTCAGGTGCTGCCCTTTACCTCCGCCCGGAAGTATGGCGGTGTGTCTTTCGCCGGGGAAGACGCTTTCCTGCTGGGCGCACCGGAGAATCTGTTAGGTAATCAGTACCAGCAGTATAGTGAGGAGATTGAAAAATACTCCCGTTTAGGCTGCCGGGTACTGTTGATGGCCCACTACGGCGGCAAGCTGGACGATGCTGCCTTGACAGAGAACGTTGAAGCGCTGGCACTGGTGCTGCTGACCAACAAGATTCGGGATAATGCCCCGGAGACCTTCCGGTACTTCCGGGAACAGGGCGTGGCGGTCAAGGTGATTTCCGGCGACAGCCCGGTCACAGTCTCAGAAGTAGCCCTTCGCGCAGAAATCCCCAATGCGGATCAATATGTGGACGCGCGCACGCTGCGCACCGATGAGGATTTGGCCCAGGCGGCTGAGCGTTACACTGTCTTTGGCCGGGTGACACCGGAACAGAAGCGCGCCCTGGTGCGGGCCATGCATCAGGCGGGCCATACTGTTGCCATGACGGGCGACGGCGTAAACGATGTGCTGGCATTGAAGGAGGCGGACTGTTCAGTGGCCATGGCTTCCGGCAGTCAGGTTGCCTGCCAGGTCAGCCATATCGTCCTGTTGGACTCCGATTTTTCCGCCATGCCCTCTGTGGTTGCAGAAGGTCGTCGGGTCATCAACAACATCGAACGCTCCGCCAGCCTGTACCTGGTCAAGAATATCTTTTCCCTGTGCCTGGCGGCTATCTCGCTGATTTTTACGTTTACGTATCCCTTCTCCGCCTCCCAGATGAGTCTGGTCAGCGCCATCACCATCGGTTTGCCCTCCTTCGTCATGGCACTGGAGCCAAACAAAAACCGCATCCAGGGTCGTTTTATGACCAACGTTATCTATCGAGCGCTGCCATCTGCCATCAGCGACCTGGTGCTAAGCATCGGCGTTGTGCTGTTTTATATCGTCTTTGACCTGACCACAGACGAGTTGAGTGCCATCTGCACACTGGTGGTAGCGGTAGTGGGCCTGCTAATGGTACACCGGACGTGCAGACCATACAATGCCCTGCGCAAGCTGTTGATGGCGACCTGTGTGGTGGCTTTTGCTGTCTGCGTGGTTTTCCTTCAGCCCATTTTCTCTCTGGATTTGGCTGCCATGAGCCACGGCGCCTGGCTGGTGCTGGTGGTGTTTGTGCTGTTGGCCTTCGAGGTGTCCCTCTCCGCCAATATTATGGTGGACAGCATTCGCAGCATGGTGCTTTGGATTTGCAATAAGCTGAAGAGTCTGGTTCAGGCAATCCTGCACCCGGAAAGCACATAGCAGGCACAGTGAGCAAAGCGGGAGATGTGAACCGTGCTGTCCGCATGGATATAGTCTCCGCCTTATCACATATAGACAGCGTGACAAATGGCAGCCGTTCATTCCTGTAGCCTTGCCTGGTGTTTCGATGTGTTTGCATTTGATGTCATTGAGCCTCATCCCCAATGTAAGTGGTAGTAACGGAACGCTGCAACGCGTTCCGTTACTATTACCATTATCTCATACGAGGCTACCCGCTGTTTGGTTTGACGCTTACGTTTCTATTGGTATCCGTCCTGCCTTTGCTGCCGTATAACATTTGAGCAGCAGGCAAATAACCGCCGCCTTCGCCGGCTGCCCATAAAAGCGGCCTATCTCGTTCCCAGGGGAAACAAATCGTTTACGCTTTGTTTCCCCTTTGTTCCCGCATTGTTCTTGCTTTTTCCGGCGAGGATGGAGTATAATGGCCCAAACACCCCATTCAGGAGAGTTACCATGATGAAACAAACCGTCTTCCGCGTGATACATATAGTGTTCCGCGTCCTCTTCACCCTCTTTGCCCTGTGGGCCATCCTCTTTATCTTCCAAAACAGCCTGGAATCGGGCGCCCTGTCCTCCAGCCGCAGCGCCGAGTTCACCGCCATGCTGAACGCCGTACTGGGGAAGCTGGGCGTTTCCGCCCTGTCTGAGGCGGTGGTGCGGAAGCTGGCCCACTATGCGGAGTTCGCCCTCCTGGGCTTCCTGCTGACCCTGTGCGTTCGGGTCTACACCCCACGCTATGTGCGTTACTGCTGCTGGCCGCTGCTGATTGGCCTGTGCGTGGCCAACCTGGATGAGACGATTCAGCTCTATGTGGATGGGCGCAGCAGCAGCGTCATTGACGTGTGGATCGATTTCAGCGGGGTCTGCGGCGGGCTGTTGGCCGGATTCCTGGTGTGCATCCTGCTGAGCCTGATTCTGTCCAGCCTTGGCCTCAAACACAAACGGTAACGGGCAGGAAAACACCGCCCTCTGTCCACGAACAGAGGGCGGTTTCGCTTGTCTGTTTGATTTTTGTGCGGGAACGGCTTATTCCGCGCCCTGCTTCACCGCCTCGGCGGCCTCCTCCTGGATGTCCTCCCAGTTGGAGAGCATGGGCTCCACGTCCTCCTTGCCCTTGATTTTCCGGTCCACATAGTTCTTCGTCAGCTTGAACACCAGGGGGGACAGGGCCAGCACGCCGATCAGGTTGGGAATCATCATCATGCCGTTCAGGGTGTCCGCGATGTCCCAGGCCAGGTTGTCGCTCATGACAGCGCCGCCGAAGATGGCCACCACGAAAATCACCCGGTACACGATGGTGTACTTCTCGCCGAACAGGAACTCGCAGGCCTTCGTCCCGTAATGGCTCCAGCCCAGCACGGTGGAAAAGGCGAACAGCATGATGGCGATGGCCACGAAGGCCGCGCCGATTTGCCCGAAGTGCATGGAAAAGACGGTACCCACCATATTGGCCTTGGTCAGCTCCACGCCCTCGTACTCAGTCAGGGCCACGCCGGTGTCCAGATCCACCAGGCCGGAGGACAGGATGGAGAAGGCGGTCAGGGTGCAGACGATGATGGTGTCGGCAAAGACCTCAAAGATGCCCCACATACCCTGGCGCACAGGCTCCCGCACGTTGGAGTTGGAGTGTACCATGACGGAGGAGCCAAGGCCCGCCTCGTTGGAGAACACGCCCCGCTTCATGCCCTGCTCGATGGCCAGCCGGATGCCGGAGCCGACGATGCCGCCGCCTACCGCCTTCATGGCGAAGGCACCCTTGAAGATAGCGGTGAACACCGCACCGAACTGGCTGATGTTGGTGCAGAAAATCACAATGGAACCCACAATGTACAGCACCACCATGAAGGGGACGATTTTCTCCGTCACAGAGGCGATGCGTTTCAGGCCGCCTACGATGACCAGCCCAGCCAGCAGCAGCACCACCACGCCGGTGACGGCGGTGGGGACGCCGAAGGCGGACTGCATATTGCCGGAGATGGAGTTCACCTGGGTCATGTTGCCGATGCCGAAGGAGGCCAGGAAGCAGAACACGGAGAACAGCACCGCCAGCACGGAGCCCAGGGCCTTGCAGTGCTTCTTGGCACCCAGGCCGTCCCGGAGGTAGTACATGGCGCCACCGGACCACTCGCCGTTCTGATTCTTCCGGCGGAAGTAGATGCCCAGCACGTTCTCGGAGTAGTTGGTCATCATGCCGAAGAAGGCGATGATCCACATCCAGAACACAGCGCCGGGGCCGCCCACGATGATGGCCCCCGCCACGCCCACAATGTTGCCGGTGCCCACGGTGGCGGCCAGGGCGGTGCAAAGGGACTGGAACTGGGAGATGGACTTGTCCTTCGTGTGGCCCACAACCTCCTTATCCTGGAAGATGGCGCCGATGGTCATCTTCATCCAGTGGCCGATGTGGGTGATTTGGAAGAATTTGGTCAGGCAGGTCATCAGTACGCCCACCACGGCCAACAGGATCAGGGCCGGCCAGCCCCAGACCACGTTGTTGACAGCGCTGTTGATGTTGGTAATCAGTTCAAGCATTGGGAATCCTCTCTTTCCGTTTCTGCGTTCTCGCCCCCGCCCACCGGTCTGCGGGCGGAATCAAAAGGGCGAGCCTTCGGAAGGCTCGCCCTCAAGCGACAAACTGAACCCGGCCCGGAGGGCTACGCCCTCTCCATCCGCATTGGATGCTGCCGGTTCCCGCTCTGTCCTTTTGCCTGAGAGATTTGCAGGGGCGTCCGCCCCGCATTGCACCTTCGGCATCCGCGTCTTGCACGGACTTCTCCAGAGTGCCATCCGCTTACAGTCCCGGCCTCCCCATTGAGGCCCCTGAGAGTGTTACTCCTTCGGCAGGCGGCGGGGCAACGGTATGCCGCCCTGTTTCCTGCAAGCATCTGCTGGCTATTTGAGACAATTATACGCTGGTCGCCGCTTTTTTTCAACCGTTTTTTCGGAAGAACAGATTTTTTTCCGTTTTCCACAAAGGGACGGGGAGAATGGGCGGCCTATTTTGTCCGTCTGTGTCAAAAAATGCAAGAAGGCGGCCATGAAATTGCATACGATTTTTTTCGCGAAAGCGCCAGTTTGCTCTTGTCAACCGCCGTCAAATCCGATACAATAGAAGGCGATTTGAGATAGATAAGGTGCGTGCCACTATGGAAAAGATTCCCTTTGTCAAGAAAGAGCAGCTGGAGGCCATCTGCGCCCGGTATCCCACCCCCTTCCACCTGTACGATGAGGCGGGCATCCGGGCCACCGCCCGGGCCGTCCGGGAGGCGTTTGCCTGGAATCCGGGGTTCCGGGAGCATTTCGCGGTGAAGGCCACCCCCACCCCTCAGATTTTGGACATCCTTCGGGAGGAGGGCTGCGGCGTGGACTGCTCCTCCCTGACCGAGCTGATGATGAGCGAACGCTGCGGCTTCCAGGGGGAGGAGATCATGTTCTCCTCCAACGATACCCCTGCCGAGGAGTTCGTCAAGGCCGCCCAGCTGGGGGCCATCATCAACCTGGACGACTATACCCATATCGACTTCCTCCAAAAGACCATCGGCTACATCCCGGAGACCATCTCCTGCCGCTTCAACCCCGGCGGCGTGTTCCAGCTGGGGGAGAGCAAGGAGGGCTTTCAGGTGATGGACAGCCCCGGCGACGCCAAGTACGGCTTCACCCGGCTCCAGCTCTTTGACGGCTTCAAAAAGCTGAAGGCCCTGGGGGCCAGGCACTTCGGCTTACACGCTTTCCTGGCCTCCAACACCATCTCCAATGACTACTACCCCGCCCTGGCCGGTCAGCTCTTCCGGCTGGCGGTGGAGCTGGAGCGGGAGACCGGCTGCGACATCGACTTCATCAACCTCTCCGGCGGCGTGGGGGTGGACTACCGCCCGGAGCAGCCCGCCAACGATATTTACGCCATCGGCGAAGGGGTGCGGCAGCAGTATGAGGCCATTCTGGTGCCCGCCGGGATGGGGGATGTCCGCATCCTCACCGAGATGGGCCGCTATATGCTGGCCTCCCACGGCTGCCTGGTGACCCGCGCCATCCACGCCAAGCACACCTACAAGGAGTATATCGGGGTGGACGCCTGCGCCGCCAACCTGATGCGCCCCGCCATGTACGGCGCGTACCACCACATCACCGTCATGGGCAAGGAGGACTGGCCCTGTGACCACAAATACGACGTGGTGGGCAGCCTGTGCGAGAATAACGACAAGTTCGCCATCGACCGGATGCTGCCGAGAATCGACACCGGCGACCTGCTGGTGATGCACGACACCGGCGCCCACGGCTTCTCCATGGGCTATAACTACAACGGCCGCCTCCGTTCGGCGGAGCTGCTGCTCCAGGAGGACGGCGACGTGCGAATGATCCGCCGGGCCGAGACCCCGGAGGACTACTTCGCCACCCTGATTTGGGACAGGGATTGATACCTGCAAGGAACCGGGGCGCGGGTCTCCCGTTTGCCAGCTCCTCCCGTGAAACGCAAACCACCGCTGCCCGTATGGACAGCGGTGGTTTTTTCACAGGGGCAAATGTCTCTGTTATTTGTGGCTGCGCTTACTCACCGGCGGGCGGAGAAAGCTCCGCCCGGCTGGGTCCTTAATAGTTCAGACCGAAGTTCAGCTCGTAGTAGTTGCCTGCGGCGTCGCGGTAGGCGTAGGCCTTGCCGTTCTCGTCCTTCAGCTCGTCAGGCATATACTGATCCTTGTCGTAGCCCGGCACATCGTTGGGGCTGATGCAGACGCCATTCTTGTTGACGGCCAGCACTGCGTCGTTCTTGGGCAGGGTGATGGGCAGTTTGCCGGTGGGGGTGAAGCGGCCAAACATCACGTCCAGGGTGGCGGAGGGGTAGGTGTCGAACCCGGCGGTCAGGGCATCGGCGTACTGCTCCACGTTGCCCACCATCCAGGCCAGGGGGAAGTTGACGTTGGCAATGACCTTGCCGCCGTTTGCGTGTACCGCTGCGGCGATGCCGGGGATGCGGTTCGCGCCGGAGAGGGTGGTCTCCAGGTGGGTGGTGTCCAGGGGGCAGCCCTTCTCGTCCACGTCGGGGACGGTCTTATCCTCGCAGATGTCGATCTCCAGATAGCCAGGGGTGGCGCTGAAGTAGTTGCCGGAGGAGGGGCTGACCATCAGGATGGCGTAGTCCGCCTGGGCGGGGTCGTCGGTCAGGGTGCAGTCTGCTGCTACCATTTCCTTCAGCGCTGCGGTAGCGGCAGAGGCGTCGCCCTTGGCGAAGGCCTCTACATAGACCCGCTTGCCTGCCAGCTTGTCCGCCGTCAGGGGCAGCGTGTCCTGGTTCTTCAGCAGGACGACGCTCTTGCGGTGGGTCAGGGCAGCCTCGTCCCAGTCGGCCTGAGTAGCCACCACCTGCACCGCGTTGGCGGGATCGGCGTAGGGGTTCTCGAACATCCCCTGCTGGAACAGTTCGGTCAGGGTGCGGGCCACGGCCCGGTTCAGGCTCTCGTCGGTCAGCACCAGGTCTTCCTTTCGGAAGCCCTCGGGCACGGGATGGGTGTCATAATAGCCGTTGGTGGCCCGGTCATAGGCCTCCCGGCCCACCTCGTTGTCAAACAGGCCGCTGATGACGTCCACGCCGGACTGGGTGACGGCGTAGCCCACCCGCTCAGGCAGATCCAGGGCCTCTACGCCCCAGCTCATATTGTGGACGATGCCGGTGTCGGAGTTGATGTAGCCGTCAAAGCCCATCTGGCCCCGGAGCACCTTGTCAATGAACACCTTATTATAGGCGAAGCCGTAGGGGTTCATTTCGATGGGGTCGCCGTTCATGTCGGCCTGAGGGGCGCTCTTGGCGGCGGCGGGCTTGGAGTAATAGGGCATGATGGAGGCGGCGTGGTACTTTACGGCGGGCTGGAAGGTGGGTATGTGGTACTTCTGGAGGGAGCCCTCCGTGGCGTAGACGTTCCACTGGCCGGCGGCATAGTGGGGGTCGAAGCCATTTTCACGGGCGCCGCCGCCGGGGAAGTGCTTCACCGTCATGGAAACGCCGTCGGGGGTGACGCCGTTCTCGCTACCCTGGATGCCGGGGATGAGCCGCTCAAAGATGGCGGTGATCAGCGCCGGGTCCTCGCCGAAGGTGCCGAAGGTGCGCTGCCAGCGGGGGTCGGACACCACGTCGGCCATATACATATAGCCCTTTTTCAGGCCGCAGGCGTTCCACTCACGGCGGACGCAGTCGGCAAACTTGTCAATGATGTCCAGGCTGTCGCCCTTGACGGCGGCGGCGATGCCCAGGGTGCCGGGCCAGGTGGCAAAGACACCAGAGGCGTCGTTCATGCCAAAGACCACCTCGCCGTTCTCATTCCGGGAGTTGGAGGCCACGCTGACGGGGACGAAGTGGTCGCACTGCTCCGCCACGGCGTGGAGCTGGTTCAGCCAGTCCGCCATGTCATCCGGCGTGGCGTTGGCCCGCAGAATCAGGTGGCGGGAGAACCACTCTTTAATCAGGGTGGTGGTGCCGGGCAGGTGCTGCTCGCCGAAGATGGTCTTGCCGTTCATCTCCGCGTCGTCCAGTACGCCGGATTCGTCGGTGACGAACTGATGGTCAGGCACCGGGCAGGGATATTTGGGCCCCATGCGCCAGTCCGAGATGAACAGCTGGGCGATTTTCTCATCCACCGTCAGGGTCTGGACATAGGCCGCGGCCCGCTCCGCCGGGGATAGCCGCCAGTCGTTCACCGGCGTCACCTGGCCGGAGCCGTCGATGTCCTTGAAGTACAGCCCGTCCTGCTCAATGACGCCCCGGGAGACGGTGCCGATGGTGGGGCCGTTGGGGTTCTGGTAGCGTTTGACCTGGTCGCTTGCTTTTGGACTCATAGTACATTCCTCCTTGCTGACCGGCTGCAGCTCCGGCCGCGCTGATTGGTGTGGTAGGTTTCCTAAAATCGGAAGTTCATATTAAAACCTATTTTATATTCTAGCACAATAAGTATGGATACGCCATGATTTTTTTGCCAGGTTTTAGCACATTTTACTGATAATTTTCCTGGAACCCAGCGAATTCCGGACGGATTAGCAGCGGCGGGAGCGCGGACGGCGTTCCTGCCGGTTTTTCGTTCCTCGGGTGCGCCGAACGCGAAAGGAAACCGACCGAATACGCGATGTGTGATTGACTTTGATGTAAGGCCATGCTATATTGCAGGCAAGCGGGACAGGTGCGCACCGTCTGCGGAAGAAAAAAGAATCTATGAAGCATTAAGGAGGAAACACGAATGTTAGACATTAATATGGATGACGTTATCAGTGCCATACAATCCTGTTCTACCTATCTGATTGCGCTGGGCGTCATTGTGGTGCTGGCGATCATCGCCATGATCGTTTGCTGCAAAATGAGCAAGGACAAGAAGTTTATGGTTCGCGCCCAGGCGGGGGCCGCCGTGATCGTGGCCCTGGTGGTCGTTGTCAACCTGATTATCTATGGCCCCATGTACACCCTGGTGTCCCTGGCCATGGGAGAGGGTTCCATTTCTGATGAAACAACTGCTGAAGCCAACGAGCTGGTGGAGGAGATTACGGACGAGGGCATTGTCCTGTTGGAGAATGACGGCATCCTGCCCCTGACTGCCACCGCCGTCAACGTCTTTGGCTGGGCCTCCACCAACCCCTGCTACGGCGGCACCGGCTCCGGCGCATTGAACGACGCCTATGAGGCCGTCACGCTGCTGCAAGGGCTGGAGAATGCGGGCCTTTCCACCAATACCGAGCTGACGGAGTTTTACACGAATTATCATGACACGTCTCTCCCAAGTGTGGGGATGTTCTCGCAGGACTGGACGCTGCCCCAGCCCAGCGCCTCCGATTACAGCGACGAGCTGATTGCCAACGCCCAGGCGTTCTCTGACACCGCCATCATCGTTATCACCCGTGTAGGCGGCGAGAACGCAGACCTGCCAACCGACATGACCGCTGTGGTGGACGGCACCTATAGTTCCTCCATGGTTTATGACGATACCCTCAACCAGGGCAACGACTGGGACGAGGGCGACACCTATCTGAACCTGACCAATCAGGAGGAGGAAATGGTGGAACTGGTCTGTGCCAATTTTGACAACGTTATCGTAGTTTACAACGGCGCCAACACCCTGGAGCTTGGCTGGGTGGAGGACTACGAGCAGATTCGGGGCGTTATCTGGTGCCCCGGCGCCGGTCAGACCGGTTTCAACGCCTTGGGCGAAATCCTCACCGGCGCGGTGAACCCCTCTGGCAAGACCGCCGACACCTTTGTCTATGACCTGACCGCCACCCCCTATTTTAACAACATCGGCAGCACAGAGTATACCAACCTGGAAGAGTTTTACGCTGATGGAGGGTACCAGCCTTCTTTCGTCAACTATGTGGAAAGCATCTATGTGGGCTACCGATTCTATGAGACTGCTGCCGCTGAGGGCCTGATCGACTACGACAGCACGGTGCAGTACCCCTTCGGCTACGGCCTGAGCTACACCGAGTTCACCCAGGAGATTTCTAACGTCTCCACCGCTGATGGCGTCATCACCTTTGACATCACCGTTACCAACACCGGCTCTGTGGCGGGCAAGAACGTGGTAGAGGTCTACTACAATCCCCCCTACTACAACGGCGGCATTGAGAAGTCCTCCGCCAACCTGGTGACCTTCGCCAAGACCGGCACACTGGAGCCTGGCGAATCTGAGACGGTCTCCGTCAGCTTCAACGCGGAGGACATGGCCTCCTATGACACCTACGGCGCAGGCTGCTATGTGCTGGAGGCCGGGGAGTACACCATCTCCATCAACGCCGATTCCCACACCGTTCTGGACTCCTTCACCTATGCTGTGGATGAGACCATTACCTATGACGTGGATAACCCCCGCAGCACCGACCAGGTCGCCGCCGTCAACCAGTTCGACTATGCCGAGGGCGATGTGACCTATCTCTCCCGGGCGGACGGCTTTGCCAACTATGCCGAAGCTACCGCAGCCCCCACCAGCACGGAGATGAGCGAGGAGGCAAAGGCCGACTTCGTGAACACCTCCAACGCCTATGAATATGTGGCGGCCCAGGCCACCGGCGAGGAGGAGATGCCCACCACCGGCGCGAGCAACGGCGTGGAGTTGGTTGACCTCCGGGGGCTGGACTATGACGACCCGCTGTGGGACGACCTGCTGGATGAGCTGACCGTCTCCGACATGAATACCCTGATTTCCCTGGGCGGTTATCAGACGGCTGCCGTTTCGTCCATCGGCAAGGTGCAGACCATCGACTGCGACGGCCCTGCCTCCATCAACAACAACTTCACCGGTGAAGGCTCTGTGGGCTTCCCCTCTGCGGTGATTATTGCCAACAGCTGGAACGCTGACCTGGCCCTGGCCTTTGGCGAGAGCATCGGCAAGATGGCGGATGAGATGGACGTCTCCGGCTGGTATGCCCCCGCCATGAACACCCACCGCTCCGCCTTTGCAGGCCGGAACTTCGAGTACTACTCCGAGGACGGTGTGCTGTCCGGCACTATGGCAGCCAATGCCCTCATCGGTGCGGAGGAGTACGGCGTATATGGCTATATCAAGCACTTTGCCCTGAATGATCAGGAAACCGATCGGTACAATATGCTCTGCACCTGGAGCAGCGAGCAGGCCATCCGTGAGATTTACCTGAAGGCGTTTGAAATCGCCGTCAAGGACGGCGGAGCGAAGGCGGTCATGTCCTCCTATAACTACATTGGCACCCGTTGGGCAGGCGGAACCTATGAGCTTTGCACCACTGTGCTGCGGGATGAATGGGGATTTGTAGGCTTCGTTGAGTCTGACTATCTGGGAGATACGACCTACATGAACGCCGACCAGGCCATTTACGCCGGTACCAACCTGATGCTGACAACGATGGATATGGGCACGAACAATGTAAATGACCAGACATCTGCATTCAGCATTCAGAATATGCGCACCGCCTGCCACAACATTCTGTATGTCACGGTGAACAGCCGGGCCTATGACGAGGAGAACCTGGACACGGGTATGGCCGGCTGGCAGATTGCCCTGATTGCCGTTGATGTCATTGTAGCGGTGATTGTGCTGGGCTGCGAGGTGCTCATTTTCAAGGGCTATAAGAAGCGCAAGGCGAATGTAGGATAACAGACGGATTTTCCTCCCCGTCGTTCCATAATCGGGCAGGGTACTATGCGACCAACAGCCCTGTCCCAAATGCGCACACCAGCCATGAAATGCTTCCCCTACGGCTCCTGGCTGACACGGACATTGCGCGGAAAGGCATCCACAATTTGTGGGTGCCTTTCATTTTCCCCCTTTCAGAAGCACACTTTTTATGCTATACTAGGTAGAACAATCGGATTCAGAGGGGTGGTTGGCCGTGCGCACAGCGATTGTGGAGGATGAACAACTGGAAGGGGACCGCTTGAAGCAGTATTGCGCTAACTATGAGGCAGAAAAGCACAGGCAGATTGTAGCGGATTCCTTTTCCAATCCGGTGGCCTTTCTGGAGCAGTACAACCCCAGTTATGACCTGGTGCTGCTGGACATTCAGATGCCTGGCATGAACGGGATGCGCCTGGCGGAGCGCCTCCGGGAGCTGGACAGCGAGGTGCTGATTGCCTTTGTTACCAACATGGCCCAGTATGCCGTCCAGGGCTACCGGGTGGCGGCGCTGGATTTTATCCTAAAACCCGTCTCCTACTTCCAGTTCTCTCAGATGATGGATCGGGTGTTCCGCTGCCTGGAGCAGCGCAGGCCCGCCAGCCTGATCGTGACCTCCAAGCGGGACACCTACCGCATTCCCGTTGCCGACATTTGCTACATTGAGTCCCAGAACCATAAGCTGCTGATTCACATGGAGGGCGACGTGTTGGAGGCCTGGACGGCCCTCACCGCCGTGGAGGAGAGCCTGCCCCCGCACCAGTTCTCCCGGGTCAATGCGGGGATGCTGGTGAACCTGGGAAAGGTGGCGGGCGTGCGGCGGGATAACGTGCAGCTCCTGTCCGGGGAGGAGCTGCCTATTGCCCGCCGCCGGAAGAAGGAATTCTGCGCAGACCTGGCCTATTACTATGGGGAGAAGTCCTATGTTTGATATTACCGTTTTGTTTTCCTCCTATAAAATTCAGTTCGCACTGGAGCTGATGGCGGCTCTGGCCATCGTCACCGGCGCCCTGAAACGGCGGAGCCGCTTCGGGTGGCGGGTGCTGCTGGGGGCGTTGGGGGTGCTGGCGGTGGCCACGCTGCTGCCGGTGCTGTGGAGCGATGCGGCCTATATGTCGCTGCTGTTCCTGGTGATTTTCGCCTCCAGTCTGGTGGCCCTCCACTTCTGCTTCCAGGAGTCAACGGAAAACATTGTTTTCTGTGGGGTACTTGCCTACACCACCCAGCACCTGGCCTATCAGACCTATAACTTCCTGATGACCATCAGCGGCCTGAGCAAGTACGGCGATATGTACCGGGAATCCGCGTTCAATGACGCCACCCCCCTGACCCTGCTGCTCTACGCCGTCAGCTATGTGCTGATTTACTGGGGCATCTGGGTGCTGGTGTCCTACCTGATTTACAGCGAGGAGAATCTGGACATCGGCGGCTTCTCCGCCCGGCTGGGGCTGTCCTTCGTCATTGTGCTGGTGGACGTGGTGTTGAACGCGGTGCTGGTCTTTCATGTGGACGCGGATACGACGTTGCCGCTGGTGGTGGAGGTGGTGGTCTATGCGCAGAGCATGCTGTGCTGCGCCCTGGCTATGGCAATTCAGTTCACCCTGCTGCAAAAGGAGTCCGCTGTCCACGAGGCCGCCGAAATCAGGCGCCTCTGGCAGCTGGACCGGGCCATGTACGAGAGGTTCCGGGAGAGCACCGAGCTCATCAACATCAAGTGCCATGACCTGAAGCACCAGATTCAGACCCTGCGGCAGACCGGCGGCTCCCTCAACCATGCGGCGCTGGATGAGCTGGAGCGGGAAATCTCCGTCTACAGCCGGAAAATCGAGACGGGCAACCAGATTCTGGACACCATCCTGGACGAGCAGAATATGCAGTGCGAGTATGAGCATATCACCTTCATCTGTATCGCCGCAGGCAGTGAGTTGGGCTTCCTGTCCACGGAGAGCCTCTGCTCCCTCTTCGGCAACGCCATCAGCAACGCCATCGAGGCGGTGAAGAAGGTGGACGACCTGGAGAAGCGGGTCATTTATCTGACCGTCTCCCGTCAGCGGGACATGATTTTCATTCATGTGGAAAACTATTGTGTGGATGCGCATCAGCTGGTATTCAAAAACGGCCTGCCCCAGACCACCAAAGAGGACAAGGAGTGCCATGGCTACGGGATGCGCTCCATGCAACTGATGGCGGAAAAGCTGGGGGGCGGGCTGGACGCCCATATCCAGGAGGATATGTTCCACCTCAATATTTTCCTGCCAGTGACGGAAATGTTGTGAAAAGGGCGAGTTTTATTCGTTTGGCTGAGGGAAGTTTGGCTATTTTGCTATTGACGGCGAGCAATCTGATTTGCTATGATAATCATACTTACAGTACCATGCGCTGATTTTTGTTTCGGCGATGGGAGGAATGTATGGTGACTTAGGGGACCTTGGGGAGGATATTCACAATGACGGTGAAAGAAGTTACGGTTAAAAACGAAAAAGGCCTCTGTACAGAGTCCGCTTCCTATTTTATTCAGCGGGCAAATGAATATGTCAGCTCCATCTGGGTGGAGCAGGACGAGCGCCGGGTGAACGCCAAGAGCCTGCTGGGGGTTCTGTATATGGGTATCCTGTGCGGCGCCACCATTCGCCTGATCGCCCACGGCCCGGATGAGAAGGAAGCAATCGAGGGCCTGGTTGAGATTTTGGAGGATCAGGCTGACGACTGAGCCGCTGGCCTGGCCTTCTGATGCGCAAACTGGAAAAGCACCGCGCCGCGGTGCTTTTTTTCTACCGGTGACAGAGCAATGACAAAGGATGAATTGAAGGAAAAGGCCCATTCGCTGCCCTTACAGCCGGGGGTCTATATTATGATGGACCGCTCCGGCGAAGTGATTTATGTGGGCAAGTCCCGGGCACTGAAGAACCGGGTCAGCCAGTATTTCAACAACCTGGCCAGCCACAACAGCAAGACCCGGGCCATGGTCAGCCAAATCGACCATTTTGACTATATCCTGGCCGACAGCGAGTTCGAGGCCCTGGTGCTGGAAAACTCCCTCATCAAGCGGCACAAGCCTAAATACAACATCCTGTTGAAGGACGATAAGGGGTACCCCTACATCCGTCTGACGGTGAAGGACGCCTACCCCCGCTTCTCCCTGGCGGGGCGAGTGGCCCAAGATGGGGCGAGGTACTTCGGTCCCTACGGCAGCCGGGGCAGCAGCTATGAAATCATCAAAACCGTCTCTGCCGCCCTCCGCCTGCCCACCTGCAAGAAGCAGTTCCCCAGGGACATCGGCAAGGAGCGGCCCTGCCTGAATCACCATATCGGCAGCTGCGACGGCTGGTGCCGGGGGGAGCCGAATCAGGAGGAGTACCAGCTTCGCATCCAGCAGGCCATCCGTCTGCTGGAGGGCAAGTTCAGCCAGGTGGAGCAGGAGTTGGAGGCGGAAATGCAGCAGGCCGCCGAGGAGCTGCGGTTTGAAAACGCGGCGGAGCTGCGGGACAGGCTCCGGGCGATCCAGCTTTTGGGAACGAAGCAAAAGGTGGTGGCCGGGGCCCGTGCGGACACCGATGTGGTGGGATACTACCGGGGGGACGCCAAGTGCGGCTTCGTGGTGCTCCACTTCCTGGAAGGGGAGCTGGCGGAGCGGGAGACCCAGCTGCTGGCTACCCCCATGGAGGAGGACGACGGGGAGATCCTCTCCGCCCTGCTGAACCAGACCTACGGGGAGCGGGGCAACCTGCCCAAGGCGATTTACCTGCCCCTGGAGCCGGTGGCCAGGGAGAGCATGGAGCAGTGGTTTTCCGAGAACGGCGGCCACAGGGTAGAGCTGCTCCTCCCCAAACGGGGGGAGAAGGTGCGCCTGGTGGAGATGGCCTGCAAAAACGCACGGGATGAGGTAGAGCGGGCCACCACGAAGGAGGAGCATCAGAACAAGCTGCTGGAGCTGTTTGGCAATCTGCTGGGGCTGGAGGACACTCCCCGACGCTTCGAGTCCTACGACATCTCCAATACCGGCAGCGCGGACATCGTGGCCTCCATGGTGGTGTTTCAGGACGGGAAGCCGCTGAAGCAGGCCTACCGCCGGTTCCGCCTCCGGGATATGGATGGGCCGGACGACTACGCTTCCCTGGACCAGGTGCTGACCCGCCGGTTCCAGCGGTATCTGGACGGGGACGAGAAGTTCGCCCCCCTTCCCGACGTGATTCTGATGGACGGAGGCCTGGGCCAGGTTCATGTGGCGGTGCAGGTGATGGAGCGGATGAACCTCTCCGTCCCTGTGTTCGGCATGGTGAAGGATGACCGGCACCGCACCCGGGCGTTGGTGGCTCCGGACGGCCGGGAAATCGGCATCCAGCAGAACCAGAGCATCTTTGCCCTGGTGGGCCGGGTGCAGGAGGAGGTGCACCGCTTCGCCATCACCTACCATCGGGAGAGCCACGCGAAAAGCACGGTGGCTTCTTCGCTGGAGACCATCCCCGGTGTGGGGGAGGCCCGGCGCAAGGCGTTGCTGAAACACTTTAAAACCATGAAGGCCATCCGGGCAGCCGGCTATGAAGAGCTGTGCCAGGTGGTGCCGAAGCCGACGGCGCTGGCGGTCTGGCAGCGGTTCCATCCGGCGGAGGAAGTGACGGAGGGCGAGACGACAAAGGAGGAATGACCCATGCGGGTGATTACAGGCACAGCCAAGGGCCGCAAGCTGGGGGAGCTGACGGGGAGCGATACCCGCCCCACCTATGACCGGGTGAAGGAGGGCATCTTCAACACCATTCAGTTTGACATTGAAGGGCGGAACGTGTTGGACCTGTTCGGCGGCACCGGACAGTTGGGCATCGAGTGCCTGAGCCGGGGGGCGGCCAGGTGCGTCTTTGTGGACCAGCGGCGGGATGCGGTGAAGCTCATCAAGGAGAATCTTCGGGCCACGGGGCTGGAGAAAAACGCCACCGTGCAGCTGGGGGACGCCATCGCCTACCTGAACGCCACCGGGGAGCGGTTCCACCTGATTTTCCTGGACCCACCCTATGACTCCGGCCTGCTGGAGGCGGCGCTGAAAAAAATCGCATCAATTGACATTCTGGCGGAGAATGGTATAATTGTCTGTGAAAGCAGGTATGAGCAGAGGCTGCCGGAGCTGCCGGAGTCCTATACCAGAAGCCGGGATTATAAGTACGGCAAAATCAAGGCCACATTTTACCGGAAGGAGCCCCGGGGCTGACCGCCCCGTTCCAAGAAAAAAGATAAATTGGGGGAATTTGTATGGCAAACAGTGTAAAAGATTTATTGAACCAGCTTTATCAAATGATCGACGACGCCAAGAGCAGCTTCAACGGTTCCTGCAAAATCGACCGGGATAAGGCGCTGGATATTTTGGACGAAGTGCGTAACAAATTCCCTGTTGAGGTGGAGCAGGCCCGGAAGATAGTGGCCACCCGGACGGAGTACCTGAATCAGGCCCAGTCCGAAGCGGAGAAGGTGCTGCGCCAGGCCCAGGAGGAGTCCGCCCGCATCTTGCGCCAGGCTGAGGAGGAGTCCAACCGCATGGTGGACCAGAGCGAGGTTCAGGTGCGCATCAACGCCAAGGTCAATGAGGTACTGCGAGATACCGAGAAGCGCACCAAGGAGATGGTGCGCCAGGCCCAGGAGCGGGGGCAGGAGATTGCCGCCCAGACGGAGAAGCAGACCGCCGAGGTCAAGACCGCCACCAACACCTATTGCGACGACAGCCTGCGCCACAGCGAGGAGGCCCTGACCCAGGCCCTGGCGGAGATTCGTCAGGCCCGGGTTCGGTTCAGCCAGATCTCCGGGGCGGGCGCACAGGCCCAGCCCCCGAAGAAGGTGCCCTACGACGCGGAAAAGGACGAGGCGTAACGCGCTTCACACAGTTTTGCAGAAGCAAGCTGCCGGCCACCTGTGTGGCCGGCAGCTTTTTTGCACCATTATGGGCGGCGTTCCTCGGATGTCAGCCCGCGTGCGATGGTAAGGGCCGCTGCCTGAATTCCCTCCGCAATCATGGACAGCGGCAGGGAGGGCACACCAGGGCGGCATAGCACCTGCCCGCAGGCGTAGGGCACATGGAGGAACCCGCCTTCCACAGTGGGGTACCGCGCCTCCAGCAGCCGAAGGAGGTGATACAGGGTGCAGTTGCAAACATACGTTCCCGCCGAACAGGACAGGGCGGCGGGGACCCCGGCGGCCCAAATGGCCGCCACCATCTCTTTTACTGGAACGGTGGCGAAGTAGGCCGCCGGGCCCTCTGGACAGATGGGGACGCCGCCGTATTGGACGCCGTCGTTATCCGGCAGGGCAGCGTCCTTCCAGTTGAGGGCTGCCAGCTCCGGAGTCAGGCCGGTGCGCCCGCCTGCCTGCCCGACGCAGAGGACTGCGTCCGGCCTTACCTCCTCCACCGCCTGGGCCAGCAGCCCGGCCACCCGGTCATAGGCCACCGGCAGCCGTCGCCTGACCAGGCGCACCCCCTCCGCCTGGTCGGGGAGGAGGGTCAGCGCCTCCCAGGAGGGGTTGGCAGTGTCCGCCCCGAAGGGGGCGAAGCCGGTCAGCAAAATGGTTTTCATAGGGTGTACTCCTTCCACTTATGAGAAAAAGACCCTCCGGCAGAGCGGTTCCGCCGAAGGGCCTTTTTGGGGGGTGACGTTACTGAGCTGCCTCCTGCTCCTGGGCGGGGGCGCGGCTTTCCCGAACCTTGTCAAAAATCCAGGTGACCAGCAGCACCACCAGCACGGCGAACAGGGTGGACACCAGACGGAACACACCGTACCAGATGCGGGCGGTGGAACTCAGGGTGCAGGCCACCAGAATCAGCGTCACGCAGCCGATGCGGGCATTGATGTACGGCACTCCGGCCAGCTTGCACAGGAACAGGGTCAGTAGCACGCCGACGACGATCATTAGCATCTCCACCCAGTCGTTGCCGATAACGCAGTCCAGGGCGATGATGACGATGGCGACGATGCCGCCGATGGCGGTGATGATGAGACGGTTGATGCCCGCTCTCAGGCTGACCTTGGTGTTATCCTGGCAGCACAGGAAGCAGGAGATGCAGCAGGTCATCTTCTGGATGATCTCCAGGGAATAGTTCCCCCAGGTGAATTTGATGCCCGCCACGTCGGCCAGCAGCATGGCGACGGTGTAGCAAATCAGGACGCTGACAGCCATACGCACGTCCAGCAGGGTGATAGTAGCTTTCTCTTTTTCGGGTTTCATGGTATGTTTCTCCTCCGTTTTTTCGTTGCCCAACCGGCAGGAACCTGTTGGCGGCGATAAACGGGAAGCATCGCACAAACAGAAACCCTTTCAAGCACGGCGGGCAGTATTCTGCCCCCGGCCCTCAGGCCGGGGTAAGCAGCGTTCTGATAGTGGGGATTTGAGGGCGCTGATGCCCTTCGCACTCCCTTACAGTGCTTGATGATGAAGCTGATTTGCTTACAGGGCCTTGACGATTTCAGCAGTGTCCATGGCGATCATCAGCTCCTCATTGGTGGGGATGACCAGCACCCGCACCTGGGAACCCTCGCCGGAGATGTCCACCTCGGAGCCCCGGAGCTGGTTCTTCTCCTGGTCGATGGGGGCGACGCCCATGAATTCCAGGCCGGAGGTCATCTCGGTGCGGAGGGCGGGGCTGTTCTCGCCCACACCGGCGGTAAAGACGATGGCGTCCACCCCGCCCATGGCGGCGGCATAGGAGCCGATGTACTTCTTCACGTCATAGCAGAACATCTGCTTGGCCAGGGCGGCGCGGTGGTTGCCCGCGGCGTCGGCGGCGTCCAGGTCCCGGAAGTCAGAGGAGACGCCGGAGACGCCTGCCACGCCGGACTTCTTGTTCAGGATGTTCATCATGCCCTTCATGTCCACGTCGTACTTGTTCATGATGTACTCCATGACGCCGGCGTCCATATCGCCGGAGCGGGTGCCCATGGGCAGGCCGGCCAGGGGGGTCAGGCCCATGGAGGTGTCCACGCTCTTGCCGTTTTGCACGGCGCAGATGGAGGAGCCGTTGCCCAGGTGGCAGGTGATGATTTTCAGCTCCTCAATGGGCTTACCCAGCATGGCGGCGGCCCGGGCGGAGACGAAGCGGTGGCTGGTGCCGTGGAAGCCGTAGCGGCGCAGCTTGTCGTTCTCATAATACTCGTAGGGGATGGCGTACATATAGGCCACTTCGGGCATGGTCTGGTGGAAGGCGGTGTCAAACACGGCCACCTGGGGCACGTCCTCCCCCAGCACGGCGGTGCAGGCGTTGATGCCGATGATGTTGGCGGGGTTGTGCAGCGGGGCCAGGGGGTTGCAGGCTTCCACAGCCTTCATCATGTCCGGGGTGATGAGGGCGGAGGCGGCGAAGGACTCGCCGCCGTGGACGACGCGGTGGCCCACAGCGTCGATCTCGCTCATGGAGGAGAGGACGCCGTTCTCCGGGTCTACCAGGGCGTTCAGCACGGCCTGGATGGCTTCGGAATGGGTAGGCATGGGGATGTCCACAGCGTTCTGGGGGGCCTTGCCCTCCACAGCGGGCTTATAGGTAAATTTGCCGTCAATGCCGATGCGCTCACACAGGCCCTTGGCCTTCAGCACGCCGGTCTCAGGGTCCAGCAGCTGATATTTTAAGGAAGAGCTGCCAGCGTTGATCACCAGAATATTCATGTTTGAATCGACTCCTTTACATCTTTTGCAGCTTGCATGGGCCATACGGCTTGTGTTATACTCATACAAGGTTATATGCAAGACTATTATACAACGTTTCTAAAAAAGGAACAAGCAATTTTTGCTAAAAAGTCAGGACAGAAGGCAAACTTTTTTGCGGCGGTGATGGGATATGGAAATTGTTGGCATTGTGGCGGAGTTCGACCCCTTCCACCGGGGCCACGCCTGGCTGCTCCGGCAGGTGCGGGAGGCCTTTCCGGGGTGCGCCATCGCGGTGGCCATGAGCGGCAGCTTCACCCAGCGGGGGAGCGCGGCGGCGCTGGCCAAGCAGGACAGGGCGGAGCTGGCGCTGACCGGCGGGGCAAACCTGGTGCTGCTCCTCCCCGTCACCTTCGCCTGCGCTTCCGCCGAGCGGTTCGCCCGGGGCGGGGTGACGCTGCTGCAACAGGTGGGGGCCACTGTGCTGGCCTTCGGCAGCGAGTGCGGCGACCTGGCCCGCCTCCAGCAGGCGGCGGACGCCCTGGAGACGGAGGAGTACCGCCAGCGGCTGAAAGCGGAGTTGGCCGGGGGCTGCTCCTTTGCCGCTGCCCGGGAGCGGGCGGTGGCCCAGCTCATCGGGGCGGTGGCCGGGGTGCTCCGCCAGCCCAACGACCTGCTGGCGGTGGAGTACCTGCGCGCCCTCCGGGGCAGCGGCATCCGCCCCTTCCCCGTCCGGCGGCAGGGGGCGGCCCACGGCAGCGAGGCGCTGGAGGGGGAGATGCCCTCCGCCTCCGCACTGCGGGGGCTGCTGTATCAGGGGCAGTTCCAGGCGGCGGCGGAGAAGATGCCGCCGGAGGCGGGGGCGCTGCTGCTCCGGTTTGCTGAGGCGGGCAGGCTCCCCGCAGACCAGCGCCGGTGCGACCGGGCCATTCTCGCCGCCCTCCGGCAGGCTGCGCCGGAGGACTTTGCCTGCCTGCCCGACGTGTCGGAGGGGCTGGAGCATCGGCTGTACCGGGCGGCCCAGGAGGCCGCCTCCCCGGAGGACTTCTGCGCCCGGGCGAAAACGAAGCGTTACGCCTACGCCCGCCTCCGGCGCATCCTGCTCTATTGCTGGCTGGGTATCACCAGGGAGGACTGCCCGGAAGCACCCCCCTTCCTCCAGGCGCTGGCCATGGACGAACGGGGGCAGGCCCTGCTCCGGCCCCTCCGGGGCCGGGACGGCCCGCCCCTGATTGTCCGCCCGGCGGCGGGGAAACACCTGACCGGCCCGGCAGGGGAGCAGTTCCGGCTGGAGCGCCGGGCGGACGACCTGTGGGGCCTCTGCCTGCCGGAGCCGCTGCGGGGCGGCTGGAGCTACCTGGAGGGGATGCGCAGACGCTGACCGGTGAGAGAAATCCTGCATTTTCAGTAAAAAATCGGTTCCCATTTTCCACCAGATGTGGTATACTATTTAATAATCTGTCTGTCTGACTTCTAAAAAAAGATACGGGAGGGAGCAGTATGAAAAATAAAGTCACTGTCACCGTTGCGGGGCGGAACTACATTCTGTCCAGCGCAGACAATACCGCCTATGTGGAGAAGGTGGCCGCCTATGTGGACGCGCAGATGGCGGAGCTAAAGGGAGAGTCCCGGGCCTCCGCCCTGGATGTGGCGGTGATGACCGCCCTGAACGTGGCGGATAACTATTACCATGCCGTTGCCTCCAACGAGGACCTGCGCCGCCAGCTGAAGGAGGCCCTGGACGAGAAGGGCAAGCTGGACAGCCAGCTCAGCGAGGCCAAGCGGGAAATCGTCCGCCTCCAGCTGGGCAAGAAGTGAGCGCATCCCGCCGATGATGGAGCTGCTGTCCCCTGCCGGTGGGCAGGAATCGGTCATTGCCGCCGTGCACAGCGGGGCGGACGCCGTCTACCTGGGCTCCGGCAACTTCAACGCCCGCCGGGGAGCCGCCAACTTTGACGACGCCGCCCTCCGAGAGGCGGTGGACTTCTGCCACCTCCGGGGGGTACGGGTCTACCTGACCCTGAACACCCTGCTGGGGGATGGGGAGCTGGAGGAGGCGGCCCGGCTGGCCGCCTATGCCAGCGGCCTGGGGGTGGACGCGGTGCTGGTGCAGGATTTGGGCGTTGCCGCCGTGGTGCGGCGGGTGGCCCCGGATTTGCCCCTTCACGCCTCCACCCAGATGACGATTCATTCCCTGGACGGGGTACGCGCCGCCGCAGACCTGGGGATGACCCGGGTGGTGTTGAGCCGGGAGCTGTCCAGAAACGCCATCGCCCACATCTGCGCCCACAGCCCGGTGGAGATAGAGGTATTCGTCCACGGGGCGCTGTGTATGTGCTATTCCGGCCAGTGCTTCCTCTCCTCCGTCATCGGCGGACGCAGCGGCAACCGGGGGATGTGCGCCCAGCCCTGCCGCCTCCAGTACGGCTGGGGCAAGCGGGCGGAGGGCTATCCTCTGTCCTTGAAGGACATGAGCCTGGCGGAGCATTTGCGGGAGCTGGAGGATATGGGGGTAGCCTGCGCCAAAATCGAGGGCAGGATGAAGCGGCCGGAGTATGTGGCCGTCGTCACCCGCATCTACGCTGCCGCTCTGAAAGAAAAACGCAGCCCCACCCGGGAGGAGCTGGAGCAGCTTCGGCTGGCCTTCTCCCGTCAGGGCTTTACGGACGGGTACTACCAGGGCCGCACCGGCCCGGAGATGTTCGGCATCCATGAGAAGGAGCCACTGCCGGAGCCGCTGTTCGCTGAGGCCCGGAAGGGCTATCAGCGGGAGGTACCGCTGGTGCCGGTGCGCCTGTCCGCCTGTGTGCGGGCGGGGGACTCTGTCGCCGTTACGGCGGAGGATGAGGACGGCCATCGGGCCGCCGTCATCGCCCCGCCGCCGGAGGCCGCCCTTCGCCGCTCCGTTACGGCGGAGCAGTTGGAGGGGCAGTTTGCCAAGACCGGCGGCACCCCCTATTTCTGTGCATCTGTCCATGCGGAGGTGGAGGAGGGGCTTTCCCTCCCCGTCTCCCAGATGAACGCCCTGCGCCGGGAGGCGCTGGACGCCCTCTCCAGGCAGCGCATCGCCCCGCTGAACCGGCGGACGGGCGCTTATACCCCCTGCCCGAAGGTGGAGAACCGGGCGGAGGAGTGCCGGTTCACCCTGTCCTGCGCCAAAGCGGAGCAGGTGACGGATGAGCTGCTGGCGCTGCGCCCCGCGCTGATTGCCCTGGATTTGGAGGCCATGCTCCAGGCGAAGGACGCGGTGGGCCGGATGCAGGCCCTGGGCATTACCCCGGCGGTGACGCTGCCCCGCATCCTGTGGGACAGGGAGCGGGCGGGCTGCCTCAGGCAGCTTGCCACCCTCCGCCGCTGGGGGGTGGATACCGCCTATGCCTCCACCCTGGCGGGGCTGGCGCTGGCAAAGGAGGCCGGCTTCCCGGTGGTGCGGGGGGATTTTGGCCTGGGGGCCTACAATTCGGAGACCCTTGTCGAGCTGAAACGGCTGGGCTTTGCCTCTGCGGTGCTGTCCTTTGAGCAGCGGCGGGAGCGGGTGCGGGATTTGTCCAAATGTCTGGACACGGAGTTGCTGGTCTATGGCCGCCTGCCCCTGATGATTACGGAAAACTGCATCGTGAAAAACCGCACCGGAAGCTGCACGGAGGGCTGCCGACAGACACCGGCGCTGATTGACCGGAAGCGGATGCGCTTCCCGGTGGTGCGGGCCTACGGCTGCCGGAACGAGATTTTGAACGCCGTCCCCCTGTTCCTGGCGGACAAGCCGGAGGTCTACACCCATGTGGGGCTGTGGGCAGCCCGGCTGCGCTTCACCACGGAGACGGGAGCGGAGTGCGCCCGCATTTTGGGCCGCTATCTGGGCCGGAACAACGATGTGCCCGCCGCCTACACCCGGGGGCTGTACTTCCGGGAGGTGGAGTGACCGACCCGTAACGTAAAAATGAGGTTAATTGCTATGGAACTGAAAATCAAAGCCCTTTCCGATAAGATCGGCCGGGACATCCCCGTACCCTACTACGCCAGCGCCGGGGCCGCCGCCATGGACCTTCACGCCTGCATGGACGAGGCGGTGACCATCGCCCCCGGCCAGCGGGCTACCATCCACACCGGCTTTGCCATCGCCCTGCCGGACGCGGGGTATGTGGCACTGATTTTCGCCCGCAGCGGGCTGGGGACGAAGTACGGCATCGCCCCCGCCAACTGCGTGGGGGTCATTGACAGCGACTATCGGGGGGAAATCATGGTCTGCCTGGCCAACGCTGGCGACGCCCCCTATACCGTCCGGCCGGGGGACCGCATCGCCCAGATGGCGATCCTCCCCGTGGCCCAGGCAACTGTCCGGCTGGTGGACGATTTGGATGAGACGGCGCGGGGTGCGGGGGGCTTCGGCTCCACCGGGAAATGAGCCGTGTTAAGGTTGAATTAAGAAGGTACGAGTATCATGAAGTTGATTTTAGCATCCCAGTCTCCCCGCAGGAAGGCCCTGCTGGAGCAGATGGGATTTCAGGACTTTGAGACCATTCCCGCCCAGGGGAAGGAGGAGGCAGACCTTACCCTCCCGCCGGAGGAGTATGTGGAGCGGCTGGCCCTCCACAAGGCCAGAGAGGTGGCGGCGAACCAGGGGGAGGATGCGGTGGTCATCGGCGCGGACACCATCGTGGTGCTGGACGGCCACATCCTGGGCAAGCCCAAAAACGCGGCGGAAGCGCTGCAAATGCTGACCGCCCTGTCCGGACGCAAGCATCTGGTGCATACCGGCGTGGCCGTGGTCTGCGGCGACGAGGTGGAGCTGCGCCACGAGACCACCAAAGTCACCTTCTGCACCCTGACCCAGCGGGAGATGCTGGCCTACATCGCCACCGGCGAGCCCATGGACAAGGCGGGAGCCTACGGCATCCAGGGCCGGGGCGCCCTCTTTATTGACAAGATAGAGGGAGATTATTATAATGTAGTGGGGCTGCCTATCAGCTGCCTGAACCGTATGCTGGGCCGCTTTGGGGTGCAGTCCATCTGATGAGCGCAGCCATCGTCTGATGCAAACGCCCGGGCGTCTTGCAGGAAAGGACGTTTCACTTGAAGAATTTTTTCCAAAAACACGGCTTTTGGGTGATTATCGCGGCGCTGTTCCTCACCGCCGGGCTGACCCTGGGCAGCGCTGTGGTGCCCAACTTCACCGCGCCGCTGACCAATCTGGTGGGGGTGATCGCCACCCCCTTCCGCAACGGGGCCAACAGCTTCTTCTCCTGGGTGGAGGGCGTGTATGACTACGCCTTCCGCTATGAGGAATTGCAGCAGAAGGTGGCCGACCTGGAGCAGGAGGTGGCCGAGATGCGGGAGGAGAACCGGGAGGCCCAGGACGCCCTGGACGAAAACGAGCGCCTTCGGGAACTGCTGAATCTGGCGGAGAAGCGGAGCGATATGGTATTTGAGGATGCCACCGTTACAGGCCGCTCCACCACCAGCTGGGAATCCACCTTGACGCTGAACAAGGGCTCCTCCTCCGGGGTGGCGGTCAATCAGTGCGTCATTACGGAGACCGGCAATCTGGTGGGCGTCGTGGCGGAGGTGGGCACCAACTGGTGTACCGTCGTCACCATCATCGACCCGGACATCAGCGTGGGCGCGGTGGTCTACCGCACCAATGACTCCGCCATGCTGGAAAGCGACCTCTCCACCATGAGCGCTGGCAAGTGTATGCTGACCTACCTCTCCTCCGAGGCCCAACTCATCGCCGGAGACGAGGTTTTGACCTCCGGCGAAACGGGTATCTACCCATCCGGGCTGGTGATTGGAACGGTGGACGAGGTGCGCACCGACGCCGCCGGCATTGAGAACTATGCCATCATCACGCCCGCTGTGACCTTCAGTGAGCTGAGCGAGGTCTTTATTGTAAAGGAATTTTCCGCCAGCTGAAAGGGGGCCCTGCTATGCTGCGCAGTCGCGGCAGCCTGATGAAGTGGACGCTGTACATTCTGGCGTTTTTTCTGCTGTTTTTCCTGGAGTGCTGTGTGTTCAACCGGTACCCCATTTCCGGCGGAGTGCCCCTGCTGGCCCCGCTGGCGGTGATTACGGTGGCCTGTCTGGAGGGCAGCTTCTCCGGCAGCCTGTTTGGGCTGGCGGTGGGCATCCTCTGCGCCCTGGTCTATTACCGCATCGGCGCGGTTATGATTCTGGCCTGCACCCTGTTGGGGGTGCTGGCAGGCGTCTTTGCCGATAAAATCGGGCGCACCATCGTAGGCGTCCTGGTCAGCGATGTGGCAGGCGTCGCATTGTTAGAGGTGTTCCTGGTCTGGCTGCGCCACACCTTTTATCTCATTGAGCTGGACACCCTGTTGGCTATCGCCGTGCCGGAGGGGCTGTATACCCTGGTCTTTGCCCTGCCCAGCTACCTGCTCTTCTGGTGGGTACACCAAAGGTGCCAGCCGAAGGCGGACTGACCCGTATCCCCTGAGGAGAGCGACAACTCCGAGCCGCATTTTCTGATTTTTGAGGTATCCCAGTGGAAGGTAAAAAATTTGTAACCCGAACCGTATGCATTATTGTGGCCCTGGCGGTGGTATTTGTCTACTTCTTCTATCTGCTGTACGACGCCCAGGTGGTCAACGCCATCACCGATTCCTCCTCCACCGACCTGAGCCTGACCTCCTCCACCGAGACGGTGGAGGCCGCCAGAGGGAACATCTACGACCGGTATGGTCGGGAGCTGGTGACCAACACCACCATCTACAACGTGGAGCTGGACATCGACAGCATGGGCACCGAGGCCGAGCAGGCTGCCACCGTGGTCAAGCTCATCGAGCTTTGTGAAGCGCAGGGGCTGGAGTGGAACAACAGCGAGTTCCCGGTGGAGTACGATGAGGACAGCGGCAGCTTTGCCTTTACCACAGACACGCCCTATGTGGTGGTTTCCAACGGTACCTACACCGCGACCAGGCTGAACACCCTGTGCCAGAACATGGGCTGGGGCACCACCGGCACCAGCGCCAACACGCTGATTCGCCAGATGTGCAACACCTTCAGCATTGACGGCAGCCTGGACCCGGAGCGGAAGCTGGAAATTTTGGGGGTGCTGTACTCTGCCCTGCTGCGCTCCGGTGTGGATCAGATCGTCTGGACGGACTACTACTTCCTGGAGGACGTGGACTTCAGTTTCATCAGCGTGGTGAAGGAGGAGGGCCTGGACGGGGTCAACATCGTGGCCACCACGGAGCGCTCCTATAACACCGACTATGCCGGCGTCCTGCTGGGTCAGGTGGGTGCCATCTCCGCCGAGAGCTGGAGCGAGAATAAGGAGACCTATCTGGCGGAGGGCTACAGCATGGACTCCATCATCGGCCTGTCCGGTGTGGAATCCGCCTTTGAGGAGTACCTCCGGGGGACAGACGGCACAAAGACGGTGACGAAGGACGCCGACGGCAACATCATCTCCGAGGAGTACACGGAGGAGCCCCAGGCGGGGAACAGCGTCACCCTGACCATTGACATCAAGCTCCAGGAGGCCGCAGAGGACGCCCTGGAGAAGTACACCGAGAGTATCAACGACGGCGCCGGCGGCAGCGCCGCCGTGGTGGTGGACATCGACACCGGCGAAATCCTGGCCAGCGCCTCCTGGCCCACGTACTCTGCTGCAAGCTATACGGAGGACTATGAGGAGCTTGCGGCAAATGAACTGCAACCCCTGTACAATCGGGCGTTGCAGGGTACCTATGCGCCGGGCTCCACCTATAAGATCTGTTCGGCCACGGCGGCGCTCAGCTCCGGAGCTATCACCACCACCACCACCTTTGAATGCAACTACACCTTCCAGTACTACGACTGGGTGTATCGCTGCTGGTACAGCAAGGGCCACGGCACGGAGAATGTGGCAGACGCCATCCGGGATTCCTGCAACGTGTTCTTCTATAATGTGGCTGACCTGATCGGTATTGACACGCTGACGGATTATGCCCAGCAGTACGGGCTGGGGGTCTCTACGGGGGTGGAGCTGTCTGAGAGCCTTGGCGTCAACGCCGGTCCGGAGTATTCCGAATCCGTAGGCGCCACCTGGACCGCAGGTGTGACCATGTCCGCCGTCATCGGCCAGAGCGACAACCAGTTCACTCCCCTCCAGCTGGCCAACTATATCGCCACCTTCATCAACGGGGGAGACCGGTACTCCGCCCACTTCCTGAAAAGTGTGAAGTCCTATGACAACAGCGAGCTCATCACCGTGGTGGAGCCCACCATTTTGAACCATGTGGAGCTCAGCGATGAGGGCTATGAAGCAATCAAAACCGGCATGGGCGAGGTTATCGACGCGGATAACATCACGGATTTCGACACCCTGCGTTCCTGGGGCGTTGATGTGGGTCTGAAAACCGGTACCGCCCAGCTGGGCAGTACGGGGCTGTACAACGCCGTCATCGTAGCCTTTGCCCCCTATGACGACCCGGAAATCGCCATCTGCACCGTGGTGGAGAAATCCCCTACCCAGGGCGCGGATACGGCCATGATCGCGGCGGCGATTCTGGAGTACTATTTCTCCGACGATGCCACGCTGGAACGGGTCAACGCGGAAAACGCGCTGATCAACTGACGGATGTACAAGAGCAACTCAAGCTTTGAAAAAAATTGAGCGAAGGATTGATTCCAGTGTCTGACACCCCCATCTACAACTCTCGCGACCGGAGCTATAAGACCCCCTATGGGGCGGTGCCTTCTGGGACCACGGTGAAGTTCACCCTCCGTCCGCCTCGGACAGAGGGTTTTTCCCGGGCGACCCTGTTGGCATGGTTTGAGTTCCAGGCCAATCGGCTGGTCACCGTTCCCATGCCCTGGGCGGCCGCCGAGGGAGGGCGCGACCTCTTTACCGGCAGCCTGGACACCACCGGTTATGTGGGCCTGGTCTGGTACAAGTTCCGCCTGGAGGGGCTGAACGGCAGGTTCGTGGAACTGGAGACCCATCAGCTCACCGTCTATGACGGCAGCGAGCAGGTGCCCGACTGGTTTGGCCAGGGGATGTGCTATCAAATCTTCCCCGACCGGTTCTGCCGGACGGAGGTGCCAGACCCCACCGGCATGGTGGGGGGCCGCACCGTCCATCAACGCTGGGACGATGCCCCGGAGTACGCTAGCGGCCTCCACCCCACCGGGGAGCCGGTGGTGACGAACCGGGACTTCTTCGGCGGCAGCCTGAAGGGGGTGGCGGAGAAGCTGGACTATATCGCCTCCCTGGGGGTGGAGACCATCTACTTCTGCCCCATCTTTGAAGCGCCGGAGAACCACCGCTACGGCACGGCGGACTATACGAACATCGACCCCATGCTGGGCACCAATGAGGACTTTGCCGCCCTGTGCCAGGCGGCCCACCAGCGGGGGATACGGGTGATTCTGGACGGCGTGTTCAACCACACCGGCTATACCTCCCGCTACTTCAACGGCGACGGTTACTACCCGGAGCCGGGGGCGGCCCAGAGCCAGGACTCCCCCTATTATGACTGGTTCGACTGGAAGCACTGGCCGGACGACTATGACTGCTGGTGGGGCATCCGCACCCTCCCCGCCGCCAACGAAAACAGCCAGGGCTACCGGAACTTCATCTTCGCGGGGGAGGATTCCATCGTCCGCCGCTGGCTGCGGGCCGGGGCGGACGGCTGGCGGCTGGACGTAGCCGACGAGCTGCCGGACGACTTTGTGGAGGGCATCCACGCCGCAGCCCGGGCGGAGAAGCCGGACGCCGCCGTCATTGGCGAGGTCTGGGAGGACGGCACCACCAAGGTGGCCTACGGCGTCCGCCGCTGCCACCTGCTGGGGAAGCACCTGGACGGATTGATGAACTACCCTTTCCGCACGGCGCTGATTTCCTTCCTGCTGGGGGGTCAGGGCGCGGCCTTTCGGGACGAGATGGAGACGCTGCGGGAGAACTACCCGCCCTTCGCTTTCTACTCCGCCATGAATGCCCTGGGCACCCATGACACCCTGCGCATCCTGACCTACCTGGGGGTGGGCAGCGACATGGGCCAGCAGACCAAGGATTGGCGGGCAACTTATGTGATGACCGACCAGCAGCGGGAGCGGGGCGTTGCCCTCCTGAAGCTGGGGACGATGGTGCTGTTCACTTTCCCCGGAGCCCCCACGGTGTACTATGGGGACGAGGCGGGCATGACTGGCTTTGAGGACCCATTCAACCGCGGCCCCTACCCCTGGGGGAAGGAGGACAAGACCCTGCTGCAATGGTACCGGACGCTGGGGAACCTGCGGAAGACCGCCCCCGCCCTGCGGCAGGGGGAGCTGTCCTGGGGCAGCTGTACGGGCCACAGCCTGAGCTTCCTGCGCACCCAGGGCCGGGAGGTATACGCCACGGCGGTCAACGCGGGCAACGCGGTGGAGGAGGTCACTATCCCCTGGCCCCGTTCCTTCGCGGTGGATGTGATGCGGGGAACCGTGGTGCAGGCCCAGCAGGGGGCGCTGCATCTGCTGCTGCCCCCCATGAGCGGCGTGATTTTGAAATCTGTTTCCATGTGATAAAACGAACCAACGCCGTCCAGCCTGTAAAACGCTGGACGGCGCTGGTTTTGCCTTGTTACCGCGTTCTGCGGATGTTTTCGGAGATTTCGGTGAGGGCGCTGGCCGCCTCCGTGTCGCAGCGGCGGTTGGTGGCCAGATCCCCCAGGGAGACCATGCCCACCACCTTTCCGTCCTGTACCACCGGCAGCCGCCGCACCTGGGCAGCGGCCATCTGCCGGGCGGCGGCCTTCGGGTCATCCTCCGGGCCGACGGTCTCCAGCTCACGGCTCATAATGTCCTGGACGGGGACCCGGTGTGGGTCCTGGTCGGCGGCCACACAGCGGGTGACGATGTCCCGGTCGGTAACGATGCCCAGGAGCCGCCCGTCGTAGGAGCACACCGGCAGCGCCCCCAGGTTGTGCCGGGTCAGCAGCCGGGCAGCCAGGGAGGCGCTCTCCTCCGGCGTGATGGTGACTACGTTCTTCGTCATAATGTCCTGCAATTTCATAGCTCTGCTTCCTTTGCTGTTTCTTGGGGATTCTGCATGGAAAAACGCCTGCTTCCGGATAGGGCTATTCTATCCAAAAGCAGGCGCTTTTATGCGTGAGGTGTCCTTACTCCATCAGCAGGGAGTCAATGAGGGTGACGGTGATCTCCCCATAATATTGGTAGTCGTATTCGTACGCCTCGTCCTCCTCCGATTCGTCGAAGAGGGAGGAATCCGCCTCGCCGTATTCATCATCCTCCAGGGCGTCCTCCGGCAGGTTCACGTCCCGGTAGATGGTCAGGGTGACGGTGTCGCCGATGTCCAGGTCGGCGATGACTTCCTTGAACTCCTGCACCGTGGTGACGCTTACACCGTTGGCGGCGGTGATCAGGTCGTAGAGCTGAATCCCCTGGGCGGCGCAGTCGGAGGCGTCATAGATGCTCTGCACCATCAGCCCCTCCGGAATGCCGGTGATGGCAGAGGTGGCCTCGCTGATGCTGGAGCAGGTGATGCCCAGGGCGGGGCGATGTACCACGCCTTCGGCGGCCAGCTGGGCGACGATGCTCTCCACCGTGGTGGAGGGGACGGCCATGCCCATGCCCTCCACGGTGGCCTCACTGCTGCTGGAGGTGACCATTTTCAGGTTCACCACCCCCACCACCTGGCCGTAGATGTTGAACAGCGCGCCGCCAGAGTTGCCGCTGTTGACGGCGGCGGTGGTCTGAATCAGGGTCATGGCGTAGCCGTTGCTGGAGACGCTGCGGTTGATGCCGGAGATGATGCCATTGGTCAGGGTGCCCCGGAAGCTGCTGCCCAGGGGGTCGCCAATGACCAGGGCCTCGTCCCCCACCTGCAATTCATCCGAATTGCCGAACTCCGCCGGGGTCAGGCCGGTGGCCTCGATTTTCAGGATGGCCAGGTCGGTTTGGGCGTCGGAGCCCACCAGGGTGGCGGTGTAGGAGGTATCATCATAGGTCAGCACGGTGCAGGTCTCAGAGTCCTCCACTACATGGTTGCAGGTCAGGATGTAGCCGTCCTCCGTCAGGATGATGCCGGAGCCGGTGCCGCCGGAGGAACCGGCCGTCACCGTGATGCTGACCATGGAGGGGAGGCACTTGGCGTACAACTCCTGATAGGTCAGCGCCGTCTTTCCCGCGCTGGACACTAGCGTCACCGCCAGGCCGGAGCTGTCCCCAGTGTAGGCGGGCAACTCGTACGCCTCTTCCGCTGCATCACTGTAGAGGCCATCCTCCTCGCCGTCGTCATAGTAGTAGAAGAAGCCGTCGTCGCCGTCCTCATAGTAGACATCACCGGAGACAGAAAATCCGGTGAAGGTCCGCACCACGTTGACCACCGTCTCCGCGCCGACGCAAATCAGCAGCACCAGCAGCACCCAGAACAGGGCGCTGTGCTTCTTTTTGGCGGGCTTTGCCTGGGGTGCCTCGTCCTCCAGGGGCGGCACAGCGGGGGGAGCGGGGGGCGCAGG
>JAJQEV010000116.1 GCA_021201475.1 Clostridiales bacterium
CGTTAGAGACGATGTGACTTGATACCTGCTGAGACTGCCGCCCATGGCGGCTGGGTAACATTCTGCTTTTCCTTTGGTCGTGCTAATCTGATTTTCAGTGCGGAAGTGTATTTTTTCTTTAGATAAATGAAGTTTAATCCTTAAATTGATGACATTGCCTTTCCGGGAAGGCAAAAAGTTGTTGTAATCACTACGTTATTGGCTCCCCCTGAAAGGGCGTAAGTGCCGCGAAGCGGTAACGCTGTCAGCGAAGCTGATTGAGAGGTTTCTTTGGTACACTTGACCGAAAACTTGATTTCCGTGCTTTCCCCCGGAAAAGGCTTGACCCCGCTGGGGGAAACGTGCTAAAGTAAGGAAAATGACCGCTCCGGCCCTGCCGGAGCAAAGGAGCGGGATGCGTCTATGGGCAAAAAAATCGTAATCGTCGGCCTGGGGCTGATCGGCGGCTCCCTAGCCAGCGCCCTGAAGGGGTTTGAGGGGTATGAGATCATCGGCGTGGCCCGCCGCCAGGCCACGTTGGACTATGCCCTCTCCCACCAAATCATTGACCGTGGTTCCCTGTCCCCGGAGGAGGCGCTGCCGGAGGCCGACCTGACCTTCCTGTGCATGGACCCTCATATCATCGTGGATTACCTGAAGCAGTACGCCCCCCTGTTCCGGCCGGGCAGCCTGGTCAGCGATGTCTGCGGCATCAAAACCTGCGTCATGGAGGCGGCGGAGGCCCTGCCCCCGGAGGTGGACTTCATCGGCTGCCACCCCATGGCGGGCACGGAGTTCTCCGGCATCGAGAACTCCTTCCCCACCCTGTTCCAGAACGCCCACTTCATTATGACCCCCCGCGCTGCCAGCACCGGGGAGCATATCGCCCTCATTGAGCGGTTGGCGAAATACATCGGCTGTAAGGACATCGTCAACACCACCCCGGAACAGCACGACGCCATCATCGCTTACACCAGCCAGCTGATGCACATCGTGGCTGTGGCGGTGTGCGACGATGCGGAGCTGTTCCAGTGCCGGGGCTTTGAAGGGGGCAGCTTCCGGGACGTGACACGGGTGGCCGCGTTGGACGTGGATATGTGGACGGAGCTGTTCTCCATGAACGCCCCGGCCCTGACCGTGGTGCTGAAACGGCTGGAGGAAAACTTGCACGCCTACCGGGTGGCGGTGGAGAACCGGGACGTGGAGCGCATCCACGCCAAGCTGTCCTACTCCAGCGAACGCAAGAAGCGCATGAGCCTGCCCGGCCCCGGCCAAATCCCCATGAAGCAGCTCCAGGATTCCGGCAACGCCCAGCCGAATCCGTCCTGACGCTTCCCCATTATAGAGTCAAACAGCGCAGCAGAACCGGAACGCTCCGGCCCTGCTGCGCTGTTGTTTTTCTGTTACAGTAAAAAGTGAACGACGAAGCCCAGAATCAACAGGTGAACGGGGTAAAAGAGGTAAAACACATACTTATTCTCATGCCAGCCCTGCTGCCCGTCATAGCCCCAGATGAGGTAGCCGGAGAAGGGGGCCGTGACATACATGATGCTGATGGCGCAGCCCAGCAGCACCTTGACGCCCCGCCGGTCATAGAGGAGGTAATACACCGCCACCAGCAGCACCTCACACAGGCCAAAGGCCAGGTTCAGCAGCTCGCACCACAGCACCCCCGCAATCACCAGCAGAATCTGCATCAGCCGGTACTGGAAGCCCTTCTTCTCCATCATCCGCAGGCCGTACAGCATGGCAAGGCAAATCACCATGCTGAACAGGGCGTTCTGGCTGGACGGGTCCCAGAAGCTGTCGCTCATGGCCAGGTCATAGGGTACCTCGCTGAGCACCGCGAAGCCCAGCAGGCTCAGGAAGTAGTTCCTATAGCTGCTGGTGCGCCGAAAGCCCTCCACCAGCAGGAAGGCGAAAATGGGCACTGCCAGCCCGCCGATCATCTGGAACGCGGAGGCCCAGCCTGCCAGCGTCATTAAATCGGAGTCGTTGGCAAGCAGGTCGGAGAGCTCCGTGGTCGTGTAGTTATCCATACGGAGCAGCCCGTTTTGGAAGACGGCCACCCCGATGCTGTAGCACAGCATGGTGACGCAGCCAAACACCTTCATCTTCGCCGCGGTGACAGGGATGTAGCGCCTGCGGCGCTTCTTCTTGGGGTTGCCATACCTGTCGTACTCCACCTGTTCTTCCTGCTCCTGATAGTCCTGATAGTCCTTTCTCATGGGATGCTCCTGTCTCTGTTAGGGTTTACGCTTGAAAGCTCCGAACGGTCTCCAGGGCGGGCAGCGCCCGGCCCTCGTAGTCAAAGAGGGCCTGATTCGCCCACTCGTTGCCGCCGGGCCCCCGCTCTCCGGTGTAGGCCAGGGCGGCGTCGTTGGCCCAGCCGCTGCCCGGCACGGGCAGCCAGGCAGGCTCCCAGTAGAAGAAGCCCTTGCCCCGGCCCTCCGGCACGGCGCGAATCAGCTCCATAATGTCCTCCAGAAAGGCGGACTGCCCCTCAGGGCTCATGGGATAGGGCACCGGCTCCACCAGGGCAGACGTTGTTGCCATCCCCTTCCGCAGGGCGTCGGGCAGCTGCTCATACGCCTGATACTCCTCCATGGTAAACGCTGTAGAGACCTCTGTCAAGATTAAATTTTTCCGGTAGCGCACCGCAATATCATTCATATTGGCTTCCAGGTCCAGCAGCGTGCCGTGCCAGAAGGGATAGTAGCTCAGGCCGATATACTCGAAGTCCGCGCCGCCGTGGGCAAAGTAGCTGTCAAACCAGGAACGGTACAGGGCGTTGTTCCCGCCGTTATCCAGGTGCAACATCACGGGAATATTTCCGTCCGCCTCCCGGACGGCGCGGATAGCCGCGTTCAGGAAGCGGACGATGGCCCCAAAGTTGGGCGTTTTGCCGTAGGGCCAGAGCAGGCCGTTGGTCAGTTCGTTCCCCACCGCCACGATGTCCGGCATCAGCCCCGCCTCGCCCAGGGTGCGCAGCACGTCACGGGTGTAGGTGTAGACGGCGTCCGCCAGCCCCGCCTCGTCCAGGCCCCGCCAGGCCTTGGGGACGGTCTGCTTGCCGGGGTCGGCCCAGAAGTCGCTGTAGTGGAAGTCCAGCAGCCAGCCCAGGCCCAGGGCCTTCGCCCTGCGGGCCAGGGTCATGGTACGGGGCAGGTCGTTGGTGCCTGCGCCGTAAGGCTCCCCCGCCTCGCTGTAGGGGTCGTTCCAGAGCCGCAGGCGCACCATGTTCATGCCGTAGCGCTTTAAAATCTCCATGGCTCCGCCGGGTACGCCGTGGTCGGAAAAGGTCCCGCCGCACTCCTCCACCTCCAGCAGGGTGGAGAGGTCCATGCCCTTGATCCATGCGTCCAAACTGATTCCTCATTTCTGTTCCGTTTGAAAATCCCCACCGAACGGGAAGGGGCGCACCCCGCCGGTCCGATGGGGAAACTGGTTTGCTTGCTGATTTAGTCGCTGAAATCCTCGAAGTCCACGATCCGCTTCATCATGTCGCGGTACCGGAAGCGTGCCAGCTGGTTCTTTTCCAGCACGTCCTCCTCCGTGCCAACATACTGGCAGCGGATACAATAGTATTCCTGCCGGTCGCTGTCATAGAACATATCGATGTCCAAATCCCGCATGAAGCAGGAGGGGCAGCGGTAATTCAGTCTGCCTTTTCCAGATTGAGCCATGTGGTAAAGACCTCCTTCTCCTGCAATTTACCGGTATAACCCAGGGTAAACATGGGGCTGAACGCATAGCCCTCCTTCACATAGCCGGCCTTGTCCCGACCCTGGCAGGTCATGGACACCACCGTGTCAATGGGGGGCAGGGTGCAGCTGACCCGCTGGGCGTCCGCTGCGCCGGCCTCCCGGCAGCGGTACTCGTAGGGGATAACGGCGCTGTCCGCCCTGGCTTCCACCCGGAGGGTCAGGGAGGACATATCCTCCGGATACTCCGTGGTGCCGTAGCAGCCCACCATATACTCGTTGATGGTCACGTCCGCGCTGGGGTCGCTCATCTCCAGGATGCGGCGCTCCATCTTGATGCAGCTCTTCCCCTCCGGGAAGGTGATGACCGTTTGCAGCTTCACCGTCACGTCGGCAAAGACCACCTCCACCGGGTCCAGGGTCAGGATGCGGTCGTTCCCCTCCTGGGAGAAGTGGGCCTTCGTCCGGCACAGGCACAGGTCTACCTCCTCCCCGCCGCAGGACAGCTTGGCGCTGCGCACCGTGCCCTCCCCGGCGTAGTGGGTGAAGTAGCCCGCCCGGTACTTCTCCTGAATCAGGAAGGGATAGCTGGCGTCCTGGATATGGGGAGTGCCGATGCCTACCGGCCAGTTCAGCTTCGCTACATAGGGCCGCAAATCCACGATGGCCCCGCCCTGGTCCATGTTGACGCAGGCCCGGAGGTAGGGGTCGCAGTACCAGAAGAGCTGCTTCTTGCTGCCGTAGAGGATATCCCGCCACAGGGCGCACTCCGGCTCGGTGTAGTGCTTTTTCTCCCGGTAGTAGTCCGCGAACTCGCTCATGGTCATATCCACCAGCTTGCCCTCTTTTTTCAGCTGGCCGTAGTAGGCGCAGCCGTCCTCGTAGGACTTCTTCAGCAGCTCATAGGGGGCCTCCCAGCGGCCCATCTTGTTCATCCAGCCGGGGCCGACGAACATCATGTTGTAGGCATAGCCGTTGTTATACTTTGCCAGAGCGCGGTACTGGTCGATGAGGTTATAGAGGTAGGGATACTCCCAGGTGTCCGTATCGTAAATCATGCCCCGCAGCACGTTCTGGGGGTGGGTGCCGAAGTTGGAACCGTTGCCGTCATAGCAGGCCAGCAGGTCGCGGCTCAGGTGGGGGATGGCGACGATGCCGGAATCCTCCTCCGCATTGGCGGCGGGGGCGTGGGTGTTCTGCCTGGAGGGAATCCAGGGGGCCCAGGGGCCGCCGTCCATGAAGGTGTACCAGCTGTTGTTGCAGGTGTGGTAAGCCTTGGGGCCTTCCTCCCAGCAGGTGGCCACGGCGCACTTGACGGAGGGATACTCCTCCTTCACGAAGTTGATAAGCTCCGCGTCCATGTAGTAGGAGCCGGTGGACTCGGGGTAGAAGCCGAACCGGTCATAGAATTTCTCGAACACGTCCCGGACGATGGCCTTCTTGTCCTCCATGGAGAACATCCAGATGCAGAAGTCCTTGGTCTTGTACTTCTCCCGGAACTGCTCGCAGGGCAGGCCCAGCAGGGTCAGGCCGATTTCGTCCCCGTACCTGGCGTGATGCTCCTTGGCCAGGGCCACCGCCTCGTCATTAAACAGGCTGGCGTAGGTCATTTGGATGGTGGTTTTCAGGCCGTTCTTATGGGCGCACTCCTGCTGCGTCTTGAAGATGTCCAGGCTCTCCGTCAGCAGCGCCTTGCGCCCCAAATCCTCCGCCTTGCCCTGGCCCGTGACCTTCTCGGCATATTCCGGCACCATTTCAGGGCGATGGATAATGTTGATGACAAATTGCTCCATCGTAATCAGTGTCCTTTCACATTCTTCTCAATATTTGCCGACAAGCGGAATTTACTCCGCCTGCCGGCAAATGGACGAAAATGAACTTGTTCAGGTGGGTCAGGCTCAGCCCTTGACCGCGCCTCCGGTGACGCCCTCCACATAGAACTTCTGCATGATGATATACAGAATGGAGATGGGGATGGACACCAGCACGCCTCCGGCGCAGAACTGGCCGAAGTAGCTGTTGATCAGGCTCTTATCCAGCATATTGTACAGGCCGATGGCCACCGTCCACTGGGAGGAAACGCCTGCGTTCAGAATCATCTTCGCATAGACGAAGTCCATCCAGGGTACCAGGAAGGAGTTGATGATGGTATAGACGATGATGGGGCGGCTCATGGGCAGCACCACCTGGAAGAAGCACCGGGCTTCGCTGGCGCCGTCCAGCTTGGCGGCCTCCTGCAGCGCCTTGGGCACCGTGCCGAAGAAGCCCTTGGCTATCAGGTAGCCCAGACCGGAGCCTCCGGAGTACACCAGTATCAACCCCAGGTGGCTGTTCGTCAGGCCCAGCGCCTTTAAGACGAAGTAGACGGCAATCATGGACAGCACGCCGGGGAACAGGTTGACGATAACGGACAGGTTCTGCAGGCCCTTACTGCCGCGGAAGTCCATGCACGCGAAAGCATAGGCCACCATCAGCACGAAGATGCTGGAGACGACGCAGTTGGCGATGGCCACCACCAGCGTATTCATAAACCACGCCGGAAAGTTGGCAACGGTGTCCGCGCCGGTGAGCAGCTTGACATACTGGGTAATGCTCCATTCGGTGGGGAAGAAGGTGGAGGTGTTCCGGCCATTGTAGGCGCTGAAGGAGGTGACGACCAGCCAGATGATGGGTACCAGCCAAATCAATACCAGCAGGGCCAAAAACAGGTGCTTCAAAATCACCCTGACAGTTTTCCTTTTGATCATGACGCAAAATCCCCCTGTCCTGTACGGGCTACCACTCTGTTAAAGACAATCAGCGTGAACAGCGCGCAGATGATAAAGATGATGATGCCAATCGTCGCCGCCATCTTATAGTTGTAGTAGTCCTGAGTCAAAGTGAAGAGCCAGGTCACCAGCAGGTCGGTCTCCTTTGCTTGGGAGTTGGCCATAGCCTGGTTGGTGGTGGTGTAGAAATTCGAGGTCAGCAGGTAAATGACGTTGAAGTTATTGATATTCTTGACGAAGTCCGTCACCAGGGCGGGGCCGGTGACGCTGAACACATAGGGCATGGTGATGTTGCGGAAGGTCTGCCAGCTGTTGGCGCCGTCGATGGAGGCGCTCTCCAACTGCTCCGAGGGGATATTCATCAGCACGCCGTTTGCAATCAGCATCTGATAGGGCACGCCGATCCAGATGTTGATGAGGATAATCATCACATGGGCCCAGCCGGGCGCCGTCAGGAATGGGATGTAGTTATTGGAAATCACGCCGATGTCCTGCAAAAATCCGGTCAGGCCGATGTTTGCAAGAATTGTGTTCATAATGCCGTTATCCGCGAAGAAGTTCCGCACCAGCAGCAGGGACACGAACTGGGGAACGGCAATGGTAATCATAAACAGGACACGCCATACCGCCTTGCCCCTGGTGGTCTTGCCGTTGATGAGCAGCGACATCAGAATACCGCCAAAGTAGGTGGTCAGAGTGGCGAAGAAGGACCAGACCAGCGTCCAGCCCAAGACCCGGACGAAGGCATAGCCGAAGGTATCGGTCAGGCCGCCGCCGCCAAACAGGCTGACGAAGTTCTTGATGCCGACCCAGTCAAACAGGGCGCTGGGGGGCATATGGTTCTGGTCATAGTTGGTGAAGGCCACGAAAATCATGACGAACAGCGGAACGACAATGAACAGCACCACGCCCACGATAGGCAGCGCCAGCAGGGTAACGTAGAACTTTTGGTTGATGTAGTCGTTCAGGTCCTCGCGGAAGTTGTTGATATGCCTGCCCCGCTCCGCCTCTTTCTGGAGGCGGTAGACGTTCTTCACGTTGTACATCCAGGTGTACAGGGCGAAGGCCCAGATAATCAGGGTGATAACGGAGAAGAGCAGGATGGTGAAGGAGTTGTCATAGTCGTTAAACTCGTTCTTCATCGTCACCGGGTTAAAGACAGATTCCTGCTGCACAGTACCCAGGGTGCCGAAGTCGGAGATGTAGGGGATGCCCACCAGCACGGTGTAGACAATGATGGCAGCCTCATAGAGGGTCATAATAATCGACTTGATATATTGCTTCCGACCAAGATAACCGGCGCCGAACCAGAGCAGCGAAAGCTTGACGAAGATATCGCCGTCCGCCACTGCGTGGCCGAAGTCCGCAAAGAACTGCCCGACAGAACCCAGGCCGGATTTGAGCTTGTTCATACACTGCCTCCTTATCTCTCAGTTTCAAAATGCCCGCATGATAGAACAGGCCCGTATGCACGGCTGTGCATACGGGCCGTGGGTCATGCTATGTCCAATGACTGGCCGTCTGCGAAAGGATTACTCGATTGCAGCGGTGACACCGGAGACCATCTCGTCCAGAGCGGCCTGGATGGCGTCGTCATCGTCAGCGGAGAGCTGGTTCTGCGCCAGAATCTCGCCGAAGGTGGCAGTGGGATCCCAGAACTTGTCGCCGACGGACTGGACAACACCGTACACGTCCTGTGCGGAAGAAGCGGCGATGGCGACGTTGGCGGAAACGGCCTCATCGGCGGCGGCGTTGATGTTGGTGGGAGCCAGCTGACGGGCCTCGAACCGGGCGGTCTGAGACTCCTCATTGGTCAGGTACTCAGCCAGCAGGGTGGCCCAGCCCACATTCTCAGAGTAAGCGTTGACGCCGATCAGCTTGAAGCCGGAGTAGCAGCCCATCTGAACCTGCTCGCCCGCCACGGTGAAGGTGGGCAGCTTGGTGGCGGCATAGCCGTCGCCAAACGCGGCCTGAGCGGCCTCAGCGTCCCAGGTGCCGGAGACGGCGGCGACCAGGCTGCCGGAGGCGATCTGGTTGGAGATGTCGCCGTCAGCGATGGCCATGAAGGCGGAGTTGCCGGTGATGCTCAGAATGCCCTTGACCACGTCCACACCGGTGTAGCCCAGGGAGGAGGTGCCGTTCCAGTCGATGTTGGTGGTGCCGTCATCGTTCAGGCTGGTGGTGAAGCCGGCGCCCAGGAAGAAGGAGGCGTTATACCAGCCGGAGGAGATGGTCATGCCCACCTGCTTGCCGGCCTCAGCGGCGGCAGCCAGCAGGCTGTCCCAGGAGGCGACGTCTTCTTCGCTCAGGACGGAGGAATCATAGTACAGGAAATAGTTGTTGCCGCCGCCCATGGGGAAGGCATACAGGGTGTCGTTGGCAGTGGCAGCGGTGACGGAGCCGGCGCCGTTGGCAGCTTCGATGTCAGCAACGCTCTTTCCGGCATAGTTCTGGAGGGCGGCGTCCATTTCGTCGATGGACTGGAGGGCGCCGGCGTTCACCAGAGAAACCAGCTGATCATCCGCAAAGGCGAACACATCAGCGGCGGCCTCGATGTCGGTGAGGACGGTGTCCTTGGCGGTGGACTCGGACTCCACGCCGATCTGAATGTCAAAGGTGTAGTCAGAGTAGGTCTCCTCGAAGCCTTCCACCAACTCGGCCAGCAGGGTCTGGTCTTCCTCAGCGCCCCAGACGGTGAGGGTGATGGTTTCGCCGCTGGCAGCAGCGTCAGCAGTGGACGCTTCCGCTTCGGATGCGTCGCCCTCGCTCTCGGTCGCGCTGTCTTCGGATGCGTCGCCGGTGGAACTGGATGCGTCGCCGGAGTCGGAATCGCCCGTATCGTCAGACGAGCTGCCGCAGGCAACCAGGGACAGTGCCATGGCCATGGCGAGGATCAGGGCTAACAGTTTCTTCATTGCTTGTACCTCCTAATAATATGTACTTGCCGCAACTTCTTATGCGCAAATTGTTCTTTTTGCGCAATCGGTTGTTCACCGTATCCAGTATACACTTTCTCGCTCTGTTTGTCAATTCGCCATTTTAAACAATTTATTGGCGCCTTTTTCCGTCATTTTTACTATTCCATTTTTCTCCACTTTTCAACTTCCTTTTTCTTCATTTCCCCTGTTTTCTTCCCCTTACGGCAAAAAAACTGTAGATGGGCAGCCTTTGTCCATCTACAGTTCCAATTTCAGTTCCAGGTTCTCCCGATCCTCAGCGCACGGAACCCCGCCATCTGATTTCATAACCGGGCAGAACTTCGCTCTGAGGCTCCTCCCCCGCCATCTTGGCCAGCAGCATCTGGCAGGCCCGCTTGCCCAGCGCCCTGGCGTCAAACCAGAGGCTGGCGACGGGGGGTGTGTTGTACTCCAGCCGCCGGCTGTCATAGAAGCTGACGATGCTGACATCCTCCGGAATCGACACCTGCCACTCCCGCAGGAGGATCAGGGCCAAGTGACAAATGAAATCGTCCATACAGACCAGGCAGTCCGCCCCCTGGGCCAGGGCGGCGTCCACTGCCTGTCGGGTCGTCTCGATGTCCTTGATCTCGCGGAACATCTGCGCCTGGCTCAAAGGTACACCCGCCTGACGGTGGGCCTCCTCAAACCCCATGCGCCGTTCCTGGGTGACGTAATAGTTTTCCTCGCCGCCCAGCAGCACCAGGTGGCGCTTGCCTCTGTCCAGCAGCTGTCGGGTGATGTCCTGGCAGGCCTTGCGGTTCTCATTGTCCACCGTCAGCAGCGTCAAATCAGGCGTATACCCCACCGTGATAAAGGGAAATTCCCGCGCCTTCAGCAGGTCAACCACGGGGGAGTCCACAGTGCTGCGGCTGACAATCAACCCATCCACCTTCCGCTTGTTGATGAGGCGCTCCATCTGCACCGTATCCTGGTCGCTGACCATGGAGATCATCACATCGTAGTCCCTGGCGGACGCCTCCTCGCAGATGCCGCTCATACACGCCTGAGAGAAGGAGGCCTCCCCCTCCATCAGCTCCACCGGCAGCACCAGCCCCAGATTGTAGGTCTTGCTCTTGGCCAGGCTCTTGGCCACCGCGTTGGGCCGGTAATTGTGGGCCTCAATGTAGGCCAGCACCTTCTCCCTGGTGGCGGTGCTCAGGCGGCCCTTTCCTGAAATTGCCCGGGAAACAGTGGTCTTGCTGACCCCCAACTCCCTTGCAATATCGTCAATCGTATCAATATGCCGCTCCTCCTGCTTTGCCAAAGCCGATTCCCCCTGACTTCCAGCCTTCATTCCTACGCTGCAATGTACTCTTGTTATTATCATACCAAGAAAAGGCCGCTTCCGTCAAGATGGCTTTTTATTTTTTGTTTTAGCTATGCTATTATAATGCTACTTTCCGGCGCAGGGACAGTCTGATTGTTTTGCGGAACCTCCGAGCGTCGGAGGTTCCCTTATTTTTCTCTTGCATCTCAGCCGCCTATCGGTTATAATGCCGTTGTATGCCCGAACCAGCGCGGAATGGGGTCAGAAGCCCCGCGAGTCGGTCACTGTGAGACGCCCTCTGAGGCGGTCAGTCAGATACGCGCCGGGCATCTCCGTCCTGCCGGAACCGGGATGGAGGACATGGCAGAGGGGTCTTTGCGCCCTTTTTCCTGATTTCCAGCTACGGAAACGGCGCCATATCTCCTGTGCCACAAGCATGGTTCCGCAATTTATGGAAAGAAGGAACTACCCATGAAAACTCACAACTACCGTATCCTGTCCCTGCTCACTGCGCTGATGCTATCGCTGGCCATACTCACCGGCTGCGGCAGCTCCGCCGACGCGGACGCCTCCCAATCCTCCGGCAGCGCTGCCTCCAGTGTGGTCACGGAGGACGCCTCCGCCAGCGCCGCCGCTGAGGAATCTGCCGCCCAGGCGGAAGGCAGCGACGCTGAAGCCGAGGCCAGCGCCACCGAAGCCGAGACGAAGCACATCACCCTGACCGTCACCTATGAGGACGGCAGCAGCGACAGCTACGAAATCGACACCGAGGCCGACTACCTGAAGGACGCCATCGACACCACTGTGGAACTGGGCGGCGAGGAGAGCGATTACGGCTTCTACATCACCTCCGTCAACGGCGTGGAGGCCGACTATGACGCCGACGGCGCATATTGGGCCATCTATGTGAACGACGAGTACGGCTCCTACGGCGTAGACAGCCAGCCCGTCACCGACGGCGACAGCTTCGCCCTGGTGTATGAGGTCTACTAAGCCCGGCCTTGCCGTTCGGGATGTCACCTTTCTGGCGCTGGCCACGGCGCTGATATTTGCTCTGCAAATCGCCCTGGCCAGTTTGCCTAATATCGAAGTGGTGTCTCTGCTGGTCCTGCTATACACCCTCCACTTTCGCACCAAGGCCCTGTTCATCATCTACGCATTCGCCCTGCTGGAAGGGGTGTGGTACGGCTTCCATATCTGGTGGGTCATGTACCTGTATGTGTGGACGATCCTCTGGGCTGTGGTGATGCTGCTGTCCCGGAAGGGGCGCAGGCACGGGGCCTTCCTCTGGGCAACGGTCAACGGACTGTACGGCCTGGCCTTCGGCTTCTTCTGCTCCTTCCCCTATGTGGCCATGGGGGGCGTGAAGATGGCCTATAGCTGGTGGCTGGCCGGGCTGCCCTTTGACGCGGCCCACGGTGTGGGGAACTTTGTGACGGCGTTGGTGCTGTTCGTCCCCCTGGACCGGGCGCTGGAGTTCGTGCTGAAACCGAGAACGGAATAACAGAAGCTGCGGCGTGGGAATCTTCGCCGCAGCTTTTTCCTTCCGCTTGTCTCAGGCGGGGAAGTGTGGTATAATCATCATAAACAACGCCCCACCCCCTTTACACACCAGGAGAACACCATGACCGAATACTATATCCCCACCGGCCCAGGCGACGCGGAGTATGTGGAGAAGCGCTCCCGCTTCCTGGGCAAGGTGCGCCCCGTTGCCTCCGAAGCGGAGGCCCGGGCCTTTATCGACGCCATGAAAAAGCAATACTATGACGCCCGGCACAACTGCTGGTGCTACCTGCTCCGCAGCGGCGTCATGCGGTACAGTGACGACGGGGAGCCTCAGGGCACCGCCGGTCAGCCCATGCTGGAGGTATTCTCCCGGGCGGGGGTGACGGACGCGGTGTGCGTGGTGACGCGGTACTTCGGCGGCGTGCTGCTGGGGGCAGGGCATCTCCTCCGGGCCTATCAGGGGACGGCCAAGCTGGCGCTGGACGCGGCGGGCATCTCCGTGGTGCGGCGCTGGGTGAAGGTGGAGCTGGCCTGCGGCTATAATCTGTTCCAGAAGCTGAGCCTGGAGGTCAGCGCTGCCGGAGGCGTGGTGACGGATACGGACTACGGTGCGGACGTGACCCTCCACGCCCTGCTGCCGGAAGAACAGGAGGCAGCCTTCGCCGCCCACATTCTGGACGTGACGGCAGGCACCGTCCGCGCCGTCACCGTGGGCGAGACGGAACAGGCGGTAGCACTGGAAACAGGAAAAGCGAGGCAAACGTAATGGAACTGAAACCCTATCTTCACAACGTAAAATACTATGAGACGGACCAGATGGCCGTCGTCCATCACTCCAACTATATCCGCTGGTTCGAGGAGGCCCGCATCGACTATATGGCCCAGGCGGGCATCGACTACGCCGCCATGGAACAGCGGGGCTTCATCATCCCAGTGGTGGGGGTCAGCGCGGAGTATAAGACCATGACCCACTTTGGGGACACGGTGGCCATCACCCTGCGCATCACCCGGTACAACGGCATCCGCTTCCTGTGCAGCTATGAGGTGCGGGACGCGGCCACCGGTGAGTTGCGCACCACCGGCACCAGCGAGCACTGCTTCATCGACCGGGAAGGCCGCATCGTCAACCTGAAACGAAAGGCCCCCGACCTCCACGGGAAGTTTCAGGCAGTGCTGGAGGCCAGCGGACAATAACGGCGTTTCCCCTCAAAAACAAATTCCCTCCTGGTATCCAGGAGGGAATTTTTCTCGTTCTGCGTTATAGCGCCTTTTCCATCAGGTAGAACCGGCCCATCTGCCAATCCACCTCACCCACCTGGGTGTATCCAGCTCGCCAGTATAGCCGGACAGCGGCAAAATTCCCGCTGAACACGTCCAGCCGGATGGCCCGAATGGGCGTCGGCCTCAACGTTTCTTCAATGTGGCGCAGCGTCTGCTTCCCGACACCCTGATGCTGGAAGTCCGGGTGGACGCACAGCCGGTGAAGGACGGCGAAGGGGCCTTCCGTCTGCCAATAGCCGTTTTGGTAATCCTCATCGCAGTTCTGATTCAGCGCATAGTGGACGGCGATACGTCCCTCAGCCCGGCCCACATAGAGCTGATTCCTGGCGATGTCCGACTGGAAATCCTCCCGGGTGGGGTAGCGCTCATTCCACTGCTCGACGCCCGCCGCCCGCAGGGCGGCGGTGGCGCTCCGTGCCACCGCACACACTTCGTTCAAATCCTCTGCGGTCGCCCTTTCATAGCTTAGCTGCATCATACCACTCCTCAATAAAACGTCTCTCCGAGGCCGTCTCTTGGTATCAGTATATCTTATTTTTCGGCCAAAAGCAATCTTTGCGTGCAAAAAGAACCCCCGCCGGACGGCGGGGGTTCAAAGATTCCTTAAGGCGCATTGCTTCAATCAGAAGATCCGGCGGACTGCCAAAATGGTTTTGTAGTTGACCGAATTGTATGTAATGCCATACTTGGCGCCGAGGGCGCTGAGCAGCTTGCCGTTGCCGGCGTAGATGCCCACATGGCCGCTGTAGCACACGATGTCGCCCACCTGCATATCGGACACGCTGACCGCCTTGCCCACGCTGCGCATAGCGGAGGAGCTGTGGGGAAGGGAGACGCCGAAATGGGCGTACACGCTCTTGACAAAGCCGGAGCAGTCACAGCCGCTGGTCAGGCTCGTCCCGCCCCACTTGTAGGGATTGCCCACGAACTGCTGGGCATAGGCCAGCACCGCCGCCCCGGTCTTGGAAGAGCTGGAGCTGGAGGAGGAACTGCTGGAGCTGGAAGAGCTGGAGCTGCCGGAGGATGATTTGCTGGAGCTGGAAGAACTGGAGCTACTGGAGGAGGAGCTGGACGTGGTGGTGTGATTGACCACGGTGACGCTATCCGTGGTTTCCACCGTATAAGTGGCGTCAATGTAACCGGTGACGCCGTCATAGGTGATTTTATACCAGCCGTTCACCATATCGGAGACGGCCACCACAGCGCCCTGAGGAATGCTGCCCAGCTTGGAGCTGCTGGTGCTGGTGTCAGAGCGGATGGCCAGGCTGGAGGCGGTGATTTTCGCCCGGTCCGGATAGGCCTGGTAACCGCTGGACGTGGTAGCGGAGACATAAGCGCCGTTGGCATAGCCGGTGAAGCCGTCATAGGTCACCAGGTACCAGTCGCCTACGGTGCCCTCTACCTCCAGAAGTTCACCGCAGGGAATCATGGTCAGCTTGGCAAAGTCGGTGCCCGCGCCCGCGCGCAGGGTCAGCTGGCTGGCCGTGACCTGGATGTAACCGGAATCAATGCTGTCCGTCACGTCCACATAGTCGGCGGAGACGTAGCCGCTGTAGCCGTTGAAGATGGCGCTGTACCAGCCGTCCTCTTCCTCACTGGTGATCTGGAAGGTGACTCCCTCCGGGATGGTGGTCAGCTTTTCGCCGTCCAGGCTGGGCGTCTTCCGCAGGTTCAGGTAGTCCGCCGTCACCGTGCCATAGCCCACGCAGGTAGAGGTCTCGTCTGTATCGATGCAGCTGCTGTCCACATAGCCGCTGTACTCGCCGCACTCCACCCTGTACCAGCCGTCCAGGGAGGCGTAAATCTCCACGGTGTCCCCTTCCTCGGCCAGGCCGACGATGTCGGACTCCTCATCCGCCGAGGTGCGGATAATCAGGGAGCGCACATTGACGGTGCCGCTGCCGATGGCGTTGACATCCAGATAGTCGCACAGCATATAGCCTTCCAGCGTCTCCCCGTCGGAACCGGTGTAGGAGACCTTCATCCAGCCGTTGCTGTCCGCCTCCTCCATCACGGTGACAATGATGCCCTCGCTGAGGGTGATTTTTGTCTCGGAATCCTTGGTGGCGGACGCTCTCAGCCGGACGCCGGAGGCGTTGACAGTGGCCGTACTGGTCACCTTGGCGGAGATTGTGCTGCCCGTATCCGCCTCGTCTTCTTCGCTGTCAGAAGAACCGTCCTCCCCGGCGTCGGCATCGGCGTCTGCGTCAGAATCCGCATCGGCATCCTCTTCGGAAGCGGCCTCCTCCTGGGTATCGTCTGCTTCCGCTTCGGCTTCGCTCTCGCTTTCCTCCGCATCGTCAGAAGCCTCCTCCTCTGTAGAGGACGGGAGATTCAAATACTGGCTCAGGATATAGCCTGTGCCGCTGCTTCCGCTGCTGTCGGTATAGGAGACCTCGATCCATCCGTTGCCGTCCGCATCAGAGAGCAGGGTCACCACATCGCCGCTGGCGAGCATGGTCAGCGAATCGGAATCAATACTGGCGCTTCGCCGGATGCGGACGCAGTCTGTATTCACAGTCGCGGTATCCACCGCCACAGCGGAGACTGCCAAACATACAGCCAATGCGATGGCCAGCATGAGGGAACAGAGTGATTTCGTCAGTCGTTTCATTGGTATGGGTACCTCCGTCTTTCTATATTCCGGAAGGCCCGTTCTACGGCAAAAGCGGGTTGCTCAGCCGCGGGCCAGTTGCCGTTCCAGCCAGACGCTGCCGAGATCCATCGCGGCGTAAAGGTTCCCCCGTTCGCCCTTCTTCACAATGCGGTCGCGGCCCTTTAGCTCCGCCGCCGTCAACTGTAGCTGAATCCCAACCCTTGTCGCAACATCCAAATCGCCAACCTTCTTTGTGGCGAGCACCTGGAACATGATGATATACTTATCGGACATACTTCCGTAGTAAATCAAATTGTCTTTCCTGCGCAGTGGACGGCCTTTGTAGCTCAGAGCCATTGTCTTTGCATCCGCCATTTCAAGTACCTCCTTCAAACTTGTAACCAAATTGTAACACATTGTTTCCACGTTGTCAATCTTTTGTAACCGCCAATTTCTGCCAATTCCCGCCTTTTTCCCATAAAAAATTGCACAAAAAGCGCTTCCAATGGCAAATAAAACAGGAGTCCTCCAAAGGAGGGCTCCTGTCAATCTGTCAAAACCGCATTGCAACACTCAGACTCCGAGATAATAGCGCACCAGTTCCTGCAACAGTTCATCCCTGTCCAGCTGACAGATCAGGGTGCGGGCGTTGTTAAAGTTGGTGATATAGGTCGGGTCTTCAGACAGGATGTAACCCACGATTTGATTGATGGGATTATATCCTTTCTCCTGCAATGAAGTGTATACCTCTGAAAGCACCTTGCGCGTCTTGTTCTCTTCCATATTGGAAAGGCTAAAGCGGCGCGTGTAATCAAGATCAGACATAAGAATCGGACCTCCATCGGCTAAGCCTGGCAGCAGACGATACGCTGCAGCACATACATTGTAACCCAAAGTTGTCAAAAAGTAAAGAGCAGACTTGAAATTTTCTCCGATTCTTTTCCAATCTCCCCGTTTTCCGCCCTTTGCCTCTCTTCACCTTGCCGAATGCGCCCCGCTATGATACAATATAGCCATTCCAGCGTTCAGGAGGCAGTTCTATGGGCGGCCCGATACTGACCCGATACACGATTTTCAACACCAAAGGCATCCGGCTGCGGCTGGCGGTGGCCGCCGACCTCCACGACGAGGCAGGGGAGGCGGCGCTGGCTCTGCTGCGGCAGGCGAAGCCCGAGCTGATTTTGCTGCCCGGGGACACCCTGGAGCACATCGTCCCCCCGGCGAACCTCCCCTGGGCGGACATTGAGCAGCGCTACCGGCAGGCCCGTTTTCCGGCTGCGGAGCGGCGCCTGCGGCCCCGGATGGACGCCCTGCGGCGCAGACGCCGCCCCGCGCCCCAGAAACGGCACGGGCTGGACTTCCTGCGGCAGGCGGCGCAAATCGCCCCAACCTACCTCTCCCTGGGCAACCATGAGTTCTATATCCAGCCCCAGGACCTGCTGGAGCTGGCGGAGGCGGGCGGTATCATGCTGGACAACCGCGCCGTGACGGTGTACACCCGGGACGGGGCGGCGGTGCGGCTGGGCGGGCTTTCCACCTGCCCGGACAGGGATTGGCTTGCCGACTTTGCCGCCGCGCCGGAGTATAGGCTTTTGCTGTGCCATCGCCCGGAGTATTATGAGCAGCTGGTACAGCCCACCGGCATCGAACTGACTGTCAGCGGCCACGCCCATGGCGGGCAGATTCGGCTGTTCGGCCACGGGGTCTACGCCCCCGGCCAGGGGCTGCTGCCGAAGTACACCAAAGGGGTGTACGACGGAGGGCGGCTGGTGGTCTCCGCCGGGCTGCACAGCACCGCCGGTTTGCCCCGGTGGGGGAACCCCACCGAGGTGGTGCTGGTGGATTTGGTGCCGGACGGTTTGGCATGACGGCAGAAAACGTCCCTCTGTCCGTCAGGCGCAATCTGTCGGACGCGGCATAGGATACTATAGCCCGTTTCGGCCTGGAGCGGGCCAGCGAATCAATTCGGAGGTAGCAACAATGAAGTTACAAGTGGCAACCGGCATCCTGATCCCCCTTCTGGGCACCACACTGGGCGCCGCCTGCGTCCTCTTCCTGCGTGGGGCCATCCATCCCCTGCTCCAGCGGGCGCTGTCCGGCTTCGCGGCGGGGGTGATGGTGGCGGCCTCCATCTGGAGCCTGCTGATTCCCGCCCTGGAGCAGTCGGAAGGCATGGGGACGCTGGCCTTTGTGCCCGCTGTGGCAGGCTTCTGGCTGGGCATCTTATTTCTGCTCTTTCTGGATCATGCCGTTCCCCACCTACATAGGAACAGCACCGAGGCGGAAGGCCCCAAAAGCCATCTGACCCGCACCACCATGCTGGTGCTGGCGGTGGCCATTCACAACGTCCCGGAGGGGATGGCGGTGGGCGTGGTCTACGCCGGCTGGCTGTCAGGCAGCAGCACCATCACCATGACCGGGGCGCTGGCCCTGGCCATTGGCATCGCCATTCAGAACTTCCCGGAGGGGGCCATCATCTCCATGCCGCTGTACAGCGAAGGGGTGAGCAAACGGCGTGCCTTCCTGTACGGCGTGCTGTCCGGCGTGGTGGAGCCGGTGGGGGCCGCCCTCACCATTCTGGCGGCCAGCTGGATGATCTCCGTCCTGCCCTACCTGCTGAGCTTTGCAGCGGGGGCCATGCTCTATGTGGTGGTGGAGGAACTTATCCCCGACCAGTCGGATGGGGAACATTCTGACATCGGCACCATCCTGTTTGCGGTGGGATTCTCCCTGATGATGGTGCTGGACGTGGCGCTGGGGTAAGCAGTACCCCAGGTATCGGAAAAGACGCGCCGAAGCAAGCCGCTTCGGCGCGTCTTTTTGTCTGCTCCCGTCAGCTCCAAAGGCCGCTGATACCGGAGACGAAAGTGTAGCTCAGGCTGTCGGCGTAGCTGTAGTAGAAGCTGTCGCCGGAGGACAGGCCGGAGCAGATCTCCACATTGGTACCGTCGGAAACGCCGGTCTCCACCTCCACCAGGTCACCCAGGGTGTCGCTGGACTCGTCATAGCTGGTATAGACATAGGTAGTGTTCCCCTCCTCCACCAGGGCGGCCTCCGGAATGACCAGCACATCCCCGGTGGTGTCCAGGGTAATCAGGACGGAGGCGTTCATACCGGCCAGCATCTCGCCGGTACGCTCCATGGTAATCTCGGCGGTGAACTTGGTGTTGCCGCCGCTGTTGGTGCCGCTGGTGTCCAGGCTCGTGACGGTGCCGGTGAAGGACTGACCGGTGAGGGCGTCCAGGGTGATGACCGCCTCCTGGCCCTCGGTCAGAGACAGGATGTCCAGCTCATCCACGCTGATGGAGATGGTCATACAGTCCTGAGGGGTGATGGAGAGGATGGTCTGCTCCCCTACGGTGTAGGTGCCGACGGTATCCTCCTCTTCCGTTTCCGTGGTCGCTGTGTCGGAGGTGCTGCCCGTCAGGCTGGACATGGCCTCCTGGAGGGCGCTCTCGTACAGGGACGACTCGTCAGCGGTGGTCATGCCGCTCATGCTGCCGTAGATGCTGCTCATGTCCCCATAGGCGCTGCTCATGTCGCCGTACATACTGCTCATGTCACCAGTTGTGCCGCCGGTAGCATCCGCTGTGTCCTCCGTTTCCTCCGTCTCCTCTGTCTCCTCCTGGCAGGTCACAGCGCAGGTGGCCGTCTGGCCGTCCGCCGCGGCGCTGATGGTGCAGCTACCGGCGGAGACCCAGGTCACCAGGCCGGTGCTGTCCACCGTAGCCACTGACTCATCGCTGGAGGCCCAGGTCACGGTGCCGCTCCAGTCCTCCGGGGTGACGGTGGCGGTCAGCTGGAGGGTGGCCCCCGCCGCCAGACTGACCTTTGTAGAGCTGAGGGTCAGGCTCTCCGCCGTCACCGTTTCCTCCTCCGCCTCCTGGCAGGTCACGGCGCAGGCTGCCGTCTGTTCGTCCGCTACGGCGGTGATGGCGCAGCTTCCGGCGGAGACGTAAGTCACCAGGCCGCTGTCGTCCACGGTGGCGACAGACGTATCGCTGGAGGCCCAGGTCACTGTGCCGCTCCACCCCTCCGGGGTGACAGTGGCGGTCAGCTGGGCGGTCTCCCCTTCCGCCAGGGTCAGCGCCGTCTCGCTGAGGGTCAGGCCGGTGGCCGTCACCGTTTCCGAGGTATCGGCGCTGCTGCTCAGCAGGTTCAGCACGAAGGATACCGTGGAAGCGGCAGTCTCGGCTGCGGCGCTGTCAGCGCTGTCAGTGGAGGTTTCCTCGGTGCTGCTCTCGGTGGAAGTCTCTGAACTGTCCGTACTGTCCTCGGAATCCTCGCTGTCCTCCGAGGCCGCAATGGTGGCGCTGTCGCTGATGCCGGAAATCACACCGGCGGTGTCCGCATACACATTGTTATCCATATAGAGCAGGTACAGCGTGTGCATCTGCTCCTCCAGGTCGGCACGCTGGGACAGGAGGGTGGCGTACTCGGCGGAACTGCCCACATCGGTCAGGGTCAGCAGGTCGTCCCCGGCGTCCACCTCGTCATCCACGTCCACCTCCACGTCCTCCACGGTGCCGTAGTAGCCGGTGACCTTCAGTTCGCTGTGGATGTAGAGCGCGCCGCTGCCCAGCTCGTTGCCATCGGCATCGGAGACGGTGACGGTGTCGCCATAGTCGGTGTCCTCATCAGAGACGGTGACGGTAGCCACGCCGTCCAGCAGCTGGGCCACCCGCCCGTCCTCCTCGGAGCCATCGGACAGGGTGACGGTGACGCTGTCGCCAACGGAGAGGCTGTCCGTGGCGGAAACGTCCACCGCCATCAGCCCGTCCAGGCTCACCAGCATCAGCGCGCCGTATTCGTCCATGGTGTCAATCACGCTGACGTCCTCTTCCGCGTAAATCACCTTCACCCGGCCTCCGGCGATGGCGGTGACGGTGTCGCTGAGGCCATCCTCGGCAACCTCCGTCAAATCCTCATCCAGGGCGTCCAGGTCGGCTTGCAGGTTCACGATGGCTGCCGCCACGGAGACGCTGTCCACCGTGGCGATCAGGTCGCCCTCCGCCACCGTGTCGCCATTGGAGACGTAGTAGGTCTCCACGGTGACGGTATCCGGCAGGGTCATGTCCACCGCGTCCTCCTCCGTCAGAGTACCGGTGCCGGAGAGGATGGTGTCCAAGGTGCCGGTCTCCACCGTGCCGGAGAGGATCTCCGTATCCACGGTGACGGAGCTGGTGGTGGAGGCAGAGAGGGTAGGCAGCAGCCCCAGCACCAGGGCAACCACCAGCAGCAGCGCCACAGGAATCATCCAGAGGCGTCTCTTTTTGCGGCGGGGAGAGACTTCGTCCTCCTCGTCCTCGCCTTCCGCCTCCGCCTCAACAGAGGCCGCTGCCAGCAGCTGCTTGTTGTACCGCCGGGCCCGGAGCAGCAGGACAATGCACACAATGTCCCCCGCGAGGCAGACAATGAGAATCGGCAGCCACGCCGTCCGCAGTGCGCTGCGGACGGTATAGAGCGCTCCCACGCTCTGTGTGGCGGCGCTGTCCGACAGCCCGTCGGGCAGAGTCCTCTCCTCGCCGGAGACACCGGAGGCGTCCGCCGCGTCCGCGTCCTCCCCGGCGGCTGTGCCGTCGCCGGACCGGCCCATGCCGCCGGCGTCCTGGGGCATCTCCCCGTCAGAGGGCATCTCTGCGGCAGTGCCGCTTTGGTCAGCCGTATCGCCCATGCCGCCCCGCTGGCCGCCGGAGAAGCCGCTGAACTCGGCCTCTGTGCCGCTGGTATCGGCATCCCCGCCAGGGAAGCCGCCGGTCATGCCGCCAAACTCGGCCTCCGTGCCGCTGGTATCGGTGTCCTCCCCGTCCATGTCCATGGTGAACTGGCCTGTCATGCCGCCCATAGTCGCGGAGGCGGCGGGGAAGGTGACGAGGTTGGCCACGTCCACACACAGCGCCACAGTGAACAGGACGATCAGAATGATGTAAACGAACGTGCGCTTCGACTTGGGAGCGGCAGGCTCCTGTATCGTTTTCTTTGTCGCTAGCATAGTACGCACCTCCCGTCAGCCGCCATAGTGCAGCGCCTCGATGGGCGGCAGCTTTGCGGCCTTGTTGGCCGGATACAGGCCAAAGATGACCCCGATGGCAAAGCAGAACGCCACGGCGATGAGCACCACGTTCATCTCCATGCTGAAGGTCATGCTCAGGCTGGACACCACCACGGAGATGATTTGCAGAATCCCCCAGGAGAGGAAGATGCCGATGGCGCAGCCCAGCATACACAGCACCACCGATTCCAGCAGGAACTGCTGCAAAATGACCCCCCGGCTGGCCCCGATGGCCTTCCGGATGCCGATTTCGCGGGTTCGCTCTGTGACCGTTACCAGCATGATGTTCATAATTCCGATGCCGCCCACGATCAGGGAGATGGCCGCGATGCCGCCCAGCAGCACCGCCAGGATGGAGGTGACGCTGCTCATGGCGTCCTCCAGCACGTCGCTGGTGGTGATGGTGAAGGCGTCCTCGTCTTCGTCAAACCGCTCCAACAGCAGCGCCGTGATGGCCTCCTCGGCGGTTTCCATATCGGAGCCGTCCTCCGCGCTGACGTAGAAGCTGGTGATGCTGGAGGAGACGGTGGAGGACAGCCGCATCAGGGTGGTGTAGGGGATGTAGGCCGTCAGGGAGTCCCCCATCAGGGAGGAGGTCAGGGAGGAATCGTCGTCCTCCAGCACCCCCACCACGGTGAATTTCAGGCCGTCCAGGGAGAGCTCCTCCCCGATGCAGTCGGTGTAACCGATGAGGGTGGAGGCGGTGGTCTCCGTGATGACGCAGACGTAATTGTGATTATCCACATCGGTGGATTTCAGGAACCGGCCCAGAAGAAGGGACAGCCCCTCGATGTCGGCATAGGCCGACGTGGTGCCGTAGACCGTCACCGTGTCGCTGGTGGAGCCATACTTGCCGGTGACGCTGGCGGTGCCGTAGGGGGCGGTCAGGCCGATGCCCTCCTCGTCCATCCACTCGTCCAGGGTGTCCAGGGTGACGGGGGAGCCTTTATCGTCCGAGATGGTGACGCTGACCAGGTCGCTGCCCAGGCTGGAGATGGTGTCGGTAACGGTGCTGGTGGCTCCGTTCACCAGGCTGACCAGAATCACCAGGGCCATGACGCCGATGATGATACCCAGCATGGTGAGGAAGGCCCGGAACTTGTTGCCGGAGATGGACTTTAACGCCATTTTAAGAGACTGAATCATAGCTGCACCTCCGAGAGATGGCCGTCCAGGATGTGGACGACCCGGGACGCCTGCCGGGCAATATCATCGTTGTGGGTAATCAGCACGATGGTGTTCCCCTGCTCGTGCAGCTCGTGGAAGAGCTGCATGATTTCCACGCTGGTCTTGGAGTCCAGGTTGCCGGTGGGCTCGTCCGCCAGAATCAGGGAAGGGCGGGTGACGATGGCCCGGGCCACGGCCACCCGCTGCTGCTGGCCGCCGGACAGCTCGGTGGGCAGGTGCTTGGCCCGCTGGGTCAGCCCCACCCGCTCCAGGGCGTCCGCCACCCGCACCCGGCGCTCTGTGGCCTTCACCCCCTGGTAAATCAGGGGCAACTCCACATTCTCCTCGCTGGTCAGCTTGGAGATGAGGTTGAAGCTTTGGAACACGAAGCCGATTTTCCGGTTGCGGATCTGGGCCAGCTCGTTCTCCGTATAGTCCTCGATGGGGGTGCCGTCCAGCAGGTACTCGCCGGAGTCGGCGATGTCCAGGCATCCGATGATATTCATCAGGGTGGACTTGCCGCTGCCGGAGGGGCCGATGATGCTGACGAACTCCCCGTCGTCAATGTGGAGGCTGGCTTTGTCCAGGGCGTAGACCTTCTCGCCTCCCACCCGGTACACCCGGGAGACCTCTTTCAAATCGATCATGGTGTACCGCCTCCTCAGCCCGGCATTCCGCCGCCAGCGTTGCCGCCGCTGAATCCGCTGGTGTCGTTGCCTCTGCTGCTGAAGTCCATGTCGCCCATGCTGCTGAAGTCCATATCGCCGCCCATGTTGCCAAACATGGAGCTGAAGTCGGAGCTGTCGCTGCTGGAGGCGCTGTAATAGACGGTGTCGCCCTCACTGAGGCCGTCAGTGATTTCGATGTAACTGCCGTTGGAGAGGCCCACCGTGACCTCCACCATGTCGCCCAGTTCGCCGGTGGTCTCGTCATAGCTGGTATAGACGTAAGCGGTGGCGCTGGTCTGAGTCACCGCGTCCTCCGGCAGCAGCAGGGCGTTGTCCACCCCCTCGATGGTGATGGTGACGGAGGCGCTCATGCCGGAGAGCATACTGTCCGTCTTGTCCAGGGTGACGGTGACGGTGTACTGGGTGACGCCGCCGGAGCTGGTGGCGGTGGTGTCTATCTCCGTCACGGTGCCGGTGTAGGTGTCGGTGCCGATGGAGTCAATGGTGATTTCCGCCTCCTGGCCCTCCTCCAGGGAGAGGATGTCCGTCTCGTCCACGCTGAGGGAGACGGTCATCGTCTCGTCCGGGGAGATGGAGAGCAGCGTGGTTTCATCGCTGTCTGTGGATGCAGTGGTGGACGTAGTTGTTGCGCTAAAGGCATTGCTGGAGGTAGCGCTGTCCGTGGAGTAGGAGATGCTCTCCACCACGCCGGAGAGGGTCGCGTACACCGCGCCCTGTTTGTAAATGCCGATCAGCTCCTGGAGGGTCTCCTCCACCTCGGCCCGCTCCTTCAGGAGGGCGTCATAGTTGGCGGAGTAGGAGGTGTCCGTCAGGGTCAGCAGGGTGTCCCCGGCGTCCACCTCGTCGTCCACGTCCACTTCAACGTCCTCCACAGTACCGGCGTAGCCGGTGATTTTCAGCTCCTCGTGGATGTACAGGGTGCCGGTACCCACGGTGTTGCCGTCGGCATCGGTGACGGTGACGGTGTCGCCATAAACGGGGCCGTCGTCGTCTATGAGGACGGTGGCGGTGGAGGCCACGGTGTCCACAGTGCCGTCGTACTCGGTGCCGTCGGAGTCGGTGACGGTGACGCTGTCGCCTGCGGCCAGGCTGCCCGCGTCCACGTCCACCGCCATATAGCCGTCCAGGCTCAGCAGCAGCAGCGCGCCGTTTTCATACATGACGGTGGCCACATCGTCGTCCTCTTCGGCGTAGATGTACTTCACCCGGCCGTCCAGGGCGGTGGTAACTTCCTCGTCCACCTCGTCCTCGGCAGCCTCCTCGATTTCCTCATCCAGGGCGTCCAGCTGGGCCTGGGCCGCCGCCAGGGCGGAGAGGACGGAGGCGGAGTCCACAGAGGCCAGCAGGTCGCCCTCGCTGACGGTGTCCCCCTCCTCCACATAGATGGTGTCCAGCGTCACAGCGCTGGGGAAGGTCACATCCTCCACCCCCTCGCTGGCCAGGGTGCCGGAGCCGGAGACGGTGGTGCTGATGCTGCCCACCGTCACCTCAGCGCTCTCGATGGAGTCAGAGGCGGAGCTGAAATTCTCCGCCACCACCCGCTGGGCGTACAGCACCAGACCGGTGAGGATAGCCGCCACGAGCACCACCACAATGATAACGGTGCGGATGCGCCGGGCACGCCGGTTTGCCTTCCCTTTTTGTTTGCTTTTCGTATTCATAACGATTCCCCCTGTGCGGAAATTCTACTCTTTTTATAATGCTGGAACATTAAATACAGCTTAAATTTTTGTTACGACTTTTTGAATGGGCAGAGTGGCCGTGCCGCCCAGTATGCAGCAAATCATGCAATCGCCCGCGCATTTTGCAGGAATCTCAAAAAATGAGGGTTGTATTCGCGGGAAAAACCAGCTATAATAAAATTGGTGAGGTGTGGGAGTTTTACAAACCTTCCCATGCCCCCTGATTTTTGGCTTTTTGCGCGGCAGGAGGGTTCCTGCCGTGTGTTTCAAGGAGGAACTGCAATATGGATCAACTGTTACAGCTTTTGGAGGGGGACTGCACCCTGTCCCATAAACAGCTCGCCGCCATGGTGGGCACCTCGGAGGAGAAGATTCAAGACTCTATCCGCCGCTACGAGGAGGAAAACATCATCCTGGGTTATAAGGCCGTCATCGATTGGGACGCGGTGAAGCGGGAGGATGTCACCGCCCTCATCGAGGTCAAGGTGGAGCCCCAGCGGGGGGATGGCTTTGACCGGGTGGCCGAGCGCATCTACCAGTATGAGGAGGTGGAGGCCTGCTACCTGATGAGCGGCGACTTTGACATGACCGTCATCATCTCCGGCAAGACCCTCCAGGAGGTGGCCATGTTCGTCTCCCAGAAGCTGTCCGCCATCGATGCGGTGAAGGCCACCGCCACCCACTTCATCCTGAAAAAGTATAAGGAGAATCACCTGATTTTCAAGGCCCCGGAAAAGCAGGAGGAAGGATTTTACTTCGTATGAACTGCAGCGCGATTATGAACCGGCGCATCCAGGACGTTCCCCCCTCCGCCATCCGGAAGTACTTCGACCTGCTGGAGGATATGCCCGACGCCATCTCCCTGGGCATTGGGGAGCCGGACTTTCCCACCCCCTGGCACATCCGGGACGCCGGTATTTACTCCCTGGAGAAGGGGCTGACGAAGTACTCCCCCAACCGGGGCTTTTCCGAGCTGCTGCGGCAAATCTCCGCCTACATGAAGCGGCGGTTCGACCTGAGCTATGAGCCCATGCGCCAAATCCTCGTCACCGTAGGCGGCAGCGAAGGCATCGACCTGGCTCTCCGCTGCCTCATCGAGCCGGGGGATGAAATCATCGTCCCCACCCCCTCCTTCGTGTGCTACAGCCCGCTGGTGAGCATGTCCTGCGGCACCCCCGTCTTTGTGGAGACGAAGGCGGAGCACGAGTTCCGCCTGACGGCGGAGGAACTGCAAGCCGCCATCACCCCCAAGACCAAGGCCCTGGTGCTGCCCTACCCCTGTAACCCCACCGGCGGCATTATGGAGCGGGCGGATTTGGAGGCCATCGCCCAGGTGCTGGAGGGCACCGACATTATGATCATCTCCGATGAAATTTACGCGGAGCTGACCTACGGCGGCCACCATGTCTCCCCCGCCAACCTGCCGGAGCTGTACGACCGCACCATCGTGGTGAACGGCTTCTCCAAGGCGTACTCCATGACGGGCTGGCGGCTGGGCTTCCTGTGCGCCCCCAAGGAGATTTGCAGCCAGATGGTGAAGCTTCACCAGTACGGCATCATGTCCGCCCCCACCGTCAGCCAGTACGCCGCCATCGAGGCGCTGGAATTTGGCGATAACGACATTGAGGCCATGCGGACGGAGTACAACGGGCGGCGGCGGTTCCTGCTGGACGGCTTCCGCACCCTGGGGATGGAGTGCTTCGAGCCCAAGGGGGCCTTCTATATGTTCCCCAACGTCACCAAAATTTCCGGCCTGAGCAGCGACGAGTTCTGCACCCAGTTCCTGCAGGCCGAGCAGGTGGCCATCATCCCCGGCTCCGCCTTCGGCCCCGGCGGGGAGGGCTTCGCCCGCTGCTGCTACGCCGCTAGCATGAAGGAACTGGCCACCGCCCTGGAGCGGCTGGAGCATTTCCTGAAACACCGGTAACGCCCCAAAGAACAACTATTTTAAAGGAGAACGAACTTATGATGTACATCACCTGCCTGGACATGGAGGGCGTGCTGGTCCCTGAGATTTGGATCGCCTTTGCCGAGGCCACCGGCATCCCGGAGCTGCGGCGCACCACCCGGGACGAGCCGGATTACGACAAGCTGATGCGCTACCGCCTGGCCATCCTGAAGGAGCATCACCTGGGCCTGAAGGAGATTCAGGCCGTCATCTCCACCATCGACCCGCTGCCCGGCGCGAAGGAGTTCCTGGACGAGCTGCGCAGCTTCACCCAGGTGGTGGTGCTCAGCGACACGTTTGAGCAGTTCGCCATGCCCCTGGTAAAGAAGCTGGGCTACCCCACCCTGATGTGCAACCAGCTGGAGGTGGCCCCGGACGGGGAAATCACCGGCTACCATATGCGGGTAGCCAAGTCCAAGCTGTCCACGGTGCAGGCCCTCCAGTCCATCGGCTACGAGACCATCGCCAGCGGCGACAGCTACAACGACCTGGCCATGATTCAGGCCAGCAAGGCGGGCTTCCTGTTCCGCAGCACCCCCCAGATTCAGGCCGACCACCCGGAGCTGGCCGCCTATGAGTCCTTTGACGACCTGCTGGCCGCCATCCGGAGGGCCATGGACTGACCCCTTTGGCAGCGCCCCACGGAGAAAGGGGGCGCTGCCGATGCTGACGATTTGAGAAGGAGAACGATTATGAGCCATCTGCCTGATTCCCCCTGCTTTGTGTCGGCGGACATCCTGCTGCCCAAGGACTGCGACCTGACCAAATGGAGCGTTGTGGCCTGTGACCAGTATACCTCCCAGCCGGAGTATTGGAAGCGCATCCACCGCTCCCTGGGGGACGCCCCCTCCACCCTGCGGCTGATGCTGCCGGAGGCCTTCCTCAGCGACGGGAAAACCAGCCTCCACGATATGGAGATCGCCCAGGCCATGCAGCGCTACCTGGACGACGGTGTATTCCAGACGATTCCCCACGCCCTGATTTATGTGGAGCGCTGGCTGTCCAGCGGCAAGCTGCGCCGGGGGCTGGTGGGGGCCGTGGATTTGGAGCAGTACGATTACACCGCCGGTTCCCAGACCCTGATTCGCGCCACGGAGGGCACCGTCCTCAGCCGCATCCCCCCCAGGGTGGCGGTGCGCCGCCAAGCCCCCATCGAGCTGCCCCACATCCTCATGCTGATGGACGACCCGGAGCGGCAAATTATCGAGCATCTCACCGCCGAGACCGACCAGATGGAGCAACTCTATGACTTTGACCTGATGGCGGACGGCGGCCACATCACCGGCTACCTGCTGACCCCCGCCCAGCAGGAGGAGGTGCTGTCCATGATAGAGGGCCTGCGGGACGAGGAAGCCTTCGCCCGGCGCTATGACGCGGAGGGGATGCCCCAGCTGCTCTTCGCCGTGGGAGACGGCAACCACTCCCTGGCCTCCGCCAAGGCGCTGTATGAGGAGGAGAAGCTGGCCGCCCCGGAGGGGACGGAGCTGCTCTCCCGCTACGCCCTGGTGGAGTTGGAGAACCTCCACGAGGATGCGCTGGAGTTTGAGGCCATTCATCGGGTGGTGTTCCACGTCGACCCCCGGCAGCTGCTGGCAGACTTGCTGGCCTGCTACCCCGGGGCCCATTACGGTGAGGGGGAAGGCCACAGCTTCCAATACGTCACCGCCGAGGGGCGCGGAACAATCGCCGTGCCAAACCCCAAAGCCCAGCTGGCGGTGGGGACGCTGCAAACCTTCCTGGACGGCTGGCTCCGCACCCATGTGGGCAGCAGCATCGACTATGTCCACGGCGCGGACGTGGCGGAGCGTCTGGGGGCGGAGCCGGGGAACATTGCCTTCCTCCTCCCCGCCATGGGCAAGGACCAGCTCTTTAAAACCGTCATTCACGACGGGGCGCTGCCCCGCAAGACCTTCTCCATGGGGGAGGCCCAGGACAAGCGGTTCTACCTGGAAGCGAGGAAAATCAAGTGACCGCTTCCCTGACCGAGCCTGCCTATGCCAAACTGAACCTGACGCTGGACGTACTGGGCAGGCGGGCGGACGGCTTTCACGACCTGCGGATGGTGATGCAGAGCGTCTCCCTCCATGACGACATTGTGCTGACCCTGACGGAGGCGCCGGGGATTCGCCTTGCCACCAACCTCTCCTTTCTGCCCACGGACGGGAAGAACCTGGCCGTCATGGCCGCAAAAGCCTTTCAGCAGGCCACCGGCGCAGACCTGGAGGGCCTGCGCATCCGGGTAGACAAGCATATCCCCGTCTGCGCCGGTACCGCCGGGGGCAGCAGCGACGCCGCTGCCGTGCTGCGGGGGCTGAACCGCCTCTTTGAGACGGGGCTGACCCCAGAGCAGCTGGCTAGAATCGGGGAAAGCGTCGGCTCTGACGTACCCTACTGTGTGCTGGGGGGCACCGCCCTGGCCGAAGGCCGGGGGGAGCAGCTGACGCGCCTCCCCGCCCTGCCGGACTGCGTCATCGTTATGTGCAAGCCCTCCTTCTCCGTCTCCACGCCGGAGCTGTTCCATCGCATCGACAGCTTCAAGCTGCGCTGCCACCCGGACACCGCCGGAATGTTGAAGGCCCTGGAGAGCGGCAGCCTGCAGGGGGTAGCCCACCGGCTGTACAACGTCTTTGAGGACGTGCTTCCCCCCCAGCAGGGGAACGCCATCCGGGAGATTCGCCAGAGCCTGATTGAATCCGGCGCACTGGGGGCCTGCCTGTCCGGCACCGGCCCCACCGTGTTCGGCCTCTTCGGGACGGAGGCGGAGGCCAGACAGGCCGCCGCCGTGCTGTCCCCCGTTTACCGGGACACCTATGTGGTCAGGCCGGTGTCATAACAACTGCCGCTTCCGGTTCTCAGTAGGGGCGCACAGCGTGCGCCCGGCCACGTTTTCTCCTTAGATGCGGAAAGATAAAGGAACTATGTCCTTTCCCTCCGGGGGCCCTATTTCTTGCTCCGCCAAGAAATAGGGGAAAGAAGGCGGCTCAAGAGGGCCGCTGTGCGTCCCTCTTAAGAATCTCCCTCTATCCCGCTGGCGGCTTCGCCTTGTCCCTCAATCAGGTGGTCTATCCCGTCAGAGACGATGTAACCTGTTACGCACCAAAGCTGCCGCCGATGGCGGCTGGGGAACATTCTGGTTTTTCATTGGTCGTGCTAATCTGATTTTCTGCAAGGGATGCAGTTTCCTTTAGGAAAACAGAAGAAATTTCTCAGGGAACCTCTGAATCAAAGTGGAAAGGCCCGGCCCCCATGAGAAATACCTGTATAAAATCACGCAACACCGTCTAAACTGGGAGAAATCCCAAGTTAGGCGGTGTTTTTATGTCAAATCAACCTTCTGTCCCCTGTCTGCCAGGGAAGCGCTCCCGGCCTGCCCTCCGCTGGGGGGCGGCGCTGCTGCTGTCCGGCCTGCTCCTGACGGTCAGCTGGGCGGGTTATCGCCAGGCGGCGCTGGCGGCGGGGCTGGTGCGGCTCCATGTGGTGGCCGCCTCCGACAGTGCGGAAGACCAGCGGCAGAAGCTGCTGGTGCGGGACGCGGTGCTGGACGCCGCCCGTCCCCTCCTGGCGGAGGCAGGCTCCGCCGGGGACGCCCAAACCATCCTCGCCGCCCACCTGGAGGAGCTGGCCCAGGCGGGGGCCGACGCCCTCCGGGCGTCCGGCGGCTCCGGCAGCGTCACCGCAGCACTGAACCGCAAATATTACGCCACCCGCTATGGGGAGAGCGCCGCCCTCCCCGCCGGGGAATACGTCAGCCTGCAAATCATCATTGGGGAGGGGGAAGGCCACAACTGGTGGTGCGTCCTCTTCCCCGACCTCTCCACCGGGGAGGACGCTGCCGCCGTCATGGCGGAGGAGGACGCGGGGCTGGTGACCCAGGCGGACGAGGGCTATGAGCTGCGCTTCCGCTGCCTGGAGCTGTGGGGGGCTCTGAAGGAGTGGCTGTCCTGAGCGGGCAGCCGTATCGGATTCACTCCCTGGGCCAACAGCGCCGCCAGGTAGAGGGCGCAGCCCACCAGCGCGGAGAGCAGGGTGGACGGCCACAGCCCCGCCCCGCTCCCCCGCATAGCCCGGTAGAGCAGGTTCACCGTCAGCCCCATCAGGAGGGCGGACAGGGCCGGGGCCGTCAGCACCGGGAACCATCGAATCTGCGCCCCTTCCTGCCGGACGACCACCCGAATCCGCAGCCGGAAGCCCAGGAGGGAACTGACCGCCGTCCCCAACGCGTAGGCGTAAAAGCCCAGCCTGCCGGTCAGCAGGAGGGTGCAGCCCAGCTGCACCCCGCCGCAAAGCAGGGAGATGGCCGCCCCCTGTTTTTGCCGCCCGACGCCGTTGAGGACGGTGTTCAGGACGGCCTCATAGGCCGAGAAGGCCGCGCCGACGCTCAGAGGGAGCAGCAGCTCCCCCACCCGGCTGTCGTGGAACAGCAGCGCCCCCACATCGCCCCCCAGCGTCACCAGTAGCGCCATCAGCGGCAGCACCAGCAGGGAGACGGAGAAGAGCGCCGTCTCGATATACCGGTTCAGCTCCGCCTTCCGCCCCAGGGTGCAGCACTCCGTCAGCCGGGGCAGGATGGACAGAGACAGGGCGTTCACAAAGGCGAAGGGCAGGTTCAGCAGCGGCAGCGTCATGCCGAACACCACCCCGAAGGCTTCCATGGCTCCCGCCGCGGTGTATCCCGCCAGCACCAGCAGCTGGGGCACCAGGATCGCGTTGACCGACCCCATCAGGTTGCCCAAAAGGGCGGTGAACCCCACCGGCAGGGCAATGCGGAGCAGGGCGCGGCGGGCATTGCCCGCCTCTCCCGCCTGCCCCGGCCGGATGTCCGGGCGATGCTGCCGCCTATGCCGCGCCAGGGTCAGCACCAGGGCGGAGAATACCTCGCTGACCCCCATTCCAAGCACAATGACCGCCACCGCATGGGCCCCGTCCAGGGGCATCAGCATCCACAACAGCCCCAGCACCGCCGCCGCCCGGATGACCTGCTCCGCCAGCTCCACCGCGGCGGGGATGCGGGTCTCCCCGAAGCCGTAGAAGTAATTTTTCGTCAGGTTCTCCACACCGGTGAGCAGCAGGCAGGGCAGCAGACAGGGCAGGGCCAGGGCTGTCCGCCCGTCCCCCAGCACCCGGCTGGCCAGAGGCTGGGCCAGCAGCACCACCGCCGCCGCCAGCGCCGCCCACACCACAAAGAGCAGCCACAGCGCCGTATTCAGCAGCCGGGCCGCCCCCCGGCTGTTCTGCCGGGCGGCCTCCGCCGCCGTGCGGTTGCACACCGCCACCGCCAGCCCGGAAACGGCCACGGATTGCAGCACGCCGTACACCGGCATCACCAGCTGATACAGCCCCATATACTCCGCCCCAACGGTGCGGGACAGCATCATCCGGTAGAAGAAGCCCACCACCTGGGTAAACACTCCCACCACCGTCAGCAGGAAGGCGGACTGTGCGAAGCTCTCCCGTTCTTTCATACTCTCACCTCAGGGCAGTCTATGCGCGCCTTGTCCCAAACAGAAGGACAGGGCGCGCTTGTTTTCCGCTCTTGTAACAGGCTGCCATCTGTGCTATAATACATAAAACCTTTGAGAGAAGGAGTGTGTGCCCATGCTGAAGCTGGTTTCGTGGAATGTAAACGGCCTGCGGGCCTGTCTGAAAAAGGGGTTCCAGGAGGCGTTCGACGGCCTGGACGCCGACATCTTCTGCCTCCAGGAGACGAAGCTGCAGCCGGGGCAGGTGACGCTGGAGCTGCCCGGCTATGAGCAGTACTGGAACTCCGCCGAGAAGAAGGGCTATTCCGGCACGGCGGTCTTTACCCGGCTGCACCCCCTGTCCGTCCGCTACGGCATGGACATCGACGCCCACGACCATGAGGGGCGGCTCATTACCCTGGAGCTTGAAAACTTCTACTTCGTCTGCTGCTACACCCCCAACAGCCAGGACGGCCTGCGGCGCATCGACTACCGGATGGAGTGGGAGGACGATCTGAGGGCCTACCTGATGGGGCTGGACCGGGTGAAGCCGGTGGTGTACTGCGGCGACCTGAACGTGGCCCATGAGGAGATCGACCTGAAAAACCCCAAGACCAACCGAGGCAACGCGGGCTTCTCCGACCAGGAGCGGGAAAAGATGACCCTGCTCCTGCACAGCGGCTTTACCGACACCTTCCGCTACCTGTACCCGGAGCTGACGGGGGCCTACTCCTGGTGGAGCTACCGTTTCCACGCCAGGGAGAACAACGCAGGCTGGCGTATTGACTACTTTATCGTGTCCGACCGGCTGGTGCCGGAGGTGGGGGACTCCAAGATTCACGCCGATTTGTTCGGCAGCGACCACTGCCCGGTGGAGCTGGAGCTGAATCTGTAAGGAAGCGGTTTTCGCTTTCAAAAACCGCCATGCGCCGGAGCCTGGCAAAAGCTGTCAGGCTCCGGCGCTGTTCTGGTCACTTGCTGTCGTCCAGCAGCTCCACCCGGACGACCCCGTTCAGCTCCGCCGGGTCTGTCTCCGCAATGTCGCCGGTGAAGGTGATGGAGATGGTCTGCCCTTCCCGCAGCTCGTCAGGGGTCAGCTCCGTGCCCCGCCATTCCAGCGCCGCCGCCTCCACAGAGAGGCAGAAGCTGCCCCGGAAGTTGACGCTGTTGACCTCCAGCCCGGTGACGGTCAGGCTGCCGTCGTCCTGGTTCACCTGGTCAATCGTAGCGTAAAAGGTGGTTCCGGCGACGCTCTGGGCGGTATTCCGCCCGATCATCAGCCCTACCGCCAAACCCACCAGCAGGGTCAGGGCAGCGATGCACATTGCGATAGACTTCTTCATCATTCCGATTCCTCCGTTTCCTCCCCGGTAGGGGGTTCTTACTCTGATAGACGCAAAACAGCGGCGCCCGTTGCGGCGCCGCTGCGTTTTTTTGCGTTATTTTTGTCATCATCCCTACCAGAGCAGCACCAGAAGCACAACCCAGAGGACACAGGAAAGGGGTACCAGAATCTGGAAGGTTCTGTGCCGCGTCTTGTGGCGGAACAGCTGCATCCCCAGCAGCGCGCCCACGCAGCCGCCGACGAAGGCGGCCGTCAGCAGCGTCCGCTCCGAGATGCGCCAGGCCCCCCGCCTGGCCCTGGCCTTGTCCAGGCCGTAGAGGAGGAAGGTCACTACGTTCGCCGCCGCCAGGTAAAGGGGCAGAATCCTGCCCAACAGTCCGTTCATTGCGCTTCCTCCCACTGCTTCCAAATCTCCGGGCAGTAGCCTACGGTGGCCTGCCTGCCGTTGCGGACGATTGGGGTACGGAGCAGACCGGGATCCTCCAGCAGATGTTCCAGCTTCTGCTCGTCATAGGCCAGGTAGGCCAGCCCTTTCGCGTCCGGGTGCTTGGGGTCAATGACGGCGTCAAAACCCACCGCCCGAATCACGCCGGTCAGCTCCCCCCGGCTCATGGGGTGCTTTAAAATGTCCACATTCTGGAAGCGGATGCGCCGCTCCTTGAAGTAGCGTTGGGCCTTCTTCGTGTCAAAGCACTTGGGCTTGCCAAAAATCTGTATGTTCATCTCCGCCGCCTTTCAGGGCTGGGGCGTGGCCGCGGCTTCCTTGATGGCGCGGTACTTCTCCTGCACCTCTTTCGTCTTGCCGCAGGACATCTTCCCCTCGGTGCAGTGGCCGCAGGCCACACAGCTGGGCCCGGCGGCGGCGAACAGGCCGGGGGCCACGGGATAGACCAGCTTAAGCATCTCCTCCGCCAGGGCGCGAATTTCCCACTGGGCCCGGTTGCAGCACCGCAGGGCGAAGAAGTTTTTCAGGCTCCGGGCGTTCATGGTCATGACCATCTTCGTTTCGCAGGCGTTGGGCAGCACGAAGCGGGCGTCCTCGTTGGCCATCTTCTCCGCCTTTTTCTCCGCTTCCTTTTGGGAGAATCCTTCCGACATCAGCTCGGCGGTATGCCGCTCCTGCAAGGAGGCACACAGGGACAGATACTCCTCCCCCTGCTTCCGCATGGCCTCCAGGAACAGTGCCTTGGAGGCTGGGTCGGCCTCCACCTCCGGAGGAATCACGAACTGAAAGTCGTCCAGCCGCACATAGCGCTGGCTCTGGACGGAGAAGGATGCGATGCGGTGGCGGGTGATCTGCGCCAGCAGGGAGCGGCTGACCCCCTCGATAGCGAAGGTGAAGGAGGCGTGTTCGATGGGGCTTTCGTGGCCCATAGACGCCAGCATTTTGACGAATTTCGCCGTTTTCTCCGGCGTCAGGTTTTCCAGCAGTTCGTCCACCCCCACGGGGCTGTAGCACAGCTTGGCGGCGGCGGCAACCACCCGCTCCGGCTCCGGCGTGTGGGCGATCAATTTGACAGTCATCATAGTTTCTCTCCCTCTTGCTCCCGCAGTCTGACGGCAATATCAGAAGCGCTGTAAAGCACCCGCAAAACCGTCACCCTGCTGTGATTTATCACATAAAATGCCGAATAGTTATCCACCAACAGTTGGCGGATTCCCTGCTCCCGCTCAGGCTGAGATTCCAGCAGACGGCAGCGCTCCGGCAACTGCTCCAGAGTGTTGATTGCTCCGGCAATGCGGTCATACTGTTTCATGGCGGTATCCGGCGCATGGAATACGGTGGCAATGTGATGGTAAATCGCCTCCATGTCCCTTAACGCCTGATTGGTGATCTCTATCTTGTATTGTTTCATGCGTGGGTTTCCCGGAACTGCGCAAAGGCGGCAGCGGCGTCCTGGGTGCGGCCATTTTCCATATCATCAACGCCGGCCTGCAACGCGCTGTGAAGCGCTTCCGCAGACATCCGGTCGGCGTTGACAGATTCAGGCGCTTTGGGCAGCGACACCGAAAAGGGGATGCCGCCGGTCAGAGACACCTGGCGGAGAAACATATCCACCGCAGTCGCCATGGGAATCCCCAGCTGCTTGAGCACTTCCTCTGCCTCCCGCTTCACCGTAGGATTCACACGAAGATTCAGGGTTGCTGTCTTTTCCATAGTATCAGCTCCTTTTCTGTCATTGTAACGCGATTTGCGTTAGCCGTCAAGCCCGGGCTTGCGCCAAATCAGGAATCTCATCCCGTTTCCGGGCGAAAGGCTGCCTCACATTCCAAACCCCCCGTTGACCCCCAGCACCTGCCCGGTGATGAAGGAAGCGTCTCCGCTGCACAGGAAGTAAATGGCCGCCGCCACCTCCTCCGGGGTACCCAGCCGCCCCAGGGGGGTCTCCTCCGCCAGGGCCTGACGGTTTTCCCCGTCAGCGAAGGCCATCATGTCGGTATCGACGACGCCGGGGGCTACTACGTTGACGGTGATACCGGAGGGCCCCACCTCCTTGGCCAGCGCCCTGGAGAAGCTCAGCACCGCCCCCTTGGCTGCGGAGTAGGCCACCTCACAGCTGCCTCCCACCTGCCCCCAGATGGAGGAAATTGTGACGATGCTGCCCCGGTGCTGCCGGAGCAGGTAGGGCAGCGCGGCCCGGCAGGCGTGGTAAACGCCGTTCACGTCCACCGCCATCAGCCGCTCCCACTGCTGGCTTGTCACGTCCTGGAGCACCATACCGGGCAGGGCGACGCCCGCGTTGCAGACCAGGGCGTCCAGGCCGCCGAACCGCTCCGCCACCGCGTCCGTCATGGCCTGCACCTGCCGCCAGTCGGCCACGTCGGCCTGCACCGGAAGAGCGTTCGGCCCCAGCCCCCGGCACAGGGCCTCCGCCCGCGCTTGGGAGCGGCAGTAGTTCACCGCCACGTTCCAGCCCTCCGCATGGAAGCGCCGGGCGGCGGCTGCGCCGATGCCCCGGCTGGCCCCGGTGATCAATACTGTCTTTGCCATGGGATACGCTTCCTTCCTCTGAATCTGTCTGCTTTCCGTAGTTTAACACAAAATTTCCCGTCCTACAAGGGCGGATACGCACTTTTCCGCGCCGTTTGCGTCCTGCCGCTCCCTCTGAAAAAGCATCGTTTTTTAGAAAAAATCAGTATCAAAAAGGCTTCCGAAGAAACGCTGTAAAAATCACAAAACAATAGTTGCGTTTTGCGGGCCATTCGTGTATAATGACCAATAGGGTATTATACTGACGGAGCAGGCGCTCCGAGTGAAAATCCACCATATTGATAAGGAGCGTAAACAACATGAGCTATTCTGCAAAACAAATCCGTAACATCTGCCTGCTGGGCCATTCCGGTTCCGGAAAGACCATGCTGGTGGAAAGTATGCTGAACGTCACCGGCGTCACCCAGCGGCTGGGAAAGACCCCGGACGGCACTACGGTTTCTGACTATGACCCGGAGGAAATTAAGCGTCAGATCTCCATCTCCGCTTCCGTTATCCCCATTGAATATAAGGATCATCTGTTCAACGTCATTGACTGCCCGGGGCACTTCGGCTTCTATGGCGAGGTCGCCGAGGCTTTGCAGGTGGCTGACTTGGCGGTCATCGTCCTGCCCGCCAAGGGCAGCGTCCCTGTGGGCGCGGAGCGGGCCTACCGCATGGTGCGGGAGCGCAACCTGCCCTGTATGTTCTACATCTCCAAGTGCGATGAGGAGAATGGCGACTACAACGCCGTGGTGGACGAGCTGAAGGAGAAGTTCGGCAATCAGGTCACGCCCATCGTCTCCCCCATTCTGGACGCCAAGAAGAACGCCATCGGCGTGCTGGACGTGCTGGAGCGTTGCGCCTACGGTATCCATGATGACGGCAAGAGCCATCACATCGACATCCCTGAGGATAAGAAGAACTTCGTCATTGAGTCCTACTCCACCCTGATGGAGTCCGTGGCCGAGTACTCCGAGGAGTTTATGGACAAGTTCTTCGCTGGGGAGGAGTTCACCACCGAAGAGGTGGCCGAGGGTATGCTGGCCGGCGTCAAGGACGCCACCATCGTCCCCGTCTACTGCGGCAGCGCCTTTACCGGCATGGGTACCGAAGCCCTGATGCACGGCCTCATCACCATGGGTCCCTATCCCATGAACACCAACCCCATGTCCGGCGTGGACGCCGACGGCGAGCCGGTAGAGGTGGCCGTCAGCGCTGAGGGGGATACCGTGGTCTACGTCTTTAAGACCGTCTCCGACCAGTACGGCAAGTACTCCTATGTCAAGGTGCTCCAGGGCACCCTGACCCCGGATATGTCCCTCATCAACGGCCGCACCGGCTCTGCGGAGAAAATCGGCCGCCTCTACGCCATGTGCGGCAAGAAGGCCTCCGAGCTGAAGCAGCTGAACGCCGGTGACATCGGCGCCATCTCCAAGATGGACAAGGTCAAGACCGGCGACACCCTCTCCGTGGCCGGTTACAAGCTGAACCCCATCCCCTTTGCCGAGCCGGTGTACTCCAAGGCCATCTCCCCCAAGGTCAAAGGCCAGGACGACAAGGTGGGCGTGGGCCTGAACCGCCTGAACGAGGAGGATCCCTCCTTCTCTATCAACAACAACGCCGAGACCCATCAGCTGGTGGTCTCCGCTGCCGGCGACATCGCCATTGACGTTCTTGTGTCCAAGCTCAAGAGCCGCTTCAATGTGGAAGTGGTGCTGGAGACCCCCCGTGTGCCCTATCGTGAGAAGATCCGCAAGGTGGTGTCCAAGCAGGGCAAGTACAAAAAGCAGACCGGCGGCAGCGGCCAGTATGGCGACGTGTGGGTGCGCTTCGAGCCGACGGACGAGTCGGAGGAAATGGTCTTTGCCGAGGAAGTGTTCGGCGGCAGCGTGCCGAGGAACTACTTCCCTGCGGTGGAAAAGGGTCTGCGGGACGCCTGCCTCCACGGCGTGCTGGCCGGGTATCCGGTGGTGAACCTGAAGGCCGTGCTATATGACGGCTCCTACCATCCGGTGGACTCCTCCGAAATCGCCTTCAAGACCGCCGCCCAGCTGGCTTATAAGGCCGCTCTGCCGGAGGCCTCCCCCGTACTGCTGGAGCCGGTGGGCGATTTGAAGGTCACTGTGCCGGACAGCTACATGGGCGACATCATGGGCGACCTGAACAAGCGCCGGGGCCGCGTCATGGGCATGGAGCCCACCAAGGACGGCAACCAGGTCATCTCCGCCGAGGTACCCATGGCCGAGATGAGCGAATATGCCATCGACCTGCGGGCCATGACCCAGTCCAGAGGCTCCTTCACCTTCCACTTCCTGCGCTATGAGCAGTGTCCCCCCGCCGCCCAGGAGAAGGCCATTGCCGAGGCCAAGGCTCTGAACGGCTGATTCCCCATCCAAACAGTATCATAGCGCCTCCGGAGCAGTCCGGAGGCGCTGCTTTTTTGTCCGCGACCCCGCAGCGGCGGGGTGGAAAATCTTCAGAAAACCTTTAGAAAGCCTTAAGATTCGGCGGTTGTTTTCCGCGGGGATTCTGCTATAATACAGACAGACTTTACCACATCTCTTTATCGTGATACTTTGCCGCCTGTGGGCGGCACAGAGGGGGCGCTTTCCATGCATGAATCCCAGGGAATGACCCGGCGCACCGTTCTTGGCCTGATGGCGGTACTTCTGGCAGCTGTGGCGCTTGCCTTCGGCTGCTACCGGTATCAGGTCCAGAACCAGCGGGTCCAGGAGGCCAGAGCCCTGGCGCAGAGCGCTCTGGACAGCTTCGCGGACTTTCAGGGTACCCGGGAGGAGGCGTCCTTCCGGCAGGGGACCGTCGCCTTCCACGCGTTCTACCGCGCCTCCCGGGACCTTCCGGAAATGCTGCCGCCAATGTCCCAGACCTGCAACCGGGTCCAGGCCTACCTGCTCTATCAGCCGGAGCGGGCCAAGCAGCACATGGAGCCGCTGATGGATGGACTGGCGGCCCTGGCGAAGGACCCCTCCTCCATGGACGCCTATGAGGATTTGAACACCTTCCTCCAGGAGGTACACGTCCCCGGCACGGAGGGGTGACGGGGAAAGGGGCATCCAACGCCGAAGCCAGAGAGCCCGTCTGCCGCAAATGCGGCAGGCGGTTTTTCTGTGCAGCTTCACTTCCCCAGCTTGCGAATCAGCTTCTCCATGGTGGATTCATGGGCCAGCACCATCAGGTGGTCATCCGCCTGAATGACAGCCTGAGGGGAGGGCATGATGTTATCGCCGGAGGTCTTGCTGAGGATGCCGATGACATAGACATCGTACTTGGCCCGGATGTTGGAGGTCAGGATGCTCTTGCCCACCCACTCCCGCAGCGGGGTGATTTCATAGACGGAGTAGCCGTCCCGCAGGTCGATGTAGTCAAAGACGTGGTCATTGTTGTATTTCACCGCCGCCCGCAGAGCCGCGTCCTTGTTGGGGTGGATGATTTCGTCCGCGCCGTTGCGGAGCAGGAACTTGGCGTGAACCTCGTTGTTGGCCTGGCTGACCACATACTTCGCACCCAGGTCTTTCAGCAGGCTGGTGATTTCCAGGTTGCTCTGGAAGCTGCCGCCGATGCAGACGAAGCACAGGTCGAAGTTGGCCACGCCGATGCGCTGGAGGACGCTCTCCCGGGTGCAGTCGGCAATCAGGCTGCTGGTGGCCACATCCAGCAAATCCTCCAGGGCCGTCTCCTCCTTGTCCACAATCATAATTTCGTTCCGCAGCTCCGCCAGATCCCGGCACAGATAGTGGCCGAAGTTACCCAGCCCAATCATCAGAATTGACTTCATATTCCGTTCCTCCTTGATGGTTGCGGGCCGGTCAGCCCACGATGATTTGCTCCTCCGGGTACCGCAGCCTGCCGGTGCGCCGCCGCCCGGTGAAGGACATGGCGAAACTCAGGCTGCCCACCCTGCCGCAGAACATCAGCAGGATGATGACCAGCCGAGACAGGGCGTTCAGCTCCCTGGTCACGCCGGTGGACATTCCCACCGTGCCGATGGCGGAGAAGGCTTCAAACAGCACGTCGGCCAGGGGCAAATCCTGCCCTATCAGCAGCACCAGAATGGCGAAGAGCGCCAGGGAGAAGTTGATGAACACCACCACGCTGGCCCGTTTGATGGCGTCCCTGTCCAGCCGCCGGTGGAATATGGTGCAGTCCTCATTGCTAAAGAGGTAGGAGCGGATATAGAGGAAAATCACCACCACCGTGGTGGTCTTGATGCCGCCCGCCGTGGAGCCGGGGCTGCCGCCGATGAACATGAGAATCATAGTCAGCACCTTGCTGCCGCTGGTCAGGGCGGCGGTGTCCACCGTGTTGAAGCCCGCCGTCCGGGGGGTCACGGCGCAGAACAGCGCCGCCCAAATCCGCTCCCCCCAACTCATGTCGGCAAAGAGGTTGTTCCGCTCGGACAGGAGGAACAGCAACGTTCCCCCAAATATCAGCACCGCTGTGGCGGTCAGCACCACCTTGGTCTGGAGGCGGTAGCGCCGCCAGTGCCATCGGTGGGTCAGAAGGTCGTCCCACACCAGAAAGCCGATGCCGCCTATGACAATCAGCCCCATCAGCACCAGGTTCACAATGGGGTCGGCGGCGTAGTTGCAGAAGGAGGAATACTCCCCCTGAAAGCCCATCAGGTCAAACCCGGCGTTGCAGAAGGCGGAGACGGCGTGAAAGACGCCGTAGTAGCACCCCCGGGCGAGGCCCAGCTCCGGCACGAACCGGACAGCCAGCAGCACCGCCCCAAGTCCTTCAAAGAGCAGCGTCCCCCGGACAATGCGGCGCACCAGCCGGATGCTGCCCCGAATCTGCTGGGTGCTGAGGCTGTCCCGAATCAGCTCCCGGCCCCCCAGGCCGATTTTCCGGCCCAGCAGCGACAGGGCGAAGGTGCCGATGGTAATGAAGCCCAGGCCGCCGATTTGAATCAGCGTCAGCAGCACCAGCTGGCCGAACAGCGTCCAGTGGGTCCAGGTGTCGTAGACCACCAGCCCGGTGACGCAGGTGGCGGAGGTGGCGGTGAACAGCGCCCCCAGGAAGCTGGTCTCCTGACCGTCTCTGGTGGCTACCGGCAGCATCAGCAGCAGCGTTCCCGCCAGAATCAGCAGCACAAAGCCCAGCATAATCAGCTTCGTGCGGGACAGGTGAACCCTCTGACGGAGCATCTGAATCATGGAACCGCCTCCTTTCCGGGGAATCGTATCTTTATCATAACACAGATTGGGGGAAAGCACCACGGTTTTTTAGAAAGTTTGTTGGTGGAAATTCATTGCATTTTCCACCCGATACCCTTATAATATCCTCAAAGAAACGGACTGGAGGAACGGATATGAGCGAGCGTACTGTCTGCGATGTGACGGAGGCCCTGGTGAAGAGCTGGCTCCCGCCCCGGCCCGTTGAGGGCCACAAGGGCACCTTCGGCAAGGTGAATCTGCTAACCGGCAGCGTGGGCTTCACCGGCGCGCCGCTGCTGGCCAGCCGGGCGGCGGTGCGGGGCGGCTGCGGGCTGGTCTTTCTGGGCATCCCTGCCTTTGGGGAGGACACCGCCTACCGCATTGTGGCGGGCGGCTGCGTGGAGGCCATGCCCTACCCTGTCCGCAGCGCGGCGGACTTTTTCGGCAAAACCGCGCCGGATGCGGCGCTGCTCGGGCCGGGGCTGGGGCAGTCCCCGGAGGCGGAGGCGCTGGTGCTGGAGGTGCTGCCCCGGCTCAGCTGCCCGGTGGTGGTGGACGCGGATGGCATAACCGTCCTGTCCCGGCATATATCTGTATTGGACAGGCGGGACGCGCCCACCCTGCTAACCCCGCACGACGGGGAGTTTCAGCGGCTGACGGGCCGCTTCCCCGGCGCTGACCGGGCGGCGGAGGCCGCCGCCTTCGCCCAGGCCCACAGCTGCGTGCTGGTGCTGAAAGGCCACCGCACCCTGACCGCCGCCCCGGACGGTGCGCTCTACCGGAACACCACCGGCAACGACGGCATGGCCAAGGGGGGCAGCGGCGACGTGCTGGCCGGGCTGTTGACCTCGCTGCTGGCTCAGGGCATGGAACCGGCGAAGGCCGCTGCCGCCGCTGTCTGGGTGCATGGCCGGGCGGGCGACCTGGCGGCGGAGCGGTACGGCCACCGGGGCATGACACCCTCCGACCTGATCGAGGCGCTGCCTGCGGTCTGGCGGGAGTTGGAGAAGCCTGTCTGATTTTGATACAACTGCAAAAGGAGGAACCTCATGCACCTTGCGAAAGGTGTACCAAAGAAGCTACTGACCCTGGTTCTGGCCTGCGCCCTGCTCTCCGGCTGCGGCGCAGGCGGTGCTTCGGCCACCGACCAGGTGGACGAGGTGCGGGCCAGCTACGACTGCATGACCGCCTACACCGCCTCCGCCGCCCTCACCGCCAACTGCAACGGCCGCGTTTACAGCTATGAGGCAGACTTTTCCGGCAACCTGACCAGCGGGATGATGACCGTCACTGCGCCGGAGAACCTCTCCGGCTGCTCCGTCAGCTGGGACGAGGACGGCACCGTGCTGGATTGGGAGCAGGTAGAGTTGGACACCGGCGACCTGAACGGGGACGGCCTCTCCCCGGTGGACGCCATGCCCACCATTCTGACCTGCTGCACCACGGGGCTGCTGTTGGAATGTGCCCTGGAGGCAGACGGTGCGGAGCTGTACGCCGAGTTTGAGAACCCGGAGAACCCCGCCTGCACCGCCCTGTGCTGGTTCGACCTGACCACCCACGGCCTGCTCCGGGCGGAGCTGACCAGCGAGGGGCAGACCCTGGTTACGCTGACCTTTCACAGCTTCCTGCTGGACAGCGACCCCTCCTCAGGATGACCCGTAAACCGGCAGCCCAGTGCGGGCTGCCGGTTTTTTCGTGGGTCGAGAGCACGGAAATCAAGTTTTCGGTTAAGCAAACCAAAGGAACCCCTCAGTTTGGCTAAAAGCCAGCCAGATCCCTTTTCAGGGCAATGTCATCAATTTAAGGGGATTATTCTCCTTAGACAAGGATACTATAAGGAAATAAAGCGTTTGCCCTCCCGGCGGGCCCCATTTCTTGCTCCGCCAAGAAATAGGGGAAAGAAGGCGGCTCAGGGAGGGGCTTCGGGGCCTCGCC
>JAJQEV010000124.1 GCA_021201475.1 Clostridiales bacterium
ATTTTGCTCTGTTTTGCCCGATGATTTTGGGTTTACACAGAATTTAGGATAGACCTACGCCGACGGGCCGTCCTGCTACCAATTTTGGCATATAGATAACTACATCGTCGAATGGTTCGCCGTCGCCTTCGCTCTTGTCAGGTAAGAACATCCCGGCGGCTTTCGCCAAAAGTTCACTTGCCTTTAATCGTACGGCTGTTTTCTCGCCTTTGTTGTTCATGACCTCCGACCAAAAGCTTTTTACATCTTCACTTGTGGCAATTCGCGCCGCTGTCGCTTCGTCTTGCAGTTGCTTAATATAGCCTGAAATGTCAGCATTTGTCAGCAAGCGTTGCCCGACCTGTCGAGCGGTTCTTTCAGAATACCCCGCTCGACGCGCCGCTTCTGCTGCGACGGGATAAGCTGCATATTCTTCACAGAATCGCCGTTGTCTCGCATTCATAGTTCCTCCACCCCCTCCCCGTCTAAATCATCCGGCGGGTCCTTTGCCATTATCGCCGCAAGGTGTTCCAGCGCCCGCCCGTGTATCCTCGTTACGCGGCGCGTATATGAATCCTCGCGGTTTTCAAAATCGGGGTTTCCGCCGAATAGCATACAGTTGACATCGTTCCAGCGTTCGCCGTCAAGATAGCGTGCTTCCAAAACAAAACATTCTTCCGACTTTTGTAGGCGGGAAGTATACCGTTCTATCTCTTCCCGCCGGTCCTTTTGCACTTCGATCATTCGCCGTATACGGTTTTCAAGCTGTTCTTTCTGGGCTAACCTTTCGCCGGTTCTGTCCTGTATCGGGGAACCTCGCGGCATTCCGTCAAGATTTGGGGAACCGGGGCTTTTCAATCGTGCTTCCAGGCTTTCCAGGCGTTCAATTTGTGCGTCAAGTGCCGTTTCTGTGTTCTGGTACCTAGGGAACCTCTGAACAAATGCACTTCGGCGTCTTGCGGTAAATTTACGCCATAAATGCGTTACAATCGCTCCATACCTGATACACTCCAGCCTGCCAAACAAGGATGTATCAAGAGAATCAAGCTAATGTATAGGAAACAGATATTTTCTGTAAAAAATTTAAAAATTCGTGTCCAGTTTTTGTTGACTAGTGCACCATACAGAGATACAACCACCTAGCGCCAGAAGTCAAACCCTGAAACGCCTTCGAGAAGAACAAGCTATTGACAACCTGTATAAACCGGCCTTCTTGCACCTTGCCAGGTTGCGCGCTCAACAAATACTTGATCTCGCAATCTTGCGCCGCCTTCGGCTTTGATCCTCTTCCTTTAGACGCCATTGCTCACGCCCTCCCTCCGTTTCCAGGCGGGGCAATCCGGTGAAAATAGCGTTCGGGTGAATCGTCATCGTCCAGCGGCTCGCCGTTCAGGTCATCAAACGTAATTTGATTAGCCTCCCCGCTGCCCTGCTCGACGGCGTTTGCCGTCTGCCAAATCTCACGGGCGCGCCCCCGCATCTGTCCGACAAACCGCGCCCGGTCATAATCGCAAGCGGGCAAAAAGTAGCCGTTCCGGTTGTCGGATAGAATCGGTACACCCCGACGGCGCTCCGTTTCGATTTGTCGCCTAATAGTTCGCCCGTCCTGTCCGGTCAGCCGTTCAAGCTCTTTGAGCGGCAAGGCGTTTTCAGCGCCTTCTAAAAGTAAACTTGCAACGCCCCCGCCCTCTATGATATACTTTGTAGGGGAAAGGCCGCCAACATTTCCCGTCTCTGCCCGCTCCGGTGTTGCAGCGCCGGGGCGGGATTTTTCATCATCTCGCAAGGCGTCCACCTCCTTTTGATTCGTACTTAAATTATTCACTAATCGAATTTAAATAGCGCTCAACCTTCTGTACATTCCATAAGACGCGTCGGCCAACCTGAATTCTCGCGCCCGCGGCTGTTCCAACTGCAACTGCCGCCTGTCGGCCGACTCCAAGCATCGCTTGCAGCGTCGGTGTGTCAACGCTCCGCCGTTCGTGCGCGTCCATCTTGAAAACTTGGGTTTTCTTCATGTCCTCACCTCCCTTCAACCGTAACTAAATTGTATCAAATGCTGCTCTTTTTCGTCAACACCCGTCAAAATCCGCACTTTTGCGCTTTTTTACTTGACATTTGCAGTTGCCGCGGAAAAGTTGCAGTAAGCGCGAATTAAACGGCGGTCTATACCGTGATTTTGTTAATCTTGAACAAGAAAATCCATAAAATTTTGTCGTTTTGACTAATTGAGTTTTCAGGGCATAGGACAACATAAAAGCACCGAACAGCGACTATTAAAAACCGCCGTTCGGTGCTTCTCTTTTCTGATTTTTCTATTGAAATGGGTTAAAAATGGGTTATTTTCCAATTTTGGCAAAAGAAAACCGCCTTTTTTTGTTGATATATCAGCGTTTTCACTGTTCTAATGGCTTCATCGTCGGGAACAACAGCACATCCCTGATACTTGCGCTGTCCGTCAGCAGCATCACCAGTCGGTCTACGCCGAAGCCCAGGCCACCCGTAGGCGGCATACCGTACTCCAGGGCGTTGATGTAATCATAATCCACCTGCGCCTTGCTGTCCGGCTCCAGGGCCTTGCGGTCAGCGACCTGCTTTTCAAAACGTCCCCGCTGGTCGATGGGGTCGTTCAACTCGGAGAAGGCGTTACCGAACTCGGTTGCGTTGATAAAGTACTCAAACCGCTCGGTAAACATGGGGTCATCCGGCTTCCGCTTCGCCAGAGGACTGTTCTCCACCGGGTAATCATAGATAAAGGTGGGCTGAATCAGCTTGTCCTCCACATAGGCGTCAAAGAACTCCGCCAGAATGGCACCCTTTGTGGGAAGCTCCGGCAGCTCAATGTTGTACGCCTTTGCGCAGGTGATGGCGTCCTCATCGGTTGTCCAGTCGGCATAGTCCACACCGCTGTACTTCTTCACCGCCTCCACCATGGTCAGCCGCTCCCAGTGCCCCAGGTCGATTTCCTGGCCCTGGTAGGGAATCACCAGGGAACCGCAGACGTTCTGCGCCACGGTCTTCATCATATCCTCCACCAAATCCATCATGCCGTGAAAGTCGGTGTAGGCCTGGTACAGCTCAATGGTGGTGAACTCCGGGTTATGCTTGGGGTCCATGCCTTCGTTGCGGAAAATGCGCCCTACCTCGTACACCCGCTCCATGCCGCCGACAATGAGCCGCTTCAGGTAAAGCTCCGTCTCGATGCGCAGCACCATGTCCATATTCAGGGTGTTATGATGGGTGTAAAAGGGCCGGGCGGAAGCCCCAATCTCAAAGGGAGTCAGAATGGGGGTATCCACCTCCAGGAAGCCGCGGCTATCCAGGAAAGCCCGAAGCTCCCGCATAATCATGCTGCGCTTGACGAAGGTATCCTTCACCTCCGGGTTGACGATGAGATCCACATACCGCTGGCGGTACCGGGTCTCCCGGTCAGTCAGGCCGTGGAACTTCTCCGGCAGGGGCTGCAGGCTCTTGGATAGCAGGGTGACGCTGCTGGCCCGGACGGAAATCTGCCCCTTCTCCGTCTTGAACACCTCTCCCCTGACGCCCACAATGTCGCCAATGTCGCACTTCTTGAACCAGGCATATTCCTCCTCGCCCACCAAATCCCGGCGGACGTATAGCTGAATGCGGCCGGAGTTGTCCTGGAGGTCACAGAAGGACACCTTACCCATGCCTCGCTTGCTCATCAGGCGGCCCGCCAGAGAGACGATTTTGCCCTCCATCTCCTCATAGTGGTCGTTGATGTCGGCGGCGTGGTGGGTCACATCATATTTGGTCTCCCGATAGGGGTCGCGGCCCGCTTCCTGCAAGGCGGTCAGCTTGTCCCGGCGAATTTGCAAAATCTCCGACAGACTCTGCTCCGATTCCGGCTGGAATTTCTTAGGCATATACTTTCTCCATTCTGCCGCTTCCTGTTTAGTACGATAGAAACGCCCCACAAGCGGCCAGGTGGGGCAGTTTCACGGTTGTATGGTGCAGCGGTCAGCTGTTGCTGATCTCCAGAATCCGATAGGTAAACTCGCCGGCCGGCGCATGGACCTTCACGCTGTCTCCAACGTGCTTGCCCAGCAGTGCCTTGCCAAAGGGCGACTCCTCCGAGATGCGGCCATCCATGGAGTCCGCCTCCTGGGTGCCCACGATGCGGAACTCTAACTCCTCATCGAACTCCTCATCCAAAACCTTGACAGAGCCGCCAACGGCAACGGAGGTATCGTCCATCGTGCTTTCGTCAATCAGCACATAGTTATCCAGAATGGCCTGCACTTCCGCCTCGCGGGAGTATAGCTTGCCTTGCTGGTCCTTCGCCTCATCGTATTCCGAGTTTTCCGACAGGTCGCCGAAGGAGCGGGCTTCCTTAATCAGGTCAGCGACTTCCTTCTCGCGCACTGTCTTCATCCATACCATTTCATCCTGCAGTTCTTTCAGATGCTGGGGGGTTAGCTTTACGGGGTTTGACATAATGACACCATTCCTTCTGCATGAACGCCTGCCGGAAGGGCCTGTTACGGCCCAAGGCAGGCTGAATGAACAAAACATTGTCGCACGAAGCTACAATACTAACAGTATAGGCATTTTCCCCCCAACTGTCAAGGGTGAAAGCGGGGAGATTTTACGCCTTTTGTCCGGTGAAATCAGCAATTTTGGCGTTTCTTTTGACCGGATGCACAGCGAGAGGCCGCCCTCGGTCCGGCAGCCCCTCGCAAATCAGCGTTATGAGAATGGAATCCCTGTTGCGTTAGCATCAACGGAATACGAAGCGGATGCCTTTTGCGTCGCTTTCGCGTCCGGCCTGTTCAGCCGACCCATTTTTCCATGGCGGCGTCCACCATGGCGACGCAAGCTGCCACCTGCTCCTCGTCCTCCGGTACCAGGTTGTACAGCGGCTCCCGGACGCCGCCTATGTCCAGCCCTTCCCGGCGGCGGAGAATTTCCTTGATGACGGCGTACATATTGCCCTTGGTGGCGCAGGTGGCGTAGATGATATTGTCCACGTCATACTGCAACGCCCGTGCATTGGCAATGTCCCCGGCCTTCACCAGGTCGAACAGCTTCAGATACAGCTCCGGCATATACCCATAGGTACCGCCGATGCCGCCGTCGGCCCCCATAGCCAGGCCGGACACCAGCTGCTCATCCGGGCCGTTGAACACCACGAAAGGGCGGCCTCCCCGGGTTCCCTCATCCTTGAACATCTGAATGTCCTGCACTGGCATGGAGGAGTTCTTCACGGCGGTCACATTGGGATTTTTCAGCATCTCCCGGAACAGGGGCATGGTCAGAGACACACCGGCCAGCTGTGGGATGTTGTAAATCACAAAATCTGTGTTGGGGGCGGCTGCGCTCATGTCGTTCCAATACTTGGCGATGGCGTAGTCCGGCAGGTGGAAGTAGATGGGCGGGATGGCCGCTATGGCGTCCACGCCCAGGCTCTCGGCGTGACGGGCCAGCTCCACGGAATCGCGGGTGTTGTTGCAGGCGATGTGGGCGATGACCGTCAGCTTCCCCTCGGCGGCCTCCATGACATTCTCCAGTATCAGCTTGCGCTCAGCCACGGACTGATAGATGCACTCGCCGGAGGAGCCGCCCACATAGACTCCCTTGACCCCCTTGGCCGCCAGGTGGCGGGTCAGGGCCTGGACGGCAGAGGGGGAGACCTCCCCATCCTTATCATAGCAGGCATAAAACGCAGGAATGATACCTTGATACCTGGTGATGTCCTTCATGTTGAATCTCCTTTTCCTTGTCTTGTTCTTTCATACTTTGGTTCAAAAGGGGAGGCGCGGCACCCCGCGCCTCCCTGGGATGTGGTGTTGTCCCTGGCGCACAGCGGAAGCGGCGTGCGTATCAGCCCTTGACAGCGCCCATGGTGATACCCTGGGTGAAGTACTTCTGGAAGAGCAGGAACACAGTAATGATAGGTACGGCAGCCAGCGCAGCGCCGGCCATCAGGATGCCAAAGTCCGTGGAGCTCTCGCCCTGGAGGGTGGCGATACCGACGGAGATGGTGTAGTTCGAGCTGCTGGTCAGCATAATCAGCTGTGTGAAGTAGTCGTTCCAGCTGTTGATGAAGGTGAAGATGGCCAGCGCGCCGATACCCGGCTTGATGAGGGGCATGACGATTTGCACGAAGGTTTGCGCCTCCCCTGCGCCGTCGATACGAGCGGCCTCCAGCATTTCTCCGGGGACGCCCTCGCTGAACTGCTTCATCAGGAACACGCCGAAGGGCCAGCCTACCGTGGGCAGGATGACAGCCCACAGATTGTTGTACAGCCCCAGCGCGGAGATTTCACGAATCAGGGGAATCAGGATGACCTGCTTCGGCAGGGCCATGGCACAGACGATGAGGGTGAACACCATCCCACGTCCGATGAATCGCTTCTTGGCCAGGGCATAACCGGCCATGGAGGCAGTGATACAGGTCAGCAGCATGGCCATAACGGACATAAACACACTGTTCAGCAGCCAGCGGATGGCGGCGGGTACGGTGGGGCCCTCCAGGCTGCCAATGGTGAAGAGGGGCGCGGAGCGGGAGGAGAACAGCTTCTCAAAGTTGGTGGTCACCCACTGGGTGGGCCACCACACCGTGTCGGTGGAGTAGATGTCCGTGGTGGGCTTGAACGCGCCCGTAATAATCCAGTACAGCGGGAACAGGAAGAAAATCGCAAAGATAATCAGAACAATCAGCGAAATCACCTTATACGCGCTGGCATGCCTGCTTTTCACATTTGACTTCATACCAGCACCCCCTTACCTTTCCTCGGCCAGCTTGAACTGCAAAGCAGACAGCAGGGCGATGAAAATGGCCAAAATCACGCCCATAGCGTTGCCGTAGCCCAGGCGGTAGAGCTTGAACGCGGAATAGTAAATGTAGTACATGACCGTGTTCGTAGAATTTGTCGGCCCGCCGGATGTCAACAGCTGAATCAGGGCGAAGCACTGGAAGCTGTTGATGGTGGTGATGACCAGAATGTACAGCGTGGTGGGCATCATCTGGGGCCACTTGATGCGCCAGAACACCTGAAAGTCGGTGGCGCCGTCCACCTCGGCGGCCTCGATCAGGGTGCTGTCCACATTGCCCAGAGCGGACACATACAGCACGATGGGCTGGCCCACAGAGGTGGTCAGCAGAATGACGATGATGCAGGCCAGGGCTGTGCTGGCGTCGCCCAGCCAGTTCACATTGCTGTCGATGATGCCAATTTCGGTCAGAACATCGTTCAGCACGCCGGTGCGGTAGTTGTAGATCCACTTCCACACCACGGTGACGGCCACGGAGCCGGTGACCACCGGCAGGTAGAACACGCAGCGGAAGAAGGACAGCAGCGAGCCTCTCAGCTTATAAATCACCGAAGACACCCACAGGGAGAAGATGCAGGTCACCGGCACGCTGACCACCACGATGATGACGGTGTTCAGCAGAGCCTTGCGGAAAATGGAGTCGTTGAACAGCTCCACATAGTTGGCAAAGCCAATAAAGGTGTCCTCTCCATTGGCGGTCAGGTTGGCGTCAAAGAAGGAGGTGTAAATGCACAGGATCATGGGGATGATTACGAAGCCGACAAAGAATATCAGGCTGGGGAGCATGAAGAGGTAGCCGGAGACGGTCTCTCTGCGCACCAGCGCCCGGCTTGTAGCCGGTTGACTCTTGCTATTTGCCAAGGAAAACGCTCCTCTCTGAAAAAGAAACGGTTTAAAGGGCGGGAAGCAGTCACCATCCAGCCGGAAACGCTGGCGCAGCGGGCAGTTTCCCTTCTCTTTTGGAAAAAGCACCCCATCCCCGCGCAGCGCGAGGATGGGGTGCGCGACCCATCAACTTGCTATGTATTTGTCAGGGACGGTTTTGCCGCTCGAAAAGACGCAGCTTATTCGGAGATACCGGCGTCCGCATTGGAGGCGTAGGTCTCCACGGCCTCGGCCACATCGCCGCCAGCGCCGATGACCTGGAGCATATTCCACCACTGATAGCGGGCAGCGGTCCAGTTGGTGGTGACCTGATAGTAGTCGCCCAGATACTGCATCAGAATGTTGTACTCATTCATAATGTCGTTGTCAGCCCAGATGTCGGAGATGTCGACGGTGCCGTCCACTACGGTGTCACGGACTGCGAAGTAGTTGGCAGCGGTGACGGCGTCGGCAGTGGCCTCAGAGTCGCACATATACTGAATGAACTGCTTGGCAGCCGCAATCTTGGCGTCGTCGCCGTTGTCGAAGATGCCGAAGCCCCAGATGCCGCCGCACAGCTCGGGGTCAGAGCCGTCCTCGGTGGGGAAGGCCATGAACAGGATCTCATCGCCGCTGAGGGTCAGGCCGGAGCCGGTGCCAGCGGTGTTGGGGTCCAGTTGCTGGGCGATGTTCCAGCAGAAGGCCATGTTCAGGGTGCCCTGATAGAACTCAGCGATTTCGTCGCCGCCGACGATGGAGGCGTCGAACTCAATGCCGTCGCAGGCTACCAGAGCCTCGAGAGCCTTGATGTTCTCCTCAGAGTTCCAGGTGTAGGAGGTGTGGTCCTCGCTGGCGAAGGTGCCGCCATAGAGGTTGTTGACGATGGCGCGGGTGCCCTGGTCGCCGCCCTGGCCGCCGCAGTAGATGGCGCCCACGGTGGAGCCGGTGTACTCATAGACGGCCTGGACTGCTGCGAAGAAGTCCTCGCTGGAGTTCCACAGGTGGGTCTCCTCGTCCAGGTACTGCATGGCCCCAGCCGCCTCAAAGACGGTCTTGTTAATAGCCATGCAGTGGGCGGTCATAACCAGAGGATACTCGTAGACGGCGCCGTCGTCGCCATAGCAGGCGGCCAGAGCGGCCTCATTGATTTCGGAGATGTCGGTGTCGTCCAGCAGGTCAGAGATGTCGACCATGTAGCCGCTGGCGCCCCAGTCGGCCACCAGACGCTCGGGGCCTTCCATAATCAGGTCAGGGCCTTCGCCTGCGGCCAGAGCGGTGTTGACCTTCTCATCACCGTTGGTGTAGTCCAGATACTCCACGGTGACGGAGATGCCGGTCTCGGCAGTGAAGCCTTCGATCAGCGCGTTGACAGTGTCCTCAGTGCCCCAGCCGCCGATGGGATAGGTCCACAGAGTGATGGAGTCGGCAGCCTCAACATCAGTGCCGGTCTCCTCCGCCTCGGCTTCAGAGCTGCCTTCGGCCTCGCCCTCTTCCTCGCCAGAGGTGGAAGCGCTGCCGTCGGCGGTGCTGCTGCTGTCGCCTGTGGAGCTGCTACTACTGCCGCTATCGCTGCTGCTACCGCAGGCCACGAGAGACAGTGCCATAGCCAAAGCAAGCACCAGAGAGAGAATCTTCTTCATGTTGTGTCCTCCTTTTTAAAAATGGTTGTTTTTAGGCGTAGGCGTTTTCCTGCGCCGGGAGAAGCACCTCGCTCCTCCTTTGTAACAGATTATACATAAATCCTCTGCTCCTGTCAAGTGGTATTTGAAAGAAATTTTCAAAATTTTGAAAATTTGAAAAAAATTTCAAACAGTGGGCGGAACCGGCTCAGGGAAATCAATTTTGAAATCCTTTTCGCATAGGAACCCCTTCACCGGCTATCGCCGGTTCCCCTACCCTTTCAGCCAATATCATCAATTTAAGGGGATTATATTCCTTAGAGTAGGATGATGAAGGAAATAGGCTTTTGCCCTTGCCAGGGCATGGCTTACTTTTCTCGCTCCGCCGAGAAAAGTAACAAAAGAGGGCGGCTTAGGGAGGGGCTTCGGGGCCTCGCCCCTCCCTAAGAACCCTCCCCCTATCCCACTGGCGGCTTCGCCTTGTCTTATTCTATAGGTAGCCTATCCCGCTAGAGACGATGTAACTTCACACTGGTGAGACTGCCGCCCATGGCGGCTGGGTACGATTGCCGTTCCGCCCTCGC
>JAJQEV010000051.1 GCA_021201475.1 Clostridiales bacterium
CAGGATGCTGGGCCTGGGGGTCGGCGTGGTTCGCCCTGCGCTGAGCCTGGGCAGCTGCGTGGGCCTCCCTGCGCCGGGTCTGGAATGCCTCGTGGGCCTCCCTGCGCCGGGTCTGAGCGGCTTCATGGGCCTCCTTGCGCTGGGCCTGGGCGGCCTCCTGGGCCTTCCGGCGGGCTGCCGCAGCCCTGCGCTGGGCGGCGTCATCCCTGGCCAGAGGGTCAGTCTCCCGGTGGAAAACCTGCTCCCGCCAGGCTTGCCGGGGAGAAATTTCCCAGGGCGGATTGTTTTCCGACTGGGTACGCCCCTCAAATTTATCTGTATCACGCATCTTGTTCTCTCCCTCTTAGGATTGCCTGCCTGTACGGCGGGAAAACACCGATACATTTTGGATAAAACACATCTGATATAACAGGCAGTTATTCGGCGCGGGTCAGGGTAAAGACGAACTCCGTCACGCCGTCCTCGCTGGTGACGGTGATGCTCTCCTGAATGCCGCTCAGAATCGTCTTGACGATGTACAGCCCCAGGCCGACGCCCTCCTTATCCAGGCTGCGGGAGCGGTCACTCTTGTGGAACCGGTCGAAGATGAAGGGCAGCTCTTCAGCAGAGATGGTCTCTCCGATGTTGCGGACGGTGACATAGACCTTCTTCCCCTTGGGCACCACATAAAAGCCGATGGAGGTGCCCCGATGGGCGAATTTGGCGGCGTTGTCCAGCAGGTTATAGCATACCTGGGTGATGGAGTCCGCGTCTCCCCAGACCATAGTGGCAGTCTCCGGTAGCTGAACGTCCATATCCAGCCCACGCTGGGTGATTTTCCGCTCCAGGCTGATGATCACCTTCGCCACCGTCTCGTTCAGGTCAAACTGGGCTTGGGTCTGCGGGGGGCCAGCCTGGGTCTGGGCGGCCAGGCGGCTGGCGTCCAGCATCCGCCGTACCAGGCGGGACAGCCGCCGGGTTTCGTTGGAGATGAGCTGGAGGGATTCCCGCTCCTTTTCCGGGGGGATGGTGCCGTCCAGCAGGCCGTCGGCGAAGCCCTGAATGGTGGTCATAGGGGTTTTCAGCTCATGGGAGATGTCGGAGACGAACTCCTGCCGCTGCTGCTCCGAGGCGGCGATGGAATCCGCCATGCCGTTAAAGGCATTGGCAAGTGCCCCCACCTCGTCGGTGCGCTTGGTGTAGGCGGGGTCTACCCGCAGCTCATACTCCCCCATGGCGAAGCGGTTGACCAGGTTGGTCATCTCCATCATGGGCTTTGCGGAGCGTCGGCAGGAGAACCAGCAGAAGAAGAACGCAATGCACAGCACCACCAGGGCGGTCACCAGGAAGGCAAACTCCATGGAGTGCCACAGTTCGGAAAAGCTGTTCATATTCGCGGCGATGAGGAGGACGCCCATAAGCGTGCTCTCAGCGCCGTTCTGCTCCGTCTGGTAGATGGGGATGGCCACCACCAGGTGCCTCTTCTCGTAGAGGTCCAGTGTACTCATGCCATCGTAGCTACCCTCTGACAGAACCTCGGAGATGACCTCCTGGTCAACTGTGCCGGAGAGGGTGTTGGCCTCCTCCTGGCTGGTGTAGGAGAAGCGGATAACGCCGTCCACATTGCAGAACAGCACATCCTCCGCCCCGGCGGTGGCCACGGAGAGGGCGCTGGCGTCAAAAATGTCGTCCCGGTTCAGGTCAACGTCCATAATGCGCACCAACTGGGTGGAGACAAAATTCGCATGTTCCACCATGGTATCCTTTTTCTCCCGTACGATGAACTGATAGCTCAGCATCAGGAACACTGAGCCCAGGATGGCGAAGGACAGGAGGATGATGGCCACCATGGCGGAAAAGAGCCGACGAAAGCTGGTACTCATAGCGTTTAGCCTTCCAGCAGCTCGAATTTGTAGCCCACGCCCCAGACGGTTTTCAGGCTCCACTTATCGCTGACGCCCTCCAGCTTCTCTCTCAGCCGCTTCACATGGACGTCCACGGTGCGGCTGTCGCCAAAGTAGTCAAAACCCCAGACCTCGTCCAGCAGCTGGTTGCGGGTAAACACCCGATTGGGGGTAGAGGCCAGGTGGTACAGCAGTTCCATCTCCTTGGGGGGAGTGTCCACCCGCTTGCCGTCCACCAGCAGCTCATAGGAGTCCATGTTGATGACCAGCTTGTCAAAGGTCAGCTTCTTCTCCTTCTGCTCCATGGTGCCGTAGCGGCGCAGCACCGCATGGATGCGGGCCAGCACCTCCTTCATCTCGAAGGGCTTGGTGATGTAATCGTCCGCGCCGTTTTCCAGGCCGTTCACCTTGTCGCTGGTCTCGCCCTTGGCGGTCAGCATGATGATGGGAACCTGGGAGGTCTCCCGGATTTTCCGGCAGACAGCCCAGCCGTCCATGAAAGGCAGCATAATGTCCAGCAAAATCAGATCCGGCGCAAAGCTGTGGAACAGCTCGATGGCCTCGCCGCCGTCCGGCGCGATGGATGTCTCAAAGCCCTCCTTCTCCAGATAGAGTTGAAGCAGCTCCGCAATATTGCTCTCATCCTCTACAATTAAAACCTTCAGTGCCATATCAGTTCCTTACCTTCCTGCCGGAGGCGGTGTGCCCCGGCTGTAGTTTCCGACCCACAGGACGGACGCAGACCGGTTTCGTACCTTTATTATAACGTATTTCACAGCATTTGCGTGAATATTTTGTAAATCACAGGGAATAGAGCCCCTGCTCCAGCACCCGGCAGGCGGCCAGGGCGGTGCGGGGCGGCAGACGCTGGGGGCTGACGCGCCAGACGGCCTCCGCCGCCCACAGCAGGCTTCTGGCGTGGGGCAGGCTGCCCGCCGTCTGATCCAGGCACACTGCCAGGGTGAGGAGCAGCGCCTGCTCCGCCGCGGAGTATCCGTCCGATGGCGTTGCCTCGCTGCCAAAGGCGGCCAGCCGCCGGACGGTGTACCGCAGCAGCCAGCCCGGATTCGCTTCGTCCTGTCGGGCGGCCAGGCCGGGGCCTGGGGCATTGCCCTTGCCCAGCAGCGTCAGGAGCCGCCAGTCAAAGGGGTGGATGGACGCCGGATAGTCCGGAAGCTTGACAGGATACTGCATTTTTTGCACAGGATACTCCGCCAAAAGGGCTGCGTCCTCCACGCTGCGGTACCAGCCCTGGGACAGGGTGAAATTGAGATAGCCTTCCCGGGCCTCCACAGCGGAGAAGCAGGTGCCCTCCAGGGGAAGCCGGCGGGCCAGCTCCTCCGCCAGCGCCTCCGCCGGCTGCGGCGCGTCCTTCGCCAGAGAGAAGGCGGCGGGGCTGGCAATCATTTGCCCCCGCAGCCGGGCCCCCGGCCCGCCGGTAAGCCGGTCAGCGGCGGCCCGAGCCTGGGTCAGCGGCCCTTCCACAGGCGATGCACTCCCTTCCTGCATGAGTGGACAGAGTGCGTCACTGGGGGAGGGCGGCTTCCCGCACGTTGACGTAGAGGGAGTTTTCCCCGGCCATAGCGTGGTCGATGTCGATGGAGTAGTCGATCTCCATATCCCCGCCGCAGTCCCCCATGCTGTTGCGCACATGGCGGGCGCAGACCCCCACCTGCATCTGGCCGTAGGGGGTGGCGTACAGCGCCGTGTGCCGCCGCCCCTCCTCGAAGAGCATTTGGTTGTTGACCGGTCCGGAGCGCATCAGCAGGATGCGTTTGGGGGTGATTTTAAAGGTGGTAGTGGTGCCCTGCATGCCGGTCAGCTCGGTCTCCTCATAGCTCAGGTCGTAGTGCCCGGCCTTCTCACCAATGGCGAGGGTGCCCTGGGTGATGAACTGAACGGTCTCCTCATCCTGGTCCTCGTAGGCGGGCCTGCCCTGAATGGTAATCGTCACATCTTTGACTCTCATGGTGCATATTCCTTTCCGGGGGAAGCGTTTGCGGTGCGCCCCCGTTGTGCCTTCATCATATAATAAACGACTCAGGAAAACAAGGGCCATTTCAAATTTTCTTGCCGGGCGGAGCGCCGTCATATTTCCATTTGACAACGGCGAAAAAATGCATATACTATACTGTAAGGTATGATTGGCTTCCCCGCTGGAGCGTTTCCGGCCCGCGCCGGCCGGACGTCTCTCGCGTGCGTTCTTTGGATGGAGTACCGGTTATGAAGCTCGAACTGACAGAAAAACAATATCGCCGCCTGCTGGACATGGCATATATTGGCAACTGGGTGCTGAACTCCGCCCGGGGGGAGGATCGCTTTGCGGACTATGACGAGGTGGAGTCGCTGCTCTTTGCCAAGGCTCCGGAGCTGGGGATGAAGGATCTGGCGGAGTGGTGGAACGGCGAGGTGGTGCCCTCTCCGGCCTTCGTCGCCGGAGGCATTCACGAGGCCATTGCGGACTATGAGGACTCGGTGTTCTTTGACATCCTGGCGGAGGAGCTGGCCCGGCGGGATATGCACGACGCCCCCATTGATGAGCATAATCTGGATGAGTTGAACCGCCGCATCGACGAATACATGACGGAGTTTGAAGCCCACGGCACCGACCATGTGCAGGTGACGACGGATACGGATTCCTGCTAAAAGGCCCTGAACGGGGCCTAAAAAAACGCTGCCTCAGCATGATGTTTGAAGCTCGTGTGAGGCGGCGCTTTTTTGCGCCCTTTTCCCGAAAGCACCGCCGCCCTTCGGCACAGGCGCAGACGGAGAAAAATGTATAAACTCCTCCATTTTACAGAGACTACGTTCAGCAGCCAGGGCAGGAAGGAACGCACCGTATAGAGATAGAAGATGGAGGAGCTTGCTATGAAAGCGACGGGTATTGTAAGACGCATTGATGATTTGGGCCGGGTGGTCATCCCCAAGGAGATTCGGAGGACCATGCGGATTCGAGAGGGCGACCCGTCACAGATGACATTGCAGCCGTGGCAGAGATTTTGTTTTGCGCTGTTGGAGCTGGCTAAGCGGCAGGGGTGGAGATAGTACATAGCGAAGAGACATCCATTACGGAAAGCCACCGGTTTCGGTGGCTTTCAATTTTATCATTTTTTCTCAAATGATAAAATTGAGTTGACATTTGAGTCAGATGTGGATATAATATAACTTGTAAAAACCTTCGCCAAAATGAGGTGTGTTATGCACAGCTATAATATACACAAAGAATGGGAGAAATTATTAACTCCCGACATTGTGGCCCTTCTGACGCAGATCCACGAGTTTAAAGGGGAACAGAATCTCTTTATCGAGGCCAACCGGGATACCTTGACGCAGCTCCTGGAGATTGCCAAAATCCAGAGTACGGAAGCCTCTAACAACATTGAGGGAATCTATGCCTCGGATGACCGGTTGAAGAAAATCGTCCTGGACAAAACCACCCCCCGCACCCGCAACGAGCAGGAGATCGCCGGGTACCGGGATGTGCTGGCCACCATTCACGAGAGCTATGAGTATATCCCCCTGCGCCCCTCCATGATTTTGCAGTTGCACCGGGATTTGTATAAGTTCAGCGGCAGCGGCGTTGGCGGGAGCTATAAAAATGCCGACAACGTCATTGCACAGGAGGATGCCGAAGGCAATCGATATGTCCGCTTCCAGCCGGTTCCCGCATGGGAAACCCCCGAGGCGGTGGAGCGGGCCTGTAATGCTTATAACGAAGCGTTGCAGGCCGGGGTTGACCCGTTGCTGGCCATTCCCATGTTTATCCTGGATTTTCTCTGTATCCACCCCTTTAGCGACGGCAACGGGCGCATGAGCCGCCTGCTGACCCTGCTGCTCCTGTACCGCGCCGGGTATATCGTGGGTAAATATATCAGCATCGAACGGGTCGTCGAGCAGAGCAAGGAGACCTATTATGAAACGCTGCTGCAAAGCTCTGCTGGCTGGCACGAGGACGAAAATGACTACGCCCCCTTTGTCCGCTATACCCTCGGCACAGTCCTGGCGGCTTACCGGGAGTTTTCCACCCGTGTACAGCTTTTGACCACCAGCGGCCTGACCAAGCCGGAGCGCATCCGCGAGGTCATCCGCAGCAGCCTTGGAAAAATCACCAAAGCCGAAATTATGGCGCAGTGCCCCGACATCAGTCAGGTCACCGTCCAGCGGACGCTGCTTGAACTGCAAAAGAAGGGCGAAATCATCAAACTCAGCGGCGGACGCTACACCGCCTATATCTGGAACAGGGAGAACAACTGATATGATCACCGGAGAACTGAAAAACAAAATCGACGGCCTGTGGGACATCTTCGCCGCAGGCGGTCTGGTCAACCCCCTGGACGTCATTGAGCAAATCACCTACCTGATGTTCATCCGGGATTTGGACGATACCGACAACCTTCGGGCCAAAGAGAGCGCCATGCTGGGCCTGCCCTATACCAGCATCTTCGCCGGGGAGGTGCAAATCGGTGACCGGAAAATCCCCGGCGAACAGCTGAAATGGTCGGTGTTCCACGACTTCCCGGCGGGGAAGATGTACTCCGTCATGCAGGAGTGGGTGTTCCCCTTCATCAAGGGCCTCCACGGGGACAAAAACAGCGCCTACTCCAAATACATGGACGATGCCATCTTCAAGCTGCCCACCCCCCTGCTGCTGAGCAAGGTGGTGGACTGCCTGGACGACATTTATTCCCAAATGGCTCAGCTCCACGACAGCGACATCCGGGGCGACGTGTACGAGTACCTCCTGAGCAAAATCAGCCAGTCCGGCCGCAACGGCCAGTTCCGTACCCCCCGGCATATCATCCGCATGATGGTGGAGATGATGGAGCCGAAGCCGGACGACGTGATTTGTGACCCCGCCTGCGGCACCTCCGGCTTCCTGGTGACGGCGGGGGACTACCTCAAGGAGACCCATCGGGAGGAGATTTTCTTCGACCGCGAAAAGAAAGACCACTACATGAACGGGATGTTCCACGGCTACGACATGGACCGCACCATGCTCCGCATCGGCGCCATGAACATGATGACCCACGGCATCGAGAACCCATTCATCGAGTACCGGGACAGCCTCTCCGACCAGAACGGAGACCGGAACCAATACTCCCTCATCCTGGCAAATCCCCCCTTCAAGGGCAGCCTGGATGCGGACACCGTCTCCGCCGACCTGCTAAAAGTGTGCAAGACGAAAAAGACCGAGCTGCTGTTCCTGGCCCTGTTCCTGCGGATGCTGAAAGTCGGCGGGCGGTGTGCCTGTATCGTGCCGGACGGGGTGCTGTTCGGCTCCTCCTCGGCCCATAAGGCCATCCGGCGGGAGCTCATCGAGGGCAACCGGCTGGAGGCGGTGGTCTCCATGCCCTCCGGGGTGTTCAAGCCCTACGCCGGGGTGTCCACCGCCGTGCTGGTGTTCACCAGGACGGGCCATGGTGGCACCGACCAGGTGTGGTTTTACGACATGAGGGCCGACGGGTTCAGCCTGGACGATAAGCGCACCCCCGTGGCGGAAAACGACATCCCAGACATCGTGAACCGGTTCCGCCACCGGGAACAGGAGGCAGACCGCCCCCGCACCGCCCAGAGCTTCCTGGTGCCGGTGGAGGAGATTGTGGCAAACGGCTATGACCTCTCCGTCAACAAGTACAGGCAGACGGAGTATGTGCCGGTGGAGTACCCGCCCACCGGGGAGATTCTGGACCAGCTGGAGGCGCTGGAGCAGGAGGTGGCCGCGGGGCTGCGGGAGTTGAGGGGGATGTTATGAGGGTGAAGTTCTCTGAAATTTTTGAAGATGTGACCCGCAAAGGCCGCAAATTGCCCACAGACCAATACAACGAATCCGGCAAATATCCTATCTTCGACCAAGGACAAAACGTAATTGCGGGTTATACGGACGAGGTAGACGGATTATTTACGGATGTGCCAGCCTATATCTTTGGCGACCATACCAGAGTAATTAAATATATTGATACGCCTTGTTTCCTGGGGGCGGACGGTGTAAAATTGTTAAAGGCAAAGGATAAAACATTAGATCCGCGTTATTTGTACTATGCTTTGTTGAGCATAAACATTCCAAATACTGGCTATAATCGACATTTTAAGTGGCTCAAAGAAGCAAATATTAAAATTGTTGACGCCGATGAACAGTCGAACATTGTAAAACGGCTGGATAAAATAGAGCATCTTATTTCCCTCCGCAAACAGCAGCTCGCCAAGCTGGACGAACTGGTGAAAGCCCGATTTGTTGAGATGTTTGGGGACCCCATTACCAACAGCAAGAATTTGCCTTCTGAATCAATGGGTGCCACTTGCTACCTTAAGGCTGGTATTACAACAAGCGCAGACTCTATTCACGAGTATAGCCCTATGACGCCTATACCTTGTTATGGCGGCAATGGTGTTCGTGGATATGTGGAAAAGGCAACCCAAAAAGGCGACTATCCGATTATTGGAAGACAGGGTGCATTGTGTGGCAATGTTCAATTTGCCACAGGAGAATTTCATGCTACAGAGCATGCTGTCCTTGTAAAATCACTGCGTGGGGACAATGTTATTTGGCTATACTATCTGCTTAAATATATGGATTTATACCGATTCCACACTGGCGCTGCACAACCTGGACTTGCGGTTAAAACTCTCAATACAGTTGATTTGCTCATTGCAGAGAAAGAACTCCAAACCCAATTCGCCGCCTTTGTACGATCCACTGACCAGACCAAATCCACCATCCAGGCCAGCATTGACCGGCTGGAAACGCTGAAAAAATCATTGATGCAGGAATATTTTGGGTGAGTCCTGACCCGCAGCTCCCACCCTCCACAGAAACCGGAGGTGTTCCCATGACCAACTTTGACTTCCTCACCGCCGAACCCCAGTTCGCCCCCTTCGCCCCGGCGGCGGTGGCGGCGGAGAAGATTCTCCACATCGACCCGGCGGCCTGCGTCCTGACCTGCCGCCGGGCCATGGAGTGCGCCGTCAAGTGGATGTACTCCGTGGACGGCGACCTGGTCATGCCCTATCAGGATAAGCTCTACAACCTGATGGGCGCCGAGGAGTTCCGGGACATCGTGGGGCCGGACATCTACAAGCGCATGGACTACATCCGCACCACCGGCAACACCGCCGCCCACTCCGGCAAGGCGGTGACGGAGGCCATGGGCCAGCTGTGCCTGGAGAACCTCTATGTGTTCCTGGACTTCGTGGCCTGCTGCTACGCCACGGAGTACACCGCCGGCCGGTTCGACCCCACCCTCTGGCAAAAGCAGGGGGAGACGCCTGCCGATACCGACGCGGAACTGAACTTCCAGAAGTTGATGGATGAGAACGCCGCCCTGAAAGCGAAGCTCACCGCCCGCCGCAGCGCGCAGCAGCCGGACTATGTCCCCAAGCCCCTGAACCTCAGCGAGTACGACACCCGCAAACTGTACATCGACGCCATGCTCCGCACCGCCGGATGGACGGAGGGGAAGGACTGGCTCAACGAGGTACCCGTGCCGGGGATGCCCAACAAGAGCGGGGAGGGCCGCGCCGACTATGTGCTGTATGACGATGCCCACCGCCCCCTGGCGGTCATCGAAGCCAAGCGCACCTGCGTGGACGTGTCCAGAGGGCGGCAGCAGGCGGGGCTCTACGCCGACCTGCTGGAGAAAGCCTGCGGCCGCCGCCCGGTGGTCTTTCTGACCAACGGCTTCGAGACCCGCATTGACGACGGGGCCTATCCTGAGCGCAAGGTGGCCACCGTCTACTCCAAGCGGGACCTGGAGAAGCTGTTCAACCTCCGGGCCATGCGCACCAGCCTGAAAAACGTCATGGTAGACAGAACCATCGCGGGCCGCTACTACCAGGAGGGGGCGGTGAAGGCGGTGTGCGACAGCTTTGACCGCCGCAACCGCAGGAAGGCGCTGCTGGTGATGGCCACCGGCTCCGGCAAGACCAGGACGGTGATTGCCCTGTGTGACGTGCTGCTCCAGCACGGCTGGGTGAGGAACATCCTGTTCCTGGCCGACCGGAACAGCCTGGTCACTCAGGCCAAGCGCAGCTTTGTGAACCTGCTGCCCGACCTGTCCGTCACCAACCTCTGCGAGGAGAAGGACAATTATAGCGCCCACTGCGTCTTCTCCACCTATCAGACCATGTACAACTGCATCGACACGGTGGAGGACGAGGAGGGCAGACTGTTCACCTGCGGCCACTTCGACCTGGTCATCTGCGACGAGGCCCACCGCTCCATTTACAACAAGTATCGGGATATTTTCAACTATTTCGATGCGCCTCTGGTGGGTCTGACCGCCACGCCCAAGGACGAAATCGACAAGAACACCTATGAGATTTTCGAGCTGGAGAGCGGCGTACCCACCTACGGCTACGAGCTGGCCCAGGCCGTCCGGGACGGCTACCTGGTGGACTTCATGAGCGTGGAGACCGGCCTGAAATTCCTGGAGCAGGGGATTCCCTATGACGACCTGACGGACGAGGAGAAGGAAGCCTATGAGAATACCTTCACCGATGAAAACGGCGAGATGCCGGAGCGCATCAACGCCTCTGCCCTGAACGAATGGGTGTTCAATGAGGACACCATCCGGCAGGTGCTGAACATTTTGATGACCAATGGCCTCCGCATCGACTACGGGGAGACCCTGGGCAAGACCATTATCTTCGCCAAAAACCACCGCCATGCCGAGGAGATTCTGCGCATCTTCAACCGGGAGTATCCCAACCTGCCCGGCTACGCCAAGGTCATTGACAACTCTATCAACTACGCCCAGAGCGCCATTGACGAGTTCAGCGACCCCAAAAAGCTGCCGCAGATTGCCATCTCCGTGGATATGCTGGACACCGGCATCGACGTGCCGGAGGTGCTGAACCTGGTGTTCTTCAAGAAGGTCATGAGCAAGGCCAAGTTCTGGCAGATGATCGGCCGGGGCACCCGTCTGTGCCCGGGGCTGATGGACGGCGAGGACAAGAGTAAATTCTATATCTTCGACTTCTGCGGCAACTTTGAGTTCTTCCGCATGAACAAGGGGAAACCCACCGCCAACCAGATCGCACTCCAGGGGGCGATTTTCAGCCGGAAGGCGCAAATTGTGTATCAATTACAGGATTTGGCGTATCAGACGGAGGAGCTGACCGCGTTCCGCAAGGCGTTGGTGGACGACCTGGTGGGCAAGGTGCGGGAGCTGAACCGTGAGAACTTCGCCGTCCGCCAGCACCTGAACTATGTGGAGCGGTTCGCCGACCCGGCCAGCTATGCGGCCCTCACCTATGAGGACACGCTGCATATAAGCGAGGAGCTGGCCCCCCTAATCACGCCGGACGAGGACGACCCCAAGGCGGTGCGGTTCGACGCCCTGATGTACGGCATCGAGCTGGCATGCCTGGCGGGGAAGAAGTACACCCGGGCCAGGAGCGACCTGATGAAAAAGGTCTCCGGCATCGCCGGGGTGGCAAACATCCCGGAAATCAAGGCCCAGTCGGAGTTAATCGACAAGATCTTGCACACAAATTACCTGGACAACGCGGGCATCAACGAGTTTGAGCATATCCGGGAGAGCCTGCGCAACCTCATCAAATATATCCCGGTGAGCAGGGCGCAGTACACCACGAACTTTGACGATGAGATTCTGTCCATGGACTGGCACGAGGCAGAGCTGGAGAACGACGACCTGAAAAACTACAAGGCCAAGGCGGAGTTCTATGTGCGCCAGCACCAGGACGAGGCGGTCATCGCCAAGCTCAAAGGCAACGTACCCCTGAACCGCGGGGACGTGGACGCCCTGGAGCATATCCTCTGGAGCGAGGTGGGCAGCCGGGAGGACTACGAGGCGGAGTTGGGCGCGAAGCCCCTGGGTGAGTTCGTCCGGGAGATCGTGGGGCTGGATATGCGGGCCGCCAAGGAGGCGTTTGCGGCCTACCTGGACGAGACAAAGCTGGACAGCCGACAGATTTATTTTGTCAATCAAATTGTGGAATACATCGTCCACAACGGCGTGATGAAGGAGTTCTCCGTCTTGCAGGAGGCGCCGTTCACGGATCAGGGCAGCATCGTCGAGGTGTTCACCGACCTGACGGTCTGGGCAGGCATCCGCAAGGTCATCGAGGGCATCAACGCCAATGCCGTGGCGTGATTTGCAGCAAGGCATTCTGCAGGGAACAAATGGAAATGTATCGGGATGCGCGGGAGAGTTCCTCTAACCGCTTCTGCAAGGAGCACAGGATGAAGCTTATCCAGGGTGACATCAAGTACGGCCCGAAGCTGCCCATTGGGAAGAACTGTGCAAAGGTTCAGACCTACCTGTCATCTGCAATCGATGATCATTCCCGCTTTCTGCTTTGCTCCCGGTTCTATGACGGCCAGGATGAGGCGATTGTCGAGGATACCTTCCACCAGGTCATTGTGGAGGAAATGGCACTTTTCGCAGCGTAGTCTGCGAATAATGAGGTGCATGTTTTTGCCGCCCTCCAATCTGCAAATGTGTTTGCGGGAGTCCCGGTAGCACAGCGTGCCACCGCAATGAGGACATGGCGGTACGGAGCCAGTATTCTCAGGAGCCAGTATTCTCAACGAAAAATGTTTCCTCGTCCTTACAAGTCAGCGTGTAGTCTGCTATAATAATCACGGATTAATACCATAGCCTCAGAATGCGTGTCTTTAGCGGGAAGGGTACTCTGGGGCCTTCCTCTTTTTGTACAGTCTTATTGACAGTATGCAGAGCAATTTAGAGACAGGCAAGGTGAGCGGGGTGAGGACAATTTAGGTGGTCATTAACAGCTGAAGCCGGGTGACGCCCAGAAGAAAGGGATAATGGAGAAAGTGCAGGGGTGGTGCATTCTCCCTGCACTCTTCTCAAAAAATCTAGGCGTGCCATCTATTCAACGTAAATCGTAAGGTATATAATAGATATGTCGAAATAGTGAACTTGGACATTCATTCGCATCCAAGATAAGCTCAAGCGAACTTCACCATTTACATATGTTCCGTGCCTTCGATCAGAGCAAACGTTGCCGGGCTGGTATAACAGCTACATCTACTAACAGGCGAATGCAATTTTGAAACATACATATCAGGGGGGGGAGAGAAAAGATGAATATGCCTGTAAAGGGCGTGCGGATATATAGCTGCTTTGATATGTGTTCTTTTAGTTATAGGAGAAAACACATTAATTGCCTGTGCAAAAGATAATGACACAGCCATACATAATGACGAATTAGCCCCCTCTCACCGTGCATATTCGGGAGGGTAAAAAGGGAGCAGCAGCATCAGACGATCAGAAAGGCCACGGTTCCCCGTGGCCTTCATTTTATCATTTCAGTAAAAATGACAAAATTGAGTTGACGCTTACACTCGCTTCTCATTTTTGAGAAATAGCGTCGTTGTATATCTTACCCTTGACTTTGTATCACTTTGGTGATATATTATATATAGACTCTGAAAGGGGGATTCTCTGTGAGCAAAAAAATACTGACGCTTTATCATGGCTCCAACCAGATTATCGAAACACCGGAATTCGGCCTGGGCAAAGAACACAATGACTTTGGCCTGGGGTTCTACTGCACCGAGAGTATGGAGCTTGCAAAGGAATGGGCTGTTTCCTCTATCAATAACGGCTTCTGCAACCAATACACAATCGACACTGAGAGCATGAATGTACTGAACCTGAACAGTCCGGAGTATACCATCCTGAACTGGATTGCCGTACTCCTCCGACACAGAATATTTCCCGTCAAGACACCCATCGCCGGACGAGCAAAGCGGTATCTGATCGAGAACTTCTATGTCGATGTCAATGCGTATGACATCGTAACCGGCTACCGTGCCGATGATTCCTATTTCGACTATGCAGAAGCATTTGTGAATAACGCTTTATCTGTCAACCAGCTGGCGCAGGCAATGATGCTTGGCAAACTGGGGGAGCAATTTGTTATCAAGTCCAGATTTGCGTTTTCCAAGCTGCAGTTTCAGGGCATCGACCCTGCCGAAAAGGACACATACTATGTAATGCGGAAAGTACGGAATGACGAAGCCAATCAATCTTATCTCAGGATGGCAGAAGAAGATGACGACGGGCTGTATGTCCGTGACATTGTGAGAGGAGAAATCAAAAATGACGACCCACGCATACCAGGAAATTTACCTCAGCAGCGCAATGTCCTCGATGGGTGAGGCTTTCGACTATGCGGTGAATGACTGCGGCATTCCCGGAAGCAGCTTTATCAAGATGCTGATAGGCAGTTCCATCTGCAGCAAAATCGAAAACGGGGAGCCAGCATACCTCGTTGGAAAAAGCGGCATTGAGATTGCCCGTGAGTGCGTAAAAAGCACAACCGGAAAGGAACCTGATGCCGAACCGCAGATACGATATGACCGTGCCCAGGAATACTGGTGCGGATGGGCCGTGGCATATTATCAATGGTTTTCCTCCAGAAAGTACAGCGAGATATTTAAAGCGATTTCTTTTGAAGACCTGCTCTGCATGTACCCCACACTCCATGAGGCGGATGTCACGAAATTCGCTGACATAGTGGATGAGAAAGTCCGCGAGGCTTTCCCGGATACAAACCTGAAACGTCTGCGCACTGTATACGGCTGCTCCCAAAGCGAATTAGCCAGGCTCTCCGGCGTCAGCCTGCGTTCTATCCAAATGTACGAGCAGCGTCAGAAGGACATCAACAAGGCAAGCGTCACCACTGTCCGGAATCTTGCAAAGACATTGGGGTGTTCTATTGAAGACCTGATTGAAAAATAGTGCTTACGCACTAATAAAATCAAACAGCAAAAAGCCGTCAGGCTTCTCTCCTACCCACTTGGACAGACGGAGATGGCATGGCGGCTTCTTTCCCGACTCATGGAGCACTTGTGAAGGCCCTTTTTGCTTTAATGGCTCAAGTCCATTTTAGCATTCACATTTATCGCTTTAGTTTTACCAGGAGAGTGGTATTGTGCAAATCATAGATTTCCGCATAAACGCAAAGAAAGAGTGATACCGTAAAGTACCACTCTCCCGCAAAACCTCATGCCCCGCTCAGGTCGCTCTCCAGCGTTGCCTTATCCTGAGCATGAGTAAACGCATAATTATGGTACTATGGAATTAGACCGATGTCAACTAGCTGAGTGGAGCTATTTCACCGACAGCACGGTGCAGTTTTGCCGTTAAAGTGGGGCTACTACTCCGTGACACTGGGGGCTATTTCTCCGTGAAGGTGGGGCAAAATCTCCGTGCACGTGGGGCTATTGTTCCGACATTTGCAATCAAATAATCGTACACTATGAGATGCTCACACAGGCAAATTAACGAGCTGACGTTAGCTTTGTCTCATGTGCGAAGAAGATTACTCCATACAGGCTAGAGTCTATTATTAGGGAACCCCTGAACAAATCAATTCGGCGCCTTGCGGTAAATTTCCACCATAAATGCGTTGCAAAATCTTGAAATCCGTCAGGATTCCTGCGCTTTTGGCCTTTTTATGACGCAAATTTCCTTGCAATTCGCTCTCGCTCATTTATTCAGAGGTTCCTTAGATAAGCATCATCTATTATTCGCTTATTTCCTTATTTTTTTCATGAGCATGTTAATTCCCTCAAACAGCATACTATCTTTTGTAACCAGAAGTCCCAGAGCATATATGATGACTCCTGCTACTATCTGGATCAACAGTGTTTTAATGCCATTCCCCAGAACATTTCCGATAATATACACAGCAGCACACATGATTCCACCGCAAATGAAATATTTTATCGCTGGTAATAAGCACTGGCACAGGTTCAACTGCTTTCTTACTAAAAATGCTTGAACGGCCAGAACTGAAAGCTCTGCACACACAGTAGCAATCGACGCACCAATCGCATCGAACTTGACAATTAAAATCCAATTCAAGACAAAGTTTACTGCAGCTCCAGCAAATACTGAGATTGTATAATACTTTTCCTGTTTAGTGGGTAGCAGATACTGTTTCCCTATCACGTTGCTCATTGCAATGATAATCAGAATTGGTGATATAGCCACCATCAGCACCGTAACTTCATCGTACCCTGCTCCGAAGAAGATTGGAACGAACGTTTTTGCTACGCCGCATATGCCAAAGAGGATTGCAAAACCGATCATAAAGACAAAATGAAACGCTTTCTTAATGCTATTTTCAATTTCGTCTATTTTCCCTTGCGAAAATGCATATGACATTGCTGGAAGCATTACTGTACCCAAAGAGGTAACAAGCGTCAGTGCAACCTTAATGATCTTTGATGCCTGCGTATAATAGCCAACTTCGTCTATATTGGAAGCGAAGATACCAAGCATCGTTTTGTCCAATACAGTGTATACTTCTGTGGCAAGCTGTGGCAAAAATAAGATTAGTGATGGCTTCAAGTGTTGGAGTACGTCATGCGGCTGTATATCTACCTTTACAAGATATTTTGGAAGAGACACCCACAAGCTGATATTCCCAATAAAAATCGGGAGCGTCAGACACATAGTATAAATCAATACGTCATCTGAAGATTTTACAAACAAAAAAACAGCAATAATCCCAACCAGCTTTATGATAGTGTTGCGAATGACTGTTACTTTGAAATTTTCCAGTCCCATAAAGAACCAAGAAACATCAAATGCAGTGGCTATAATTTCGATCATCAGGACTTGATAGACGGATCTATACTCTGTACCAAGTCCAAATATAAGGAAATAAATCAGTCCAAATATGAAAACGCCTGCACATCGCAGTAATGTGACCTGCCAGAACACCTCAGAACGTCTTTTCGGATCATCTCTTGCAAACGCAATTTCTCTCTGCCCGTAAATCGTCGTGCCGACTGCTCCAGCAAGCATAAAATAAGTAGCAATTGACTGTGCATAACTGTAAATGCCGATTCCAGTAGCGCCAAGAATACGAGAGACATACGGCGTTGTAATCAGCGGCGCAATCAGTGCTAAGACCTGGTAGGCCGTGTTATAGAGGTAGTTTTTAATTACACTTGGTTTTTTCATTGCAAGGCCTTTCGATTTATTCCCATTTGGCGAAGGGGGAATACTCTATTTGAAAGAAGGTATACTCCTAGAATAATAACAAATGGATTGTATGCAATGTTAATAAGGTATTGATTCATAATACTGGATACTGCAATTAAGATGATTACAATTGATAATTTGCCATCCTTCTCCATTGCCACTTTCTTTGCGCAATAAGTATATGCAATCATTATGATGGCAAAAAAAACAACTCCGTATATCATGATAAGCTGTAAATAAGATGAATCAATGTATGTGGTTCCTATACTTGTGTCATAATCATAAATCTTGTAGCCATTTCCTTGCATTTTGATATATTGACCGAACAGAGTAAATCCGTACATGTCAATCACCTTTTTGCCAACTCTTAAACGGTTACTAAATAACAACTCATCAAGGACTATCCATAATTGGCTTGAACCTGAGTACAGATATGTAACGATAATAGAGAAGATTCCGCAAATTAAAGTAATCCAATGTGTTACAATGGCAAAGAATCTGCTCTGATAGAACTCCTCCCTATAGTCGTACAAATAGAATAATACAAGTGCAAACAAAATCATTATCTCTGAAAGCCTTGCATTGCAGTACATATCTAAGAAAACTACTATAAGAAGGTGAGCAAGAATATCGATAGGCTTAATCTTTCGCTTTCTTATGTAGTGATAAGCCAGTATCAAGAAAAAAACATGTGCCGCAAAATCTGTCGAATAGATTATTCCGAAGGAATATCGTACCGTCTCTGTGCCTGTGCGCACGGTCGAATAGTTGTCGATAATTCCTGTTAAGCTGCAAAACATAGTAATTAAGAGATAAAGCGTTCCTAGATTGAAGTATACTTTAACAATTTTTTTGTTATCGATTCCGCGACATCCTACAGCGAGTAAAATATAATCAAAAAGCATCGCAGTGTTGCTTGATAACACAGAAATTGCAGCAGTTACAACAATAATAATAGCCAAAGATAATTGCTTGAAACTATAGCGATCAAGGAAAACACATTTTGCAACTATCAGCATAGCCGAAAAAGCACGCACTAAATTGAGAAGCGGGGATATATCAACAAGCCCCTTAAATGTGGTCGTATCATAAAAATCACATGTAAATAGGAGAAAATACGCCAAAAAGTATGCCATATCCTTGGCATTAACTCTCGGTGAAATTTTTCTAATCAGTATCTTCACACTGAGCCTCCTGCCTTCACATTGTCAAGCTAGTTTGTATCCAGCCGTTTCTCTCAGATTATCTTTCAATTATCTGATTTAAAGAATATGTATTCCCAAACTCTATCTAAATCGCATTTTCAGCTTGGCATAAAGTTCCAATCCAAGCAAAAATTTTATCTTCATGCAAACAGCCGAATACTTATGCTGGCCTTCCAGATATTTGATTTGGCAGTTCCTGATGGACGATGAAAACGGCTCCTCATCTAGCGTCTTTTTCAGCTCAGCATATCGTTCCGATCTTGTTTTCGGATTTTTGGGATTGAAAAAGTATTTGCTCAGCTGCGCTGTCAGGAACGCCACTTCTCGATTCGCCTCTGCGATGACAAACGTGCGATCTTTGCCTGTCTCTTCAATAAAATTTCTCACAAGTTCGCAATTTCGTTTCAAAATGTCCACGGAAATTGGCTTAAATGCATGGGTCAACGAAGACCCGACAATACGATAATTGTATGTATGCTCATCGTTGTAATAAAACGTTTTGACGTGATCTAAAAGATATAAGCTGTATACACCATCGTCAAACACACCCTTTGCATAGGGATCAAACCGGATATGGTAATCCTTGATAATGGACAGTTTAACAAATTTTCCCCAGGGTGCAGCATAGCCGTTTGAAATACCTCTTACATAGTAGGGACTGAATTTGTGGCAAAGAATATATTTTTGAATATTCCTTATTGTCTCCGGATTATCTGTAAAGAATTTTTGAGAGAATTGATGGGCACGTTTCTGGTAGGTATCTGCCATAATGACGCAATCGGACATAATGCAATCTGCGCCGGTCTGCCCTGCATCGCGCATCAGCTTTTCACAGGCGTCCAATTCGATCCAGTCATCTGAGTCGACAAAGTAAACCCACTCTCCGTTCGCAGCCTCAATGCCCGTATTACGTGCCTCTGAGACCCCGGCATTCTTCTTGTGGATGACCGTTACCCTTGCGTCCCTCGCTGCGTATTCATCACAGATTTGAGGGCAGTTGTCCGGTGAACCGTCATCGACCAGGATCAACTCGAAATCCGTGTAGGTCTGTCCAAGGATACTGTCCACACACTGATGAATGTATTTTTCTACGCCGTAAACCGGAACGATAAAGCTGATTTTTGGCATCTTGTTAGACTCCTTCAATTGTTTTTTGCCCGTCTTTGTAATGGGATCACTTACCGCTCTCCCATCAGGGTTTGGTCGAAACCCGGCTGTAAAAGCAGCCTCAGCCCTTTTTGCAAACGAACTGTACGGTATCCTTCACAATATCGGCGAAGGAATGAGGCGGTTTCCACCCCAGATCCTGATACAAAAGGCCGCTGTCCATCCCCGCATTCAAGGCATGTTTTTCATCCGGCTCCACCAGAATATCAACCTTTTTCCCTGTGACCTTTTCGGCCTCGTCCCGGACGAGGGCAGCCATCTCTGTAATGCCAGTCTGCCCGACCGGTCCAAGGTTGTAGACAGGCTTCCAGGAATCTGGCGTCTTCTGCAAAAGAAGCGTGATCGCCTGGGCAGCATCCCTGACATCCAGGAAAGAAAATTTTTGTGTCCCGCCGACAATGGAAAGATTCTCGCCGGACAATGCGCTGCGAACAAATTTGTAAAGCACATTTTGAGGCACTGTATCCGTCGGCCCCATCAGCGAAGCAAGTCTGAGGCTACAACCAGCCATTGTGCCATTTGAAAAATAGACCGCCTGCCGCAATAACTCTTCTGAGCTACACTTCGCCATCGCATAAAGATAACCTGGAGACAGTTCCGAATCCTCTGACCCTAGCACGGCTTTTTCACTTCCATACACGGACTGAGAAGAAAGGTTCAAAACACCGACTGCTTTGTTGTCCACAGCGGACTGAAACAGTTTCCTTGAAAAATTCAGGCTTTGCGACAACCCAATGCCTTCTGACTTGCGGCAGAACGCCCCATGAATAATGATGCAGTTCTCGTCAATCACTTCCCTGCTATTCAACAGGCTCTCGTTGGAAAGGATATGGACATCATGCATCCTAAAAAACGCTTCTGCTTTCTCAGGTGCGGAGGTTGATGCATAAATCTCATACCCCTTGCCGTCCAGATGCCTGACCAATTCTCTTCCTAAGTATCCGGTTGCTCCAGTAATGACTATCTTCATAAGCCTTTACTCCCAGTAAGTCTTTTGAATATCCGCCAGCACACCATCCAGATCGGAGCCTTCAACGCCGTTTAGAGACAGATTCTCGCCTGTCTCAGAAAGAATCTGTATCTTCCTCTGTACATGGCCGATATCATTGTATAACCCTTCAATGGATTCAGATGTACCAAGCACCCGCACTGTAATCTGTGCCAAAAGCCCCTTCATTTTTTCAGTAATCACTTCTCCCGGCTGATGTGCTGTTACTACATCAATAACGCCTGGATAGCACAACATTTGTTTGCAACCAGTGATCTCTGCAATTTTTCCTGGCGCACAGAGTCTTGATACATTGTAACAATATTTTCCGAGGTACGGATTGACCTTTTCTTTTACTTTTTTCTCTGCCATTTTTCCGGTTAGTGCGAAACGAATCATCATTTCCATAGGATCATATCCGCAGGTGGCTTTCAATATCTTATATTCAAGAGAACCCGTCAGGCGGTATCCAATGTCGTAGACAAGGCATTCACCATCCAACACCTTGCACTGCATGAACATCATTCCGTTTTTTACTCCAACAGACTGAAACATTCTGCGCGCTTTAGGAACGACCGCTGAGAGATATCTGTCTGTAACTGCCGCCGGGAAGGAATAACCAGCCGGCAGGGGAATAACGCCCTCCTGATTGTGCTTCACATGGCGGTTCCCGATCATTGCCACATGGTACTCGCCATCCTGAAATATCCAGAATACCGTTGCTTCCTTTTCGTCCAGATATCGCTCTATCAATACTTCTCCGTTGACGGAAGTTTCGCTTGCCTTTTTATATGCGCCGTCCAGTTCATTATCATCATAGCAAATGGTGATTCCCCTGGCACCGCTGCTCGCAGTCGGTTTTACAACCACCGGATACTGAACGTTTGCTCTCTCACATGGATCGGTAATAACGGAAGCATCGTATTCCTCGATGGTAGGTACACCATATTGACGGCACAGTTGCTTGTACTGTTCCTTGTCCGTAAACAGTTCAAAAAGCTTCCTTGTCCCATAACAGGGCAGGCCTGCCTTTTCACATATATCTGCATAATAGGGCAAAAGCAAATCGTTGAAGCCGACTAGCACACCGTCCATATGCCCTCTATTGATCAGATCGACAACAGCGTCCACATCCGTAGTGCTCACCATATAGGATTCATCCGCAATTTGTTTTCCCGGTGAATCTTTTGGGTCGTTATAGTCCGTCACCGCTACGTGAATTCCCATTTCCTGCGCTTTTCTGATAATTTCGCAGGATATTCTCATGCCACCGAGCACCAGCAGCTTTTTTCCTTTTAACTCAACCATTTTACTTTCCTCGCATTACGCCTTTTCCCATGATGCTATTGCCGCATCAACTTCATCGGCGATATATTCCATATCTTTGAGACTATACCTCTGGTCAATGGGAAGCGGAAGAATATTTTCCGCCATGTTATATTCCAAAGTAGATTCCTGACAGACATCAAACACGTCCGGCCACAAAGTCGGGATATATATCTTTTTCTGCTGTAATTGCTTCCGAATGTTTGCTCCATCCGCAATATAAAGCGGGTACATAAACCCTCCCCTGGGAACCGTTAATCTAAGCCGATTGGTTACACGGAACCTTTTATCCAGATACTCGAAATTTCTAGTCCGTTGTTTCTCTATCATTTCATAGTCAATTCCTCTCAACAGGTTATGCGTCAATTCAGACATATAAAGCAGGGACATAGAGCCAAACAATTTATTGTTATTTCTGTACTCTGAATAAAAACAAGATGCTTGTTTCTCATACCTTCCAAGCAGGAAATGCATCCTGTCATAGGAATAGTCGCACTCTATTGGCTCATCATAGATTGCGTCCGTATAAAGGTATGCGCCGTCCGCAACACCAAAGAACTTACGGCAAGAATACAACGTATCAACGCCCGCTACTGGCAGCTGAAAAAATGCCTGCACATTGTCAACAAGGATATTGCGGTGTTGCGCTTTTAACTCTTCTATCTTCTCATTGGATACTTGTCCATAATAATTGACTAGATAAAGATATTCGCCTTCACACATTTTCTGCTTGAAAATCGGAAGAAGCCTATCATCTATATGATAAAATTCCGTCTCTATACCCAGCCTGCTGCATACACTCCGAACAGAATCACATAGAAAATACGGCAGAAACAGCTTCTTTATTTGTCTGGCTCTTATCACATATTCTACACAGTGTCTTCCACTATTTAAGGCAATTGCGTTTTCGTGAAATTCAGGCCCATGAAATGTCTCTAGTTCTATGTATCCGCCATACTCTTTCATATGCCATTTTCCCTCGCATATTGGACAATATCAGTCGCGCCCACATTGGAGCCGAGAACCAGCAAGGTTTTCCCCTGAAACAGAAAATTATTCATTCAGAACTACTCCTATTTTCCTCAATTTATTTTTCAGGCGCACTTTAACCTGTATTCTTTTAACTAACCTTCACACTCACATAATGACTGATATTTTCCAATATGAGATCCATTTCCTCCTGATTTTTGAACCTCAAAAACACAATTCCAACAGCCTTGGCTGCATTATCAAAGTATTCCACAGGGTCGCCTGGCTTCTTGTAAACGCACTCTTTCACAATATGTTTTTTTATCTCTTCTGAATATTCAATTCCCTCGAAAATGCCGTTTTCTGCTGTGTGAAGATTATGAGTGGCGTAATAAGGAATCCCTTCGTTTTCCTTTACGTCAATTGACATTCCCATAGCGGATCGTACCGACATTTCTACTACGTCTGTGTCAAATATCATGCCCAGCAGATCAGGGATCATATTTCCCCCGCTCCTGGGGCCAATGTCGATAGGCCATACTCTGTTACTCTGATCGACAACCAGTTCTACGTTCATGGGGCCGGATATAATACCGAGTTTATCGACCATTCTCTGTAAGGTATCCTTTACACTTTTTATGTCTTGCTCACTTAACAGCAACGGATAGCTCTTTCCTACGGGAACCAACGGATTTACCTGGCCATCCCTGTGGCAGTTCATCAGTCCCCATTGGATTACTTTCCCTTTATAAACAAAGATGTCGCCACCAATCAGGTATTTGTGCTTTTTCTCAATGTAATCTTCCACAATCAGGTGATGTGTTCTCGAAAAGGAAAACGCAAATTCCGCTGCCTGCGCTAATCCATCCCAATTGTGAAGCACGGTCACGCCCTTGCTCCCGGATGAATCAACTGGTTTTATAATCACTGGGAGATGATAATGCTGGATGTCCTTCTCCATTTCCATCTGCGTTGTATATCCGTTTGCTAATGGGGCGTGAAAACCATTTTCCTTCAAAAATGCCCTAAATTGATCTTTATTGCAGAGAATTTGGACAGACTTATAAGGATTCCCCGGCAGTCCCAGCTTCTCCGCCACATACGCTGCGGTAGGCGCTGCCGGATCAGAAGCATATGCAAGAACGCCGTCAATTTTTTCTTTCTCTGCTACGGATAGAACAGATTCTTTGTCCGTTGTGCTGACCAGATAAAATTGATCTGCCACGTACTGCCCAGGATTATCCGTCAGATAATCACAGAGTATTGTATAAAAGCCTAGTCTCTTTGCTGTTTCGATTGCAATGACCTGCTGCGCAGACCCGCCGAGCAACAGTATCTTCTTCATACGTTTTTCTCCCTGCCCATTTCCTCAAAGGCCCGGTCAATATACTTCTGCTCGACTCCATCCAAGTTTATAACCCGTCCATTGGTATCGTACCCCATAAATGTCCCAATTTTTACATTGGCTCTGGCAGAAGCATTTTTTCGGTTGAATGCGAATTGTACCAGTCGAATAATCATCTTACAGTCTGTCAAAAAGCTGATATGCTCGATGTACCAGACATCATTATCCAGTTTCTCCTGCCATGTCCATACATGGTCGATTCCGTCATGGGGTGGGCACTCCAGGCCGGGCCTTACTAGCAGCCTTGCCTTGTGCCTGCCATTATATCGGCCAAGATATTCCGGCGGCAACGGCCGCGGCCCGATCAGGCTCATATCGCCCTTCAGGACAGACCAGAAATTGAGCAGTTCATCCAGGGACGTTTTTCTGACGAACCTGCCCCATTTTGTCACGCGCTGGCCAGGCGGCAGCAGCTCACCGTGTTCATCCACTTCGTTCGTCATGTTGCGGAACTTGACGATTTTAAATGGTTTTCCGTTTCTCCCAGTTCGCTCCTGCAGGAAAAACAGTGGCCGCCCCACGTCAAAAAAGGTAATGATTCCGATTACCAGATTAATCGGCAAGGTGATAATTACTGCAAACAGGGAAACGATAATATCGATTAGCCGTTTTATGTATTTGGAATAGACACCCTGGTTCGGATGGATGGCATCCAATTTTGTATTTATTTCTGGGAGGCGTTCTTCCGCAAGCCAATCTGCAATCTGCCACCTCATGGCCTTAGTTAGATCTGCCTTGTCGTGGATCAAGGTATTTGTTGTTGCAGTGGAATCTGTCTTTTCTGTGTCCATCAGCTCGCCTCCGAAACTTACTTCTGCAAAATCAAATTACAGATTCTCTCAACCTCATCTAGTCCCAAATCCGCATACATTGGCAGGCACAGTATATTCATCGATACATCATGCGCTATGGGTGTTTTTTGAATTTCAAATTTTCCAGTATAACACTCCAGATCGTTTGTCGCCGGGAAGAAATACCGTCTTGCGTGGATGTCATTCCTCATCAGGCTGTCATAAACGTCATCCCTGCTCTTGCCAAATACTCTTGGATCTATGTAAATCGGGTAATAAGCATAGTTGGGAGAAATATCTTCTCTCAACTTCATGATACGGATGCCATCTACTTCTCCTAATAGCTTGTTATACTTCTCTGCCACCAGTTTCCGTTTCGCTATATTTTCATCTATATGCCTTAGATTGCAGATTCCCATAGCAGCCCGGAATTCGTCTAGCTTTGCGTTTCCGCCAATACCTGTAACACGGTCTTCTCCATGTATACCAAAATTCTTTAACTCGTGAAGTCTCAACTGGTAACGCTTATCCTTAAACGCAATTGCACCGCCTTCCACCGTGTTAAACACCTTTGTCGCATGGAAACTGTACATACACATATCACCAAAGTTTCCAACGCCAATGCCCTTGTATTTCATGCCAAACGCATGGGCACCATCATACAGAACCTTTAGTCCGTGTCGATTTGCAATCTCCTGAATTACATCAACATCGCAAAGATTTCCGTAGACATGAACAGGCATGATTGCTACAGTTTTATCGGTAATCAGTTCTTCTATTTTTGATGCATCAATTGTATAATTCATAGGATCAATATCGCAGAACACGGGGACAAGATTTTTCCTTACAATAGCATGTGTCGTCGAGACAAAGGTATAAGGCGTTGTGATAACCTCCGAGCCTCCTGGAAAGTCAAACGCTTGCAGTCCCATTTCCAAAGCCAAATGCCCGTTGACAAAGATGCTGAGTTCAGGAACCTGCAGGTAATCAATGAGCTGTTGTTGCAGCTTCTTGTAAACTGGCCCCATATTCGTCAATTGCTTTGATTCAAAAATTGGTTTAATCTCTTCAACGTATTCCTCCAACGATGCAATTGAAGGCTGTGTTACGAAAATACTCATACTGTTTTGTTTCCTCTTTTCCGCCGTATTTATAGCTCTCTCTTTTCAGGGAACTACGGGCTGTTTCTCCTGCCGCCTGTACTTATGATGCGCATCTGACTTATAAATCTTCGTAGTTTAGTTCTAACAAGGAGATAATCTCTCTAGTAATCTGGTAGGCAGGCCTCATTTTTCCTTCATTGCAGCATGCTACAGTATTCCAGCCAAATTTATTGCAGCAATAGATTGCCGCTTCATGTGAACGATATTGATAATCTAAATCCTGTTCATGAATATCCTTCTGGCCTTCATCCCCTGCATATCGTGCCGTCATTAACTTTTGGCTGATTTCTGGCATCACATCTAAGAAGATCGTTAATGTCGGCTCCGGGATACCGAGTAACTTGTATTCGAAATCAAATAACCATTTGAGATATTCATCCCAATCTTCCTTTGGCAGTTTGGAACATTGATGAATCGCATTTGACGTCGTATAACGGTCGGCAATTACAACGCCACCATTTCGATAAAACGTCTCCCAATTTCTCTTATAACTCGCATATCGATCCACAGCGTAAAAGCTAGATGCCGCATAAGCATTTACGTCGTTTGGGCAATTGCCAAATTCACCTTTTAGGTACATTCGTACCAGAGCAGAGGAATCACTTTCGTAATCAGGGAAGGATACCTTTGCTACTGGAAGGCCATGCTGGCCGAGGTAGGCGAAAAGCAACTCTGCCTGCGTCGCTTTTCCGCTTCCATCCAGCCCCTCTATTACAATCAATTTTCCGTCCATCTTTGCCTATTCCTTTTCCCCACATTCATTTTTGGGGTCGTTGTGCCCCTGCCCTCATCTGTTGGCATACATTTTTGCATAGTAGTCCTGATACTCGCCGCTTATAATGATCTCCCACCATTCACGGTTGTCCAGATACCACTGAATACTCTGCATTCATCTGAATCAGGACATCGCAGTCCAACAATTTTCCAAGTGTTTGTTTGTCTTCTAAATCTCTGTACCGTTCCAAATGTGCAATAATTGGTGTAAGCCCCCGTACGCTGCGAAACGCCTATACATCTCGCAAGACTGCTGGCGACCACTTGGAAAACGGGAGTTCTAAAAGGAAGTATTTAGACTTTCCGAAGCATAAATCGCCTAATCGTTCCTCATAAATCAAACCCGAGTGATAAGCAACTTCCGTACCCAGGCAAATTATGGGGGTGGAAAGATGCTGCTCTTGTATACAGGTTTTCAATTTTTCGTAAGCACACTGACGGCGTTCCAAAAAATCTGCTACAGTTTCCTTTGGGTAGTAATGGGGGGTGTCCATTATCCCGACAACGCCCTGCTCCAAACTCATTTGGAGAACGTGCGCAGACTTATCGCAGTTTTTACACCCATCATCCATAGCGGGAAGGATGTGACTGTGCATATCAAAATAGCAAGGTCTATTTCCAATATGCTCTTCTCTCCCCTTTGCCCTGGGCTGCCAAAAAGACCCTTCTGCTCTGGCGGTTCACTGCTTCACAGTACTCCGCCAGCTTTCCGGACTCCAATTCCTGGAGGGCCGACCCCAGGTTGGGCGGGCGTCTGTCCAGACTGTGGGTGTCGGACCCCATCACCTGAACAACGCCCTGCTTCAACATTTTCCGCGCCATTCTGCGGGTCCGCGGGGCCAGGAAGACCTCCGCGTTCATCTGAATCAGTACATCCATGTCCAACAGGCTGGACATGGTGCGCTTATCCTGCATCTGCCAGTAGCGCTCCACATGGGCAATCACCGGAGTAATCCCCCGGACGCTGCGTATCGCCTGCACGTCCCGCAGTACGCTGGGCGCCCACCTGGAAAAGGGCATCTCCAACAGAAGATACCGGGATTTTCCCAGGCACAGCTCCTCCAGCCGCTCCTCATAAACCAGGCCGGAATGGTATGCGACCTCCGCCCCCAGGCACAGCTCCGGAGTGCGGATTTCCTCTTTTTCTAGGTACTCCACCAGCGACTGATAGGCCGCCGCTCTGCGCTCCAGGAAGCGCCCCACAGTCTCCTTCGGGTAATAGTGGGAGGTGGCCATCATCCCGACTACGCCCTGCTCTGCACTCAGCCGCAACGCCTCGGCGGCGCTTTCACAGCTACGGTATCCATCGTCCATCCCCGGGAGGATGTGACTGTGCAGGTCGTAATAGTGGCCCTTATTTTGCATAGCCATAGTAGCCATGATAGTACTTCTTTCCACTGGACGGGGCATTCGCATAGATAACGCCCAGCACCTTCGCATTGGCAAATTTGAGCTGGTTCATCATGGCGCTGATGGCCCGATACTGGGACTGCCCATGCTTGACCACCAGCAGGAATCCGTCCAGATACTTCGCCAGAATCAAAGCGTCCGCCACCGTCGTCACCGGAGGCAAATCGATGAAGATATAGTCATACTTCTTCCGCACCGTTTCCAGCAGCTGCTCCATCTGCTCGGACTCCAGCAGACTGGTGGGGTCAGGCGGAATGGTTCCCGCAGGGAGTACGTCAATATGCATCTCCTCCACGGTTTGAATCGTCTTGTCCAGGGTGTTCTCCCCTACCAGCACGTTGCTCAGGCCCGGCTGGCCCGACACATTCAGCTTGGTGGCAACAGTGGGCAGGCGCATATCGCAGTCCATCAGCAGCACCCGCTTCCCGATTTGGCCAAAGGATACCGCCAGGTTCACTGTATTCATGCTCTTGCCTTCGCTTTGGGTTGAGCTGGTAATACCGATACACTTGGCTGCCCCGCCTGGCATGGAGAACTGCACGTTCGTCCGCAGCGCCTTATATGCTTCCTGAATAGAAAAGGAGGAATCTTCCTGAAGCAGGAATTCGGCGCTGTCCGCATCCCGCATCTTATTTTTCTGTTTTCCCAAAATAGCCATTTACTCAGCGCCTCCTTTCCTCTTCTGTCCATAGCCGTAACCGTAACCCTGCTTGTCCACCGAGGCCAGGTCAGGGATAACGCCTACCACACTGATGCCAAACCGCTTCTCGATTTCCTGCTCGTCCTTCACGGTGTCATCCAGCAGTTCCCGCAGGACAATTACCGCCGCCGCCAGAACAGCGCCCAAAAAGGCGCCTATAACAGCATTTCTCAGGTAATTGGGGGAATAAATGCTGGTAGGCAACACAGGAGCATCTATAATCTGCATGGAGGAACCCTCCACGATTTCAGCAATGTAGTCCGGAACAATATCCGCCATGGCCTCCGCCAGCGCCAGCGCCGTTTCAGGAGAATCCACCGTGACGGTCACCTCAATGATCTCCGTGTCGTCCACTACGTTTGCGGAAATGTACTCCGACATCTCAGTATAGCTGTAGTCCACACCGGCCTCCGCTGCCGCAGATTCCAGTACCGTGCGCCCAGTCAAAATCTGCACATAGGTGTACACCAGGGACTTGGCTGCGGTCAGGTCGGAACTGGTCAGGGTAGAGGTGCTCTCTGTAGAGGCGGTGCGGTTATTCACATACGCAGTAAAGCTCGCCTGATAGGTGGGCGTGATAAACGCCTTCGTCCCTAGATAGAAGATGCTGCAGGCCAGCAGCATCGCCGTGACAATCAGCCATGCGCCTTTCCACAGCGCTTTCAGCAGAGGCAGAAGGTCGATTTCTACCACATCACTGTTCTCCCCGCGATTTTGTTCCTCGTTCATGCCACTTAGTCCTTTCTACTTGTTTCTTTCGCCTGTGGGCTTCCCTTGAGTGCTACTGTGCCACGCAAAGCTGCCGCGCTGATTACCTCCTACAGCGAAGCGACTTTACATTCCATAAATTGTCACATTTCCTTATTTACGCCGGCCGACTGGACATATCCCACAAACTCCGGCCTGCATTGCTTCCCATATATGATCGAAATAACTGTATAAGCGAATAATTTGCATCGTTTTTCAGCGGGCAGACCGTCATTTCCGGCAATTCCCATCATATATTGAACGAAAAGCACTCCAACAACAAAGACTATTATATCACGATGAAATTGGAAGTCAACGGTTTTTCAAAGTTCCGCAAAGCGAAGTGTTAAGGGGATGCGGACAAAACCTGAACCAGAATCAGATGAGCCAGGAGGTTCTTGTATGTCTTCCTATGAAGAACGCACGCCATCAGTAGAACTGTACATGGAGTCAAACTTCAGTGAAAACGCAGTCTGTAAAGTGGATGATGCAATTCTGAGCCTCGGTTCGGGGAAGCTGTATTTTCTGTATAGAACAGTGGGAGCTGTCTCTTTGAAGGCGGCTTCTTCTGCTTCTCTGGTGGAAAATATCAAAAGCAGCCCTATTGGGGCTAATGATAGCCCTACCAGGGCCACTACAAGGCAACGGCTATTTGTTATAATGGAGTTGCAAAGGAGCAAATAAGCTCGTATATAGCGCATTAATTGTGCCAGATCAGCACGGAATTGTGCCGAATGCGCTCTAAAAATAACAGGTGCTCATATCTATAATGAAACTCAAATAAAGCTTCTTATGTTCTGAAACACGATGTTGATTACTTGACAACCCGACCAAAGTGAGTGTGTGAAATGGACGGATATGATCCTTATAAGGTGGAGTTTTGTTCTGAAAAATTAGGTTGTGGGCAAAAGTGGCCCTATTGGTGCTACCAGGTAGACCTATTAGTGCCACTACAAGGCTGTACATCCCTGCTATAATGGGATAGAAAAAGCAGAAACAAGGAATTGCTACGGTTTTTCCAGCCGAGGAAACGAGACTGTAAAAATACTACAACTTCATATACATTCTTCAGGTACAAAACTGCCTTGAATAGCCTGTACAGCGGCACGCCAGGATGTCGGGATTCCGACGGAGCGACTCCGCCGACTGAAAATGCCGGACTGCACCCGGCGGGGCGACGACGCAGGGCAGAGATCATGATACTTCCGTAATTCGCGGCCCGGCCACAAGGAAGGCGGGGAGGTGAAATTCCTATGGAGCAGCCCAGCAAAGCTGCCGCCTGAATGTATTCCCGTTAGCTCTGGGGCGTCGTGGACAAATAAGGGTTTGACATGCGATTTGAGAGAACCGCTTTCTGTGGTTCTCTATTACATGAACTGCCCTGCTCATGAACCCGTGGAAGATTGCTGTCCTGTGATCAAGTAGTACAAATGACAACTTGATGCGCCTGGGTGGTTGTTCCCAAAATGGGAACGACCACATAATCACTGGGAATCCACCGCAAGTGGTCAAAATGTCTATTTGCGGTGAAGAGTGGTAAGTTCTGAAGTGGTAAACTAAAACTGGACACGGGGGTGCAAAAATTGGACACGGTGATATAATCTATGTACAAAGGAAAAGCTGTGGAGGACTATCTGCAAGGAAAAGGCAGCCCGGTCACAATAGCAGAAAAATACAAAATTCGTTCTCCGGAGCTAATTCGGGACTGGATAATGGTGTATAATCGTCATAGCGAAACCAGCAGGAAAACGGAGGGCATAGTTATGACGAACAGACACAAGTATACATTCAAGGAACGCATACAAATCGTAGAGGAACATTTGAGCTCTGTAAGCATTTGTCTGCTTGACGGGGAGCACACCAAAATGTCCACTTACCACAAAAGCCCCTGAACAGGCGGCAAAAATAACAAAGCTCTTACATAAGGCCGATTCCTCAAAACGAGGATTTGACCTCGTACTAGCAGTTATCAAAATGATAACGACTATATTAGGACATTGGACAAGAAAAATTGCCATCGTATGTCAACAACCCCTGTTTTCCATTTGCCAATCGGGAAAATAGCAAATCATCGTTTTTCACGGCCTCAGACGTACCGTTCTTCGTCTGGGACCGCGTCTATTTGAAAATCGCTGAAAACGCCAATTCGTCAATTGGGGAAAATTCCCCGAAAATGGCCTCTTAGAGAAAGCAATCAGATTTTCACCCGCGGGCACAAGGGAGGTACTTTATGAGCAAGCTCACGAAAATCGAGAGAGACACCGAAATTTATTACAATCAGTCCAATGCACCCATGCTGATACGCACCCACGACCCGAAGCTGATACGCAAGCTGACCGTCCTGGCCGCTGACTACCCGGAACTGTGCAGGCTCACGGAAGCAGACGAGTACAGCGGTTCCTACTTCGAGGTGGATAAAAGCCGAGTCAGCATCCATGTGACCCGGCCATACTCCGAGGAGCGCAGGCAGCGGCAGAGCCAGTGGGCGAAGGAAAACGGATTGTCGGGAGACCAGAAAAAATAGTAAAGCATCATGACAATGTCCTTACGTTCCTGAATAAATTGGCAGGAGGCCAGTTCCTGGAGGAACACAGGGGAAACACTGGGGATTAGCTAAGAGCAATCAAACTCCTCCAGGGTTTTCTGAAATGGAAAAGCCACTGCTTTCAGCCTGCGCCGGTTCTGGTTCTCCTGCTTTGCAGCAGCTTCTGCCATAAGCAGACCCAACAGCAGTTCACTGAAATCGGCACTTGGCAGGCTCTGACGAATCACATCCATGTAATCCGCAAAGGTCGGAATTTTGAGTTGCTTTGCCAGAAGCCTGATTTGTTCTTCCCTTGCTATTGTAGAGCAGGGCAGATAGCCGCTTGATAAAGGTCAGTACATTTCAGTTATTCAAGAGCCAATCTATCACATTTATGACCTTGATTCCATCATAGTTCCCCACCGTAAAACGGTCCAGCGTCAGGACAATTTTTTCATAATTGTCTTTGACCTTGCGGAGCGGGCGCATTTCCCGTTCAAAGGTGGCTTCTGAAGTCATATCGGCAGTGACTTGGAAGTAAGTGTAAATGCCATGCTTACGAGCCACAAAGTCAATCTCAGTGGTTTCATATTTACCAATATAAACGGTGTATTCCCGACGCAGCAGTTCCAGAAATACAATATTCTCAATGGTAAATCCGAGATCATAATTCCGTCTGGGCAGGATGTGATTCCGTAGCCCCATATCCACGATATACCATTTTTTGTTTGATTTGAGAATCTGCTTACCGACGATGTCATATCTCTCAGCAGGATAGAACACAAAGGATTCCGATAAGGCCAGCACATAATCTGATACTGTATTGGTAGAGACTTTTCGACCACTGGACACCAGATAATCTGCGATGCTCCGGACAGAGATCGGACTGCCTACGGAACCGGCAAGAAATTTTGCAATATTCTTCAGAAGTGAAATGTCAGTGACTTTTCTTCTGGCGAGTTCGTTTTCCTTGCGATTCTGGCGTTCTTCAATGTCCTTCACGATGACCGTGTTGTAGATTCCTTCCAGATAGACCTCTGCTTTTTCTTCGGTTTTCTCCATGACTGCCAGATAGGGAAGCCCGCCGTATTTCATATAATCTGCAAAGGCGGATTCACCTTTCAGTTTTGTCGCCTGACAGTACTCCCGGAAGGAAAGGGGAAGCATGGAAAGCTCCACATACCGTCCGGACAAAAGAGTGGCAAGATCGCTGGACAGCATATAGGAGTTAGACCCGGAAATGTATATGTCCACTCCGGGTTTTACATAGAGGCTGTCCACGACCTTTTCATAGGAGAGAACCTTCTGGATTTCATCAAGGAAGATATAGGTTGTTTTGTTTTGGCATAGCCTGTCCTTAATATACTGGTACAGAGATTTATAATCTAAGAGGGGTTCATTCTCCAATTCCTCAAAATTGATGGAGATAATCTGGGTATTATCAACCCCGCTATTAAGCAGAAGATTTTGATATTGCTTTAACAGCGTAGATTTTCCGCATCTACGCAGACCAGTGACAACTTTGATGACCATCTCATCTTTCCAGGAAAGCAACCGTTGCAGGTATTCTGTGCGTTCAATCATAGGTACACCTCCATTTTTCAATCCGATTATAACACGGACAAGGGGGAGAAGTCAAATAAAAATCCAAAATGGGAACAAAAAGATGAAAATAGGACAAAACATTCCCAAATCAGACAATTAGCAAGCTGCAAAACGAAAGCCTACGTGTTTGTCAAATAAAAATGTGAGCAAAGAACCCCCAAAAGGTGAGCCTTTAGACCGTATAGATTTTTTGGACTGTATGGGTGGATACCCAACGCACGACTTTTGGAGTGCTAACAGGCCAGGCCCTTTCGCTCACATTTTGGAGACCCTGTAAATGTCGGAACAATAACCCCACGTGTACGGAGATTTTGCTTCATTGTGCATCAGTTTCTTCACTGCTTACCCCTGTTATGCACCCTTTGTCAACTGCGCCAGGTTTTTGACTGTTGCTGTAAAAGGAAATTTCTGCCGCCCGCTGGCGACATTACATAGCAGGAAATCGCTCTGCGGTTTCCTGTTTTTTTGTTCATTTTTCCAACCGCAGAAAGGAGATGATGCCCCATAGGACGCAGAAAGGAACCACAGACCAGAGAGGAGATTCAGGCTGAGATGGAGTACGCCGAGAAACAAATCCGGCAGCTACAAAACCAGGAGAAACTCTACACCAATGCCTATTCCAAGGAGGAGCGCAGACTTCGGACGCGGCGGCTCTGCCGGGAGGCCGGAGTGCTGGAACACTTTGCACCGGAACTGAAAACCATGAACGAGCAGGAGGCCGCAGCCTTCATTGAAACCGCCGCCACCAGCCAGGAAGCGCAGGAATTTTTGCGAAAGCGAGGGACGAGCCATGACGAAACCGACACCGATTCAACTTCAGACGAGAACTAAGATAAAACCAAAGGCGCACTTATACGTCACTGGTCGTGACGGTGCGTCCTTCGGAGACTCCTGCCGTTCAGAGGGAACCTTCCCCTTCACTTGCGGAGCGCTGGCACCTTCGGTGCATCAAGGGAGGATGATCCTCCCTTGCGCCTTGTCCTCGCTGGCTCCACATCCCTCGCTTCCGGCTAAAGCCGAAAGCTCACTCATTCCGCAGCTCGTCCTCTCCCCACCAAACCCGCTTCGCTGGGCTTTGGCGGGGACCCCATATCGCTATCCCTTCTCACCCCCTCCCCCTCATTTGGAGGAGATATTCCTGATTCTTTCTCTGCTGGGCGGCTTCGCCGTGGAATGGAGGTGGTGACGATAGCAATCTATCATTGCTCCATCCAGATTATCAGCCGCAGCGACGGGCGGAGCGCCGTGGCCGCTGCCGCCTATCGCAGCGGGACGAATCTGGTCAATGAATGGAGTGGCCGGCCTGCCAACTATGACCGGAAGAAGGGTATCGCCTATTCCGAGATCATGCTGCCCGACAATACGCCGGCAGCCTTCTCTGACCGACAAGCGCTTTGGAATTCCGTAGAGATGAACGAGAAACGAAGCGACGCCCAACTTGCCAGAGAAATCGAGGTGGCGCTTCCCCATGAGCTGCCGCTGGAAGAGCACAAAAAAATCATCCACGCCTATTGCCAGCAGTTTGTGGACGCTGGTATGTGCGTGGATTTTTCTATTCACGACAAGCACGATGGGAATCCCCACTGTCACATCATGCTGACCATGCGTGCGCTGGATGAGAACGGGAAGTGGCTCTCCAAGAGCCACCAGGAATTTGAACTGGACGAAAACGGCGAGCGCATCCGGCTCCCCAATGGACGGTGGAAGTCCCGAAAGGTAGACACCGTTGACTGGAACAGCCACGAGAACGCAGAATGCTGGCGGGCATCCTGGGCGGAGACAGTCAACCGTTTTCTGGAGGCCAATCATGCGCCGGAGCGCATCGACCACCGTAGCAACGCCGAGCGAGGTCTGGAGGAACTGCCCACAATTCACATGGGCGCCGCTGCCTGTGCGATGGAGAAGAAAGGTATCCCCACCGAGCGAGGCGACATCAACCGGAAAATCAGAGCAGCTAACCGCATCATCCGGGAAATCCGCAGCAGGATCAATGACCTGAAAGCGTGGTTGTCAGAGCTGTCCGTCAAGCTGGAACAGTTTGCAGAGGAAGCCCGTTCTCCCCTGCTGGGCGACCTGCTGTTGCAGTATATGGAGCAGGAGCGCCAGCGGGTACAGAAATACTCCAAGCACTTTCAATTCCAGCATACCGTAGAGATCGGTAACGACGTGATGGAGACGCTGCGCAAGCTGAACGCCAAAGACATCTACACTCTGGCCGATTTGGAAAACGCACTCACCAGCCTGCGGGAAAAGGTGGAGGCATCCCGGAGTGTTGTCAAAGGCAAGGAGCGCCGTATGCGGGAGTTGCAAAAGCTCATTGAAAACGGCAGGCAGTATCTTAGGACTGACCCGATCCGCAAAGAGCGGAACGGCATTCGCTTTAAGAAAAAGCGGGCGGAATTTGAGGAGCGCCACCACGCAGACCTGGCGCTCTGGCAGGCGGCGAACAAATTCCTCCACGCCAAGGCGGTGAACGTGTCCACCCTGCCGGACAGTATCAGAGCATGGCAGGCCGAGCTTGCAACGCTGACCGCCGAGCATGACGCTGAATATGAAAAGTTGAAGCAGTACCGAGAGGAAGTCAGGGAACTGGATAGCGTTCGGCGACAGGCCGAGAAGGCAATGACGCCGGAGCAGCGGACGTATGAAAGGCCGAAAATGAACGCGATTAATCGATAAACAGGCAATAGGGATGATGGAGCGAGTGCAGGGTGTCGTATTCGCCCTGCACTTTGCCCCAAAATTCATTTCATTCCATGTGATGCTAAAAAAGCGGCCATCTCGTCCCCGGACTCCTGCATCCCACGAGCGACCCATTCTTCGATCCAGCCGTAGGTGCCGTAGGTAATAAAAGCGGTTATATACGCCCAGGTATTGTCGTATTCAGGCTTGGGGCCTGACTGCTCCAACAGCACGGCAAAAAACAGGTGAAAAAGATTTCTTTTTTTCAGGAGCAGATAAAGATCCTTGTTATCGCTCAGGTGTTGGAACAAACTACCGTAGAGGTCTACGTTTGAATCGTGGTCCTGCTTTTTATGTGCCGTATCCCAATCAGTATAAAGGCTGCGGATGAATTTGAGCAGAATATCCTCTTTGCTCTCATAATTTCGATAAAATGAATTTCTGCTTACTTGTGCAAGAGCAGTGACCTGGCTGATGGATATTTCCTCAAATTCATACTGCTCCAACAGTTTCAGCATGGCCTCGGTAATTTGCTTTTTTACATAGGTGTTCTTTTCTTCGTTATTCACGATGGTACAAACCTCCCTGTTTTGTGCCATTTTTGTGCGGAGTCTTGACCCCAGAAAAAATGGATGGTACAATCGTTACATCTTGATAATACAACTGTTACACTACTTTGTCAAGAGAGATATAGTAGTCACAATAAGGGGAGAAAGGATAATGAAAAAGGTGTTGAAGATAATTGGGATTGTACTCTTAGTAATCGTCGCTTTGATTGCTGTGTTCCTTTTCTGGCTGACACACAGAGACAGTTCCCTGAAGGACAATTACCGCGACAGCATAGAAACCGGCGGCACCATTGAAGCGGCCTATCTGGAGGACGGCCCCTATGCTACATCCTATTATGAACAAACCGCCGTGCAGGTTTTCGAAAAATACGAAATCAGCTATCCGACCGAGTTGGAGACGGAGGACAAAACGTATCCTGTCATTGTCGTATGCAATGGGACAGGGTGGAAAGGCTCTTTGTCCACGGCGCAGCATCAGTTCTATGCTTCCTATGGCTTCATCGTCATAGCCACGGAGGAAACCTACTCCTGGAATGCGTTCGGTGCTGAAATGTGCATCCGTTATCTGGAGCTTCTGAATGAATACATAGATGACGAAGGCAACCCAAGCATTTTTTATCAGAAGATTGATTTTGACAACGTGGGTATTATCGGTCATTCCCAGGGCGGTGTTGGGGTTATAAACGCCATTACGAATACCGATCACAAGGATATATACAAGACTGCCGTGGCGCTGTCACCCACGAACTATGAGTTGGCAGTCGCGTGTCAATGGCCTTACGATGCCACACAGATCAATATACCGATCCTGTTGATGTCCGGAGCCGGAGGTGGAGACGATTGGGTCGTAACACTGGAGGGCCTGACTGAGATTTACGAGCAGATACCGGGAGATAAGATTATGACTAGGAGGAGTAATACCGCCCATGGAATTACCAGCACTTCTGAGGACGGCTATGTTATGGCATGGTTTATGTGGCAGTTGCAGGGAGATGAGGCGGCGGCAAAGGCATTTGTTGGAGACGATGCAGAGATATTGAATAATAATCTCTATCAGGACGTGCAAATCGATATAGACTAAAATGTAGCAGCAACTAAGAAGCCCAGGCACTCAATAACGAGCGCTTGGGCTTCCTGCTATTACCGGCGAGGCATCTGATGAACGTCAGGTGCCTTTTTTGTTGCCCAAACGCCGATGTACATACCGAGAAAGGAGGGCTTAAAGGTATGAATGTATTTGAAGCGGTCAAGCAATCTGTGACCACCCGGCAGGCTGCGGAGGCTTATGGAATACGGGTGAACAGAAACGGGATGTGTGTCTGCCCGTTCCACATCGTCGCCACAAGCTCCACATCCCTCGCTTCCGGCTAAAGCCGAAAGCTCACTTGTTCCACTGCGGCTCCTCTTCCCACAAAATCTTCGATTTTGCGGGAGCCCTGTAGAATGCCCAGTATGAAGGTTGACCGCCGCTTTCATTGCTTTGGCTGTCAGGCCGATGGGGATGTCATTGATTTTACTGCGAAGCTGTTCGATATGAACAGCAAGGGGGCCGCCGTCAAGCTGGCCGCTGACTTCGGAATCCCTTACGACGTGAACGGGAGCAGAGCTGTGCGGGCCAGGGCCGCCCCTGTCAGGCCAAGGCTGTCCCCAGCACAGCAGGCCCGACAGGACGAGGACAGATGCTTCCGGGTCTACTGCGATTATCTTCATCTGCTGGAGGGCTGGAAAACGGAGTACCGGCTCCGAACACCAGAGGAAGAACCGGACAGACGCTTTGTCGAAGCCTGTCAGAGATTGGATTACGTCCGATATGTGCTGGATGACATCCTGCTGACCGGCACAGAGCACGAACGCACCGAATTTGTTGAAGCGCACCGAGAGGAGGTCAAGCGAATTGAACAGAGGATTGCAGAATCAACCACCCACGGCACCACCACCTGCACTGGAGCTGACAATCAAGCCCAACGCACTCACACGGCGTCTGAACGTAAAGGTGTCTGAGCTCTACAACAACTACGGCATCATTTACCGGCAGCGGCCCCGCACCGGCTCTGAGCGGGGCTTTACCCTGCTTCACAGATTTGTTGACCCGGATGGCAGGCCAGAGGAATGACGATGTTTCCGGGAATCCCCGGTATGTAAATTTATCGTCATAACCGTCACATCGTCACACAAAAGTAGCTTGTCATGCGAAGCCCAATCGGAATAAAAAATTACAATTCGAGGAAAATAATGGTAACAGAGAGGAGTCGTGATAACAGTTGGAGGTAAATGTACGAGACGATGAGAAGCTGGTTGATGTCTGGTTGACCAATGCGGAGAAAAAAGACCCGCAGATTCAGGCGCAGCTCAAGGACATCTACGCGGAGTACAAGAAGAAAAAATATCTGGTTGTGGTCTATCAATCCGGCAGCCGCGACCTCTACGAGAGTACGCTGGCCTTGCTTGCTTACAACAAAAAACGGGTGGCGGAACTGGATGTGCAGCGGGAGAAACAGAAACGCACCGCTGCGATGGAGCGCTGACCAGTGGCGGGAGGGAAATTTCCCTCCCGCTTTTTTTCTTGTTTGGGGTTGCAATCTACAAAAAAGAAGTGTACAATGATATCTATAAATAGAAAACCTGGCATAGATAAAAAGGGAGAGATGAAGCATGACAGAAACATTCGACATCGCAGGTTACGCCCGCATCTCCGTGGACGATGAGTTGGATCGGGACAATGTATCCATCGAAAACCAGAAGTCCATCATTCAGGACTTCGTCAAGCATCGTTTCCCCGGCAGTTCGCTGACTTTTTTCGAGGACAGGGATCGCTCCGGCTACACCTTCGAGCAGCGGGAGGGCTATCAGGCCATGCGCCGGGGGCTGATGAGCCATAAATACGACATCCTGGTGGTGAAGGATTTCTCCCGCTTCTCCCGTCGCAACAGCCGGGGACTGGTGGAGCTGGAAGATTTGCGGGATGCAGGCGTACGCATTATCTCCATCGGGGACGGCATCGACTTCCCCAACGACGATGACTGGCTGAAAATCCAGTTTCAGTTCCTCATCAACGAAATGCCTGTGACAGATACCAGCAAAAAGGTGCGCAATGTCATCAAGCGCCGCCAGGCGGACGGCCAGTGGCTCTGTGCCGCTCCCTACGGCTATATCATCAACAAGCGCAAAGAGTTCGAGGTTGTCCCTACAGAGGCCGACATTGTGCGCCGCATCTTTGACCTCTACAACAACGCCGGCTGGGGCTATAAGAAAATCGCCAACTACCTTACCGATGAGGGCATTCCCACACCTCGAATGTCGGAGCAAATGCGAAAGGAAGCCCAGGGGGAGGAATATAACCGCAAAACCAAGGCTGCCTGGGCCATTGTGACGGTGCAGGGGATTCTGGACAACGACTTCTACATCGGCACTCTGCGGCAGGGCAAGTACACCCGGACGAAAATCAACGGCAGAGATGTCCGCCGGGACGATGGGGAGCAGATCGTCATTGAGAACCACCACCAGGCCATTATCGACTACCGCACCTTTGCCACCACCCGCGCCCTGCGGGAGAAACGTAGCCGGAACAACTACCGGGGCGTGAAAATCAATGACAACGTGTATTCCGGCTTTTTGGAGTGCGGCGACTGCGGCAGCCCCATGTTTGCCATGAGCCGCAGCGACCTGAAACCCGCCTACACCTGCGGCACCTATCACCGCCGGGGCCGGGCCGGATGCACCAGCCACCACATTCGGGTGGACAAGCTGGATGAACTGCTGAAACTCTATGTCCGGCGGCTTATGGAGCAGTCCTCTGCCATGCTGGAACAGCTGAACGCCGACCTGAGCCGGGAGACGGAGGACGTGACAGAGACCGAGCAGTCCGCCGACCATCTGGCCCAGGTGCTGGATGATCTGACGGAGGAGCTAAAGGCCACCAAGCGCCAGCGCATCCGGGACATCATGAAGCACCCGGAGCAGGAGCAGCTGCTGGAGGAGACCTATGACGAACTGGAATCCGATCTGCAGCAGAAAATCACAGGTCTGAACCACCAGATCGACCTGCTCTCCGACAAGCGCAACACCATTCTCCGGGCCAACCGGGTGGCCAAAATGGCCATAGACGTTTTCCGGGATATTTTGGAGAAGAACAACCTGGAACGCAACGATTTGGAGCTGCTCGTTGACCGTATCAGGGTTTACGAGGATCACCTGGAGATTCAGCTTCAGCCGGACATCGACGCCCTGCTCCAAACGGGGCAGCTGGAGGACGCCGTAAATTTTAACCGGGACACGGCAGAAAACAGCCAGGTCACCCTTGTTCAGAGCGCAAAACAGCACGCTGACAAGGTCTACCGTGTCAATGTTATCAGTGACGGCGACCCTCTGGAGATTTATACAGATCGGGACGGCGAGGTGATTTTCAAGAAGTATTCCCTGATGGGTGGGATGTCGGAGTGTGCGGTGCAGCTGTGCGAGAGCCTGTACAAGACCACGGGCTGCCCCACCCTGATCACCGACCGGGACGCGGTCATCGCCGTCTCCGGCATCCCCAAGCGGGAAGCGCTGGAGAAGCACGTCTCTGCGCCGCTGGAGAGCATCATGGAGGGCCGCAGTATTTACCAGTACCGGGAGGGGGCCAACCGTCTGCCCATCGTGGAAAGCACCGACAGCCTGCAGGTGGCCACGGCGGCCCCCATCCTCACCGGCGGTGACGTGATGGGCTGCGTGGTCTTTGCTGCCCAGGACGGGGCCGCGCCGGGGGGCGAGACGGAGTTCAAGCTGGCCCAGACCGCCTCCGGCTTCCTTGGGCGGCACATGGAGAGTTAAGGGGCGGAGCTTCGCCCGCGGGCAGGCAGGGCGCAAAATGCGCCCTGCCTGCCCGCTTTTTTACGGGAGGCCGACCCATGCAATGGTTTCAATGTGGTTACAATGTATTGACAGGACGGCCCGGCTATGGTATACTGCAACATATCCGAGGAAAGGACTGATTTAGAGTGGATACGACGCTGTCTGTTGCCACTGCGCCCAAAACCGGAACGTTTCAGATGCGCATCAACCCCGAGATCAAGCGGCAGGTGGAGGATATTTACGCAGCCTGCGGTATGACGCTGACGGACGCGGTCAATGCGTTCTTTCAGCAGTCCATCAACGTGGGCGGCCTGCCCTTTCTTGTGACCACCAACGGCAGGGAGGCCCTGCGGGAGCAGGCGCTGTTCCTGCTGATGCAGGAGTGCCAGGAGGGCAGCCCCCCTGTATATCCCGCCAGCGGCTCCGAGGCAGAGCCGCTGACAGAATTTGGAACCTGACCGAAGCAATTAAGGAGTGATATTTTGACTACAGAAAAGGCTATGAAAACGAGGCGAGGGTTCTCCTGGCCGATCGTGCTGCTGGTCGTCATGCTGGTGCTGCTGGTGATTGCCGGAGGCGTGTATGTGGCGAGGGCCATGGGCTATGAGGAGAAGTTCCTGCCCGATACTTCTGTCAACGGCGTGGATGTCTCCGGTCTGACGGTGGCCGAGGCGGAACAGGCGCTGGACGACAGCCTGACCAACTATACCCTGACCCTCATCGAGCGGGAGAACGCCACGGAGACCATCAGCGCGGAGGACATTGGGATGGCGCTGGATTTGGGCGACTCCGTGGAGCAGCTGCTGGAGGCGCAGAACGGCTGGCTGTGGCCGCTGTACGCCCTGGGGCAGCGCAGCAGCGAGGTCACGCTGGAGACCGCGTTCGTCTATGACGACGCCGCCCTCTCCGCCGCCATCGCGGCCCTGACCTGCCTGGACAGCGCCTACGCCGTAGCGCCCACGGACGCCTACATCTCCGGCTACGACAGCGAGGCGGGAGGTGTCGTCATTGAGGCGGAGACCCAGGGGACGCTGGTGGATGAGGACGTGCTGACCGCTGTCGTCGTCGCCGCTGTGGACGCCATGGAAACGGAGCTGGATCTGGACGCTGCCGGGTGTTATATCGCCCCCACCGTCACCTCTGATGACCCCGACCTGGTGCTGGAGGCGGAGACGCTGAACGGCTATCTGGGCGTTACCATTACCTACGAGATGGGGGAGGACACCGTCGTCCTGGACGGCAGTACGCTGGTTGACTGGGTCACCTACAATGGGGACGGAACGGCCACGCTGGACACGGACGCCGTTACCGCCTTTGTGAAGAATCTGGCGTCTACCTATAACACCATCTTCTCTAACCGCACCTTCACCACGACCTATGGGCAAACCATCACAGTGGAGGGCGGCGACTATGGCTGGTGGATGGATCAGAATTCGGAGGTGGAGGAGCTGACCCAGCAGATCCTCGACCAGGAGAGCGGAACCCGGGAGCCGGTGTGGTACAGCGAGGCGGCTGTCTTGGGCATCGGCGCCACCGGCGATTACGGTGATACTTATGTGGAAATCAATCTGACTGCCCAGCACCTCTATTACTATAAGGACGGCGCGCTGGTGGTGGAGTCCGACTTCGTCTCCGGCAAGAACGACGCCACCCCCACCGGCACCTATGGTATCCTGTACTGCGAGCGGTACGCCACCCTGAATGGGGAGAACTACTCCTCCCCCGTCAGCTACTGGATGCCCTTCTACAACGGCGCAGGCCTCCATGACGCATCCTGGCGCACCAGCTTCGGTGGCACGATTTACAAAACCAGCGGCTCCCATGGCTGCATCAATCTGCCCATCAAGGTGGCCCAGAAGATTTATGAAAACATGAGCGCCGGTACGGCGGTGATTATCTACAAGCTCAGCGGCACCGAGAGCAGCAGCACCACCACCCAGAGCAATGAGGACATTGCCTCCGCCATCGTGGACGCCCTGGAGGAAATCACCGCGGAGGGGGAAATCACCTCCAGCAACTACAACAAGATGTCCAAACGCATCCAATGGGTAGAGGCTGCTTACGACGCCCTGAGCAGCAGCGCCAAAAAGCTGGTCAGCAACTATGACCTGCTGGAGGTTGCGGTCGAGGCATTGGAGGAGTACGACAGCACACATTGACCGGGAAGCGCACGCAGGAGACGTTTACAGGCCTCTCCCGTGTGCGTTTTTCTATTCCCGGCAGCCGCTGCCAGCGGTCACCCACTGTAAACCTGGCAAACACTTAGGAGGGATAGCCATGTTGACCCCGGAACTGGACAGCACCAGCCGCCAGCCCCTGTATGAACAGCTCTACTACTATCTGCGGGGGGAAATCGAACACGGGAACCTGGCCCCCGGCGAAAAGCTCCCCTCTAAGCGGAATCTGGCAAGCGCTGCCCGGCTCAGTGTGATGACGGTGGAGCGGGCCTACAGCCAGCTGACGGCGGAGGGCTACCTCCGCAGCGAGGACCGGCGGGGCTTCTTCGTGGAGGAGGCCGCCGCCCCCGGGGCGCCGCTGCCCGC
>JAJQEV010000033.1:0-8537 GCA_021201475.1 Clostridiales bacterium
CCCGTTAGAGACGATGTGACTTCTCACTGGTGAGACTGCCGCCCATGGCGGCTGGGTAACATTCTGCTTTTCCATCGGTCGTGCTAATCTGAGTTTCAATGCGGAAACGCACTTTTCCTTAGCAAAGCGAAAAGCAATCCTTAAGCTGATGGCATTGCCCTGAAAGGGGAGGCGAAGAGGTCACTAATGGCGAACAGCTAATAGCTAACAGCTAACAGCTTCTAGCCACTAACCACTAACCACTAACCACTAACTTCCTACCCCCATTTTATAAAATCAATCGTCCCCCGTCAAGCCGAACTGCTCCCGATATTGGTTATACCTGTCCATAAAGTTCTCCCTGGCCCGGGCCTCCTCCCGGTAGGCGTGGCGCTGGAAGGAGTCCTGCTGCACCTCTATCATGTCGATGGCGATGTTGGCGCAGTGGCCGGAGACCCGCTGCAAGTCCGTCAGCAGGTCGCCCAGTCGGATACCCGCCTGAACGGAGCAGGCGCCGGTCTGGAGCCGAGCCACATGATGCTCCTTGCACTCCTTCACGATGTCGTTCACCACCAGGTTCAGCAGGGGAATTTCCTTCGCCTTCTTGTAGTCCGTCTCCGCGAAGGCGGCGATGGTGCGGTCCAGCACCTCCTGCACCGCGTTCTCCAGCACCCGCAGCTCCTCCTGCGCCTCCGGGGAGAAGGTCAGCTCGCTCTTCCGCAGGGCGGCGGCCGCCAGCTTGATGTTCACGGCGTAGTCGCCGATGCGCTCCCAGTCGCTGATGGCGTGGAACAGGAAGCTGACGGTGTGGCTGTCCTCCACGTTCATGCTGCGGCTGGACAGCTTCACCAGATAGGTGCCGATTTTGTCCTCATACAGGTCGATGGAGGCCTCCTTCTCGCTGACGGAGGCGGCAAGTTCCTCATCCCAGCGCTCCACCAGGGACAGGGATTGCAGGAAGCCCTGCCGGGCCAGCTCCGCCATGTCCCTGGCCAGGGTCTGGCCCCGCTCCAGGGCCAGGGCCGGCGTGTTCAGGAACCGCTCGTCCAGCAGCTGGAACTCGTCCTTTTCCTCGTCCTCCGGCACCGTCAGGTAGGCCAGTTTCTCCAGCCCCCTGGTGAAGGGCAGCATACACACCGTCGCCGTCACGTTGAACACCGTATGCACCAGGGCGATGCCCGCCTTGTCGATGCTGCTATCAATGAAGGAGAAGTGAAAGACGGCGTTCAGGGCGTAGAAGAGGATCAGGAAGCCCACCGAGCCGATGACGTTGAAGTACAGATGCACCAGCGCCGCCCGGCGGGCGTTCTTGTTGGCCCCTACGCTGGAAATCATGGCGGTGACGGTGGTGCCGATGTTCTGGCCCATGATGATGGGGATGGCGCTGCCGAAGGTCACGGCCCCGGTGGTAGAGAGGGCCTGCAAAATGCCCACGCTGGCGGAGGAGGATTGAATCACGGCGGTGAGCGCCGCCCCCACCAGCATACCCAGCACCGGGTTCTGGAACATGACGAACAGGTTGGTGAAGGCTTCCACCTCGCCCAGGGGTTCCACCGCACCGGACATGGTGGACATCCCCGTCATAAGAATGGCGAAGCCCAGCAGAATCACGCCAATGTTCCGCTTCTTTTCGGAGCCTGTCATATACAGCACGATGCCGAGAAAGGCCAGGATGGGGGAGAAGTTGGTGGGCTTCATCAGCTGCACCAGGAAGCTGTCCCCCTGCACGTCGGCCAGGGAGAGAATCCAGGAGGTCACGGTAGTCCCCACGTTGGCCCCCATAATGACGCCGATGGCCTGGCTCAGCTCCATAATGCCGCTGTTGACGAAGCCTACCACCATCACCGTGGTGGCGGAGGAGGACTGAATCACCGCCGTCACCACCAGGCCCAGCAGCAGCCCCTTCACCGGGTTATCCGTCATGCGCCGCAAAATGCTTTGCAGCTGGCTGCCCGCCTGCTTCTCCAGGGCCTTGCCCATGATGTCCATGCCGAACAGGAACATGGCCAGGCCGCCTAACAGGGAAAATACGTTAAAAATACTCATCGCGCATCCATCCGCCTTTTCTTCGATGCTTTTTTACAGATTTTTTGTTTACAGTTCTATTGTACCGTCCGTATGTAAAGTTTGCGACCAGGGCTTTGTTAAATTCAGGTAAAGTTCTGTAAAATCTGTGTAAAGAAAAGGACATCGGTCTGGGAGGGCGCTTTTCCTGGATAAGGCACGGGAGAGGGGACACGCTTCTGCCGCCTGCGGCGGCGGAAAATCTTCATAACTTTACAATTCCTTGACCGCTTCATGGTCGCTTGCCTCCCTGCCGCCTGTTAGAATGATACCGTACCCACAAGGGGAACAACAAGGTCGGCAGACGACCGGCCGCACATAGAAAGGAATACTCATTACCATGAAAAAAGTAATTGCACTGCTCATGTCTCTTGCTCTGGCCTTCTCTCTGGTTGCCTGCGGCAGCTCGAACAGCAGCAGCGGGAGCGACGACACCTCCGACGCTCAGAGCCAGTCCTCCACCGAGGAGAGTGCCGAAGAGGCCGGTACCGAAGAGGAAGAGAACAACACCGAGGAGGAAGCCTCCAGCACCGAGGACAGCACGGATGCCGAGAGCACTGATGGCGCCGACCTGTCCGGCACCGTCTCCACCAACGGCTCCACCTCCATGGAAAAGGTCATGTCCATCCTGATTGAGGCCTTTGAGGAGGAGTACCCCAACGTCACTGTCACCTATGACGCCACCGGCTCCGGCGCCGGCATCACCGCCGCCACCGAGGGCAGCGCCGACATCGGCCTGGCCAGCCGCAACCTGAAGGATGAGGAGACCGGTCTGACCGCCTATGTGGTGGCCATCGACGGCATCGCCGTCATCGTCAACCCTGAGAACACCGTAGAGGACCTGACCCTGGAGCAAATCGCCGGTCTGTTCAACGGCACCATTACCAACTGGAGTGAGGTCGGCGGCGAGGATATGGAAGTCGCTGTCATCGGCCGTGAGGCCGGTTCCGGCACCCGGGACGGCTTCGAGAGCGTGGTCGGTGTTGAGGACGCCTGCGTCTACGACCAGGAGCTGACATCCACCGGCTCCGTTATCACTGCCGTGGCCCAGAACCAGTACGCCATCGGCTACGCCTCCCTGTCTGAGGCCGCCGAGGACGACAGCGTGAAGGTCATCTCCGTGGACGGCGTGGAAGCCACCGAGGACACCGTCAAGGACGGCAGCTACGCCATCCAGCGTAACTTCAACATGGTGGTGAATGACTCCGCCACCCTCAGCGACGCTGCCCAGGCCTTCCTGGACTTCTGCCTCAGCGCAGACGTGGCGGACTACATCTCCCAGGCAGGCGCTATCCAGCCCTGACCCGCAGCATAAACCGTTTCACATAGCCCAAACGCCGGGGCGGGACTGCTCCCGCTCCGGCGTTTCAGACTTGACAAGAGACAAGAAAGGGTCGAACACAGTGAAACTCAGAAACACGATTGAAAAGCTGATGAATGGGCTGTTCTTCCTCTGCGGCATGGTATCCATCGCTATGGTGGCCCTCATCACCATTTACATGATTATCAGCGGCCTGCCCGCCATCGCTGAGATCGGGCCGCTGGACTTCTTCTTCGGGACGGAATGGGCCAGCACGGCGTCGGATCCGAAATACGGCATCCTGCCCTTCATCCTGGCCTCCGTCTACGGCACCCTGGGAGCCTGCCTCATCGGCGTACCGGTGGGTCTGATGACCGCCGTTTTCCTGTCCAAAATCGCCAATAAGAAAACAGCGGGGGTCGTCCGCACGGCGGTGGAGCTGCTCAGCGGCATCCCCTCCGTGGTCTACGGCCTGGTGGGCGCCATCATCCTGGTGCCGCTGATCATGAACCTGTTCTCCCTGAAAAACGGCACCTGCCTGCTGGCCGCCATTGTGGTGCTGGCGGTGATGATTCTCCCCTCCATCATCAGCGTCAGTGAGACCGCCCTCTCCGCCGTCCCCAAGGAGTACGAGGAGGGCAGCCTGGCTCTGGGCGCCACCGAGATGGAGACCTACTTCAAGGTCTCCCTCCCCGCCGCCAAAAGCGGCGTGGCGGCCGGTATCGTCCTGGGCATCGGCCGGGCTGTGGGCGAGGCCATGGCGGTGATGATGGTGGCGGGCAACGTGGCGAATATGCCCAGCCTATTCAGCAGCGTCACCTTCCTGACCACCGCCATCGCCAAGGAGATGAGCTACTCCTCCGGATTGCAGCGCCGGGCGCTGTACTCCATCGGACTGGTGCTGTTCCTCTTCATCATGCTCATCAACACGGTCATGGGCCGCCTGCTGAAGAAAGGGGACGACGATAAGAAATGAGCAGCTCAAGAAGGGCGTGGAATCACGCCGTCAAAGCCATTATCTGGGTCTGCGTCGTCCTGACGGTGGCGCTGCTGGTGGGGCTGATCGGCTACATCATGGTGCGGGGCCTGCCCTACATCACGGTGGAGCTGCTGACCACCCAGCGCAGCGCCATCAACGGCACCATCGGCATCCTGCCCAACATCATCTTTACCATCTACCTGATTTTGACCACCCTGGTCATCGCCCTGCCCCTGGGCATCGGCGGCGCGATTTACCTGACCGAGTACGCCAAGAACCGGAGGCTGGTGCGCATCATCGAATTTGCCGCAGAGAGCCTGTCCGGCATCCCCTCCATCATCTATGGTCTGGTGGGCATGATGGTCTTTGTCCAGGGGCTGAAATTCGGCTCCGGCATCCTGGCCGGTTCCCTGACGCTGTCCATTATGATTCTCCCCAACATCCTGCGAACCACCCAGGAGGCGCTGAAAACGGTGCCCCAATCCTACCGAGAGGGCTCCGTGGGCCTGGGGGCCACCAAATGGCACACCATCTGGACCATCGTCCTGCCCTGCACCCTGGACGGCGTGGTGGGCGGCGCGATTCTGTCCGTGGGCAAAATCGTGGGCGAGAGCGCGGCGCTGCTGTACACCGCCGGCACCGGCTACAAGCTGGTGACCAATTACTTCCAGGCGCTGGGCACCAGCAGCGGCTCCCTGAGCGTCATGCTGTATGTGTACTATCAGGAGTACGGCGAAGTGGATTTGGCCTTTGCCATCGCCGCCATCCTGATGATTCTGGTGCTCATCATCAACTTCCTGGCAAAACTGGCAAAGACAAAGCTGAAGAAAGGGTAAGATACCGCTATGGACGAACAGAAGATGACTGATACTGCCCCCATTATGACCACCCGCAATCTGGAGCTGTACTACGGCAGCTTTCAGGCGCTGAAGGGCATTGATATGAACATCGGGGAGCGGGAAATCACCGCCTTTATCGGCCCCTCCGGCTGCGGCAAGTCCACCTTCCTGAAAACCCTGAACCGGATGAACGACCTGGTGGAGGGCGTCAAGGTGACGGGCGAGGTGAAGCTCCACGGCAACGACATTTTCGCCAAGGAGCAGGACGTGAACGAGCTGCGGCGGCAGGTGGGCATGGTCTTTCAGAAGCCCAACCCCTTCCCCATGTCCATCTATGACAACATCACCTATGGCCCGAAAATCCACGGCATCAGGAACCGGGCCAGGCTGGACGAGCTGGTGGAGGAATCCCTCCGGGGCGCCGCCCTGTGGGACGAGGTGAAGGATCGCCTGAAGAAGTCCGCCCTGGGCCTTTCCGGCGGCCAGCAGCAGCGGCTGTGCATCGCCCGGGCGCTGGCGGTGAAGCCGGAGATTCTGCTGATGGACGAACCCACCTCCGCCCTGGACCCCGGTTCCACCATGAAAATCGAGACGCTGATGAGCGATCTGAAAAAGAACTACACCGTGGTCATCGTCACCCACAATATGCAGCAGGCCGCCCGTATCAGCGATAAGTGCGCCTTCTTCCTGCTGGGCGAGCTGGTGGAGATGGGCGATACGTCCCGCATCTTCTCCACCCCCTGCGACAAGCGCACAGAGGACTATATCACCGGCCGCTTCGGTTAAGCACAAGGAGGTATCCTTATGAAAAAGCTCTGGAACGTGGTACGGCGCTGGCTGATTCGCAACATCAGCGTCAACGGCAAGGATAATTTCATTCAAATCGGCAGTATGCCCCCTGTAACAGGCTGGGGCGGATGGGAGGACTATCAATGAGCAACCGCGCGACCTATGACTGGGAGCTGAAAAACCTGGACCGCACCCTGGAGGATATGGGCGTGATGGCCCAGCAGGCCCTGAACCTGGCCCTGGAGACCTTCACCAACGGCACCCCGCAGCTTCTGGAAGAGATTCCCACCTTACAGGAGCAGCTGAATCAGCTGGAGCGGGACGTGGAGCATCAGTGCATGACCCTGCTGCTGCGGCAGCAGCCTGTGGCCTCTGACCTGCGGAAGGTCAGCACCTCCCTGGAAATCGTGGAGGACATCCGCCGCATCGGGGACTTCGCCGCGGACATGGCGGACATTTTGCAGTATATGGAGAGCAGCCGTTTCACCCAGGACAGCCTCCACGCCGACATCGTGGAGATGGCCGCCAACGCAAAGCGCATGGTCTCCCGGGCCATCCTGGCCTTCCGCACCCTGGACTCCCAGCTGGCCCAGGAGGTCATCGACTATGACGACGTTGTGGACAAGGAGTTTCTCTCTATCCGCAGCGCACTGGCCCAGCGCATCGCCGCCCAGACCGAGGCTGTGGACTATGCCCTGGACTACCTGATGATCATTAAATACCTGGAACGCCTCGGCGACCACGCCGTCAGCATCGCCCAGTGGGTGGGCTTCTGCATCACCGGCGTTCACAAGGCCCAGCGCATCGTCTGATGCGCCTCCACACTTACCCACAGAAAGGAGGGATTTTCTTGTCCCATCATCCTACCCCTGACCTGGACGATTTGATCTATGGTGAGGATGTCCGGCACCCCAGTGAGCGATGAACCTGGGGAGCCGGACGGCACAGGCACCTTCGGCCGCTTGGCGGCGCGGAAGGCGCTTTTTCTTCTTTATTTTGGGGTTCTCCTTAGACGGACGCCTGGGAGGGCAAACGCGGCAGTTCCCCGGCAGGCGCCGTCTCATTCAGCGAATAATCTTTCCAGAAGTGCGCAAAAACGGGAGGAAAGGGGAAATTTTCCTGTCAAAGCCTCGAAAAAGGGGTTTCCAAAAGAAGGTAAGTATGCTATAATAGGGGCAGTTTTTTGAAAGGGAAAGGCGCACTCCTATGGAAGAACAAGAAAAGAGGAAGCGGTTCAGCACAGCCCTGGGCATTCTGATTGTTGGCGCGGCGGCGGTGGCGGCAGCGCTGTGGGGGCTTGGGCTGCCGACCGAAGGCGAAGAATCGTCCGGCCTGCGGACAGCCAACCTGAGCCAGAACACCGTAGAGGACTACAATGAGGAATATGTCGAGGATTATGACGCCTCCACCCCGGAGGACGATCCCCTTTACGTCCGCATGATGGACAACGGCGTGCTGGAGGAGAGCGGCATCGACGCGGCGGCGGTGGCGGCAAACCTGACTGCGGCCAGCTCCCTGACCACCGTCAGCCCCTACACCGGGAAGACCTACACCCATGAAAGCCGCTTCTCGGACAGCGTTGTGCTGATGGGCATCGACGTGTCCCACTGGCAGACGGAGATCGACTGGGAAGCCGTCGCTGCCGATGGGGTGTCCTTTGTCTTCATCCGCTGCGGTTATACCGGCACCTCTGACTCCTTCCACATGGTAGAGGACACCTATTTTGAGGAAAACATCCAGGGCGCTTACGACGCCGGTATCGCGGTGGGTATTTACTACTTCTCCCAGGCCCTGACAGTGGAGGAGGCGGAGCAGGAGGCGGCGTGGACGCTGTCCCTGCTGGAGCCGTATCAGGATATGATTACCCTGCCGGTGGTCTATGACCTGGAAAAGGTCTCCGGCAGCCGGGTTAAGGGTCTCAGCGCCGCCAAGGCCACCGCCGCCGCCCTGACCTGGCTGGAAGCGGTGGAGGCCCAGGGTTACACCGCCTACTACTATGGCAGCACCGGCGTGCTGGGCGACCTGTTCGACCTGACCCAACTGGAGGATTACGGCTGTTGGGTCGCCCGCTACAACACCGCCACATACAGCAGCCTGAGCTATGACTTCTGGCAGTACAGCAACGTCGGTTCGGTGGATGGCATCAATGCCGCCGTGGACTGCGACTTCTACTACCTGGACGCCATCGGCAGCATGGGGACTGTGACGGTAACCTCCGGCGGCAGCGGCAGACTGACCCTGAGCTGGCCCGCGGTGGACGGCGCCACCCATTATCAGATTTACCGCTCCACCGCCTCCGGCAGTGGTTTCTCAAAGGTGAAAACAGTGTCGGCCAGCCAGTTGACCTATGAGGACACCGGCCTGGAGGACGGCAAGACCTATTACTATAAGGTGAGGGCCTACAGCAATGCGGGCTATATTCCCACCTACAGCGGCTATTCCTCTGTGGTCAGCGGAACGGTGGGCGACAGCTCTGACAGCAGCAGCGATTCTGACAGCACCGATGCTTCCGACAGCGCTGACACTTCCATGGAGACCGCCACCACCACGGCGGCGCTGAACCTCCGCTCCGGCGCAGGCACCGGTT
>JAJQEV010000033.1:8637-43775 GCA_021201475.1 Clostridiales bacterium
GAGACCGCCACCACCACGGCGGCGCTGAACCTCCGCTCCGGCGCAGGCACCGGTTACAGTGTGGTGACCGTGCTGCCCAAGGGGGCCACCGTCACCGTACTGAGCAAGACCAATTCCAAGTGGTATCAGGTGTCCTACACCAACAGCGCCGGAACGAAATGGACGGGCTACGCCAGCGCCTCCTACCTGAAGGACAGCAGCAGCTCCGGCAGCGCTGACAGCAGCGACAGCAGCGCCTCCGGCGAGACCGCCACCACCACGGCGGCGCTGAACCTCCGCTCCGGCGCAGGCACCGGCTACAGCGTGGTGACTGTGCTGCCCAAGGGGGCCACCGTCACCGTGCTGAGCAAGACTAATAGCTCCTGGTATCAGGTGTCCTACACAGACGCTTCCGGCGACACATGGACGGGCTATGTCAGCGCCTCCTACCTGGCCACCGGCAGCTCCGGCTCATCTGATGCCTCCTCCACCGCCACCACCGTCTGCGCGCTGAACCTCCGCTCCGGCGCAGGCACCGGCTACAGCGTGGTAAAGGTGTTGCCCAAAGGGGCCACGGTGACGGTGCTGGACAAGACCAACAGCAGCTGGTACAGGGTGTCCTACACGGACGCATCCGGCGACACATGGACAGGCTATGCCAGCGCAAGGTATCTGCAATAACCGCCCATCGGTGGACAGGGCCGCACAGGTACGCGGCGGGAACGCTGCCTGTGCGGCTTTTCGCCCACGGGGCGAAATCAGGCAGCGGACGCCGCAGGAGAGGGACGACGTCCGCTGCATCATCAGAAGGGAGAACGGGTATGAAAGGAATCAAGCGGGCCATTTCTCTGCTGTTGGCATTGTCGCTGGCGGTCTGCTGCACCGGTACGGCCTTCGCCGCCACCCGGACGGAGGACACCGGCCTGACGGCCAGCTACCTGCCGGAGGAGCTGACCGACGCGCCGGACATCCAGGCCGGAGCTGCGGTGCTGATGGACGTGAAGACGGGCACCATACTGTATGAGAAGAACGCAGACGAGCAGCTATACCCCGCCAGTATCACCAAAATCATGACCGCGCTGGTCACGCTGGAGGAGTGTGAGCTGGAGGACATCGTCACCTTCTCCGACAACGCGGTGTACGGCACGGAGGCGGGCAGTAGCACCGCAGGCATTGCCGCCGGAGCAGAGCTGACCGTGGAGGAGACGCTGTACGCCATGTTGCTGGTGTCCGCCAACGAGGCGGCCACCGCCCTGGCGGAGCACGTCTCCGGCAGCGTGGAGGACTTTGCCGCACTGATGACCCGGCGGGCCCAGGAGCTGGGCTGCACCGGCACCCAGTTCACCAACGCCAACGGGATGCCGGATGAGGAGCATTACACCACCGCCCACGATATGGCGCTGATGCTGGAGGAGGCGCTGCACTATGAGGCGTTCCGCACTATCTCCGGCTCCAAGACCTATACCATCGCGGATCGGGACACCCTTTACAGCGAAATCGAGCTTTGGAACCACCTGAAAATGCTCTACTCCACCCATGAATACTATTATGAGTATGCGGAGGGAGGCAAGACCGGCTACACCACTGTGGCAAACTCCACTCTGGCCACCTTTGCGGCCAAGGACGGGGTGGAACTGCTGTGCATCATTCTGAACGATACCGGCAGCGGGAATCACTATAAGGACACGGAGGCCCTGTACGAGTGGGGCTTTGCCCAGGTGGCCTACGCTACGCCCCTGGAAGGATACGATATCACAGCATCCCTCAGCGAGGAGCAGCTGGCCCTGTACGAGACGCTGGGCTGCACCTATGAGAGCGACTGCACCCTGCTGGTATCCGCCGGGGCGGAGGATCTGACTGTCTCCTTTGTGGAGTCGGCAGACCAGACGGGCGGCATTTTTGGCTACCTGCTGATTCAGGACGGTGATGAGACGGCGAACCGGGTGCCGGTGACCTTTGACACCTCCACTGAGGCCGCCCAGAGCTACCTGTACCCGGAGGCGGAGGTGACGGAAGCCGAAGCCGCTCCGGAAGCCTCCACGGAACAGGAAGAAGGGATGCTGAAATACCTCCTGGTGCTGGCGGCGGTGGCCGTGGTGATCCTGGCCCTGGTGCTGCTCCGGCTGTGGGGGGCCAGGCAGCGGCACAGCCGCTCCGGCACCTATCGGGGCAGACGCCGCAGGCGGTGAGCTGCTCCGGCAGGGCTTTGCCCCTGCGGAGCTGTGACTGACGCAAAAACGCACCTGAACCATAGCGGTTCAGGTGCGTTTTGTTATGGAGCTTCTGGTCAGAATCGAACTGACAACCTTCTCATTACGAGTGAGATGCTCTGCCATTGAGCCACAGAAGCATTTCAGCGTTGCCTATTCTACCATGAAACAGGGGAAAAGTCAACCGGAAATCATCTCCGGCGCGAAAAGTTTTCCGTCCGGCGCAGCGCGTTCCAGGCCGCCCCGCAGAGGCAAACAACAGCCCTTCGGGTTTCCCCCGAAGGGCTGCTGCCGGTGATGTAGGAAAGAAGCGCTGAGGCGCTGCCCGCTTACCGCTGGATACGGCCGGAGCCGTCGCCGCCGGCCAACTTCTCCACCTCGGAGACGGAGACCATATTGTAGTCGCCCTCAATGGTGTGCTTCAGCGCGGAGGCCGCCACGGCGAACTCCACCGCAGCCTGGGTGTCCTTGCCGTTCAGCAGAGCATAAATCAGGCCGCCGCCGAAGCTGTCGCCGCCGCCCACGCGGTCAATGATGCGCAGCTCATACTTCTTGCTGAAGCAGTACTCGTCCGTGGCGACGTTGTACAGCATGGCGCTCCAGCCGTTGTCAGAGGCGCTGTGGGATTCCCGCAAGGTGATGGCCACCTTCTCAAAGCCGAACTTGTCCGCCAACTGCTTGGCCACGGACTTGTAGCCCTCATGGTTCAGGGTGCCGCCGTAGATGTCGGTGGCCTCGGCTTCGATGCCGAACACGTCCTTGGCATCCTCCTCGTTGGAGATGCACACGTCCACATACTGGCACAGGTCGGTCATGGCGGCGCGGGCCTCGTCACGGGTCCACAGCTTGCCGCGGTAGTTCAGGTCGCAGGAGATTTTCACGCCCTTGGCCTTGGCGGCCTTGCAGGCGTCCTTGCAGATCTCCACTACGTTGGGGCCCAGGGCCGGGGTGATGCCGGTGAAGTGGAACCAGTCGGCGCCCTCAAAAATCTTGTCCCAGTCAAAGTCGGCGGGCTGAGCCAACTGGATGGCGCTGTTGGCCCGGTCATAGATGCAGACACTGCCACGCTGGGAGGCACCCTTCTCGTTGTAATAGATACCCACACGGTCGCCGCCCCGGACGATCATGCTGGTGTCCACACCGTAACGGCGGAGGCTGTTGATGGCGGCCTGGCCGATGGCATGGGCGGGGAGCTTGGTGACAAAGGCGGCATCCAGCCCGTAGTTGGCCAGGGAGACGGCTACGTTGGCCTCGCCGCCACCGAAGGTGAACTCCAGATTGCTGGCCTGGACGAAACGCTCATAGTTGTAGGGCTGGAGGCGAACCATCAGTTCGCCGAAGGTGATAACTTTACCCATAATCAAGTGCTCCTTTTTCTTCAAAGATTTCAAGATGGCTGCCGCTGCCACCGGCTGCGGCGCTCTGCTGCGGCGGTGAGTTTGCAGCGCAGCAGCCTGCCATTCCAGTTCAATTTACTATTTTACACAATCTTTTGCAAAAATCAAGAGGCATATCACAATTATCCAATTATTTCATAAAATCGTCCTAGATTTTTGAGCAAAAATACGATAGAGTATTTAATAATAGGAATCTAATGCAAAAGTTTCATGCGAAAGCGAGGAAATTATGATGAAAACGTCCCTTTTGTACCCTGTAAACTCCACTTCTCGCCGTTTTTCCAGCCTGGACGGTATGTGGCGCTTCCAGTTTGACCCGGAAAGCGCAGGCGTAGCAGCCAACTGGGCAGGCGGTCTGCCCGACTCCGTCACCATGCCCGTTCCCGCCAGCTTTTGCGACTTCTTTACCGATAAAGACAGCCGTGAGTATACCGGCGACTTCTGGTATGAGACGGATTTCTTTGTCCCCGGCGAATGGGAGGGTTGCGAGCTGAACATCCGCTTCGGCAGCGTCACCCACCGCGCCCGGGTCTTTGTGAACGGCGTTGAAGTGGTCAGCCATGAGGGCGGCTTCCTGCCCTTCCTGGCCCCTGTCACCGACGTGGTGAACTACAACGGCATGAACAAGCTGGTGGTTTTGGCCAACAACGAGCTGAATGAGTATATGCTCCCCGCAGGCACCACCGGCATCCTGTCCAACGGCAAGAAGATGAGCGCCCCCTACTTTGACTTCTACAACTACGCCGGTATCCACCGCCCGGTGAAGCTGGTAGTCACCCCCAAGGAGAACATTGTGGACTACACCGTCAGCTATCGCCTGGACGGGGCGGACGCCTATGTGGACTATACGGTGGAAACGAGCGGCAGCTCCCCCGTCGCGGTGGAGCTGTATGATGCCGAGGGCGCGAAGGTGGCCGAGAGCGCCGGAGCCTCCGGCACCCTGACGGTGAAGGACGCCCATCTGTGGGGTGTTCACGCCTCCTACCTGTACAAAATCGTCATCCGCATTGTGGCGGGCGGCAATGTGGTAGACGAATACTATGAGAAGATCGGCATCCGCACCTTCGAGGTGAAGGACAAGCACTTCCTCCTGAACGGCAAGAGCGTCTACCTTCGGGGCTTCGGCAAGCATGAGGACGCCGACATCCGTGGCCGCGGCCTGGATCTGGCCACCGTGAAGCGGGACTTTGAGTGCATGAAGTGGATCGGCGCCAACTGCTTCCGCACCAGCCACTACCCCTATGCCGACGAGGTCTACCAGATGGCCGATGAGGAGGGCTTCCTGATTATCGACGAGGTGCCTGCCGTTGGCTTTATGGAGAGTACCATGAACTTCCTGGCCGCCAACCAGGGCAACGGCAAGAAGGTGGGCTGGTTCGAGAAGGAGACCACCCCCCAGCTGCTGGTCAACCACAAGCAGGCCCTGCGGGAGATGATCACCCGGGACAAGAACCACGCCTGCGTGGTGGCCTGGAGCATCCTGAACGAGCCCCAGTGCACCAGCGACGGCACCGAAGCCTACTTCAAGGAGGTCTTTGACTACGCCCACGAGCTGGACGTGCAGAAGCGCCCCCGCACCTATGCCATCGTGATGATGAGCCTGCCCAACACCAGTAAGGGCTGGCAGTTCAGCGACTTCCTCTCCCTGAACCGCTACTATGGCTGGTACGTCATGGGCGGCTATCAGATGTGCGACGCCGAGGCCGCCTTCCACAAGGAGCTGGACGGCTGGCAGGCTATCGCCGGAGAGCGGCCCCTGATTTTCACCGAGTACGGTGCGGACACTCTGCCCAGTGAGCATAAGCTCCCCTCCGTCATGTGGAGCCAGGAGTATCAGGACGAGTATCTGGAGATGAACCACCGGGTCTTTGACAGCTATGACTTCATCCAGGGCGAGCTGGTGTGGAACTTCGCGGACTTCCAGACCACTGAGGGCATCATGCGGGCCAACGGCAACAAGAAGGGCGTTTTCACCCGTCAGCGCCAGCCCAAGGACGCCGCCTTCGTCTTCAAGGCACGGTGGGAGTCCCTGCCCCTGGACTATAAGGGCTGATTTGAGCAACTGAGCATCGGTTTTATCCGTTGGACACGCCGCGCTCCGGAGCGGCCGCTGCGGAGCGCAGGCTTCCATAAATGTAAATCTAAATCAAGCAAGGAGGAATTACTATGGCTATGAAAATGGGCTGGCGTTGGTATGGCGAGGGCAATGACCCCGTCACCCTGAACGACATCAAGCAGATTCCGGGCGTGGAGAGCATTGTCTGGGCCCTGCATGACAAAATGCCGGGCGAGATTTGGGAGGTCGATGAGATTCAGAAGGTCGCCGACCTGATTCACGCCTATGGCTTTGATATGGATGTGGTGGAGTCCGTCAACGTCCATGACGACATCAAAATCGGCCTGCCCACCCGCGACCAGTATATTGAGAACTACAAGCAGTGCATCCGCAACCTGAGCAAGTTCGGCGTCAAGGTCATCTGCTACAACTTTATGCCCATCTTTGACTGGACCCGCACCGACCTGTTCCATCCGGTGGGCGACGGCTCCACCGCCCTGTTCTATGACCCCAAGGAAATCAAGGGCGATTACCGCGCCATGGCGGACTATATCATGAGCTTCACCGAGAAGTACAACATGACCTTCCCCGGCTGGGAGCCGGAGCGGATGGCCAAGTTGGACGAGTTGTTCCAGGCCTACGCCCCCGTCACCAAGGAGAAGCTGTGGGACAACCTGAAATACTTCCTGGAGGCGCTGATGCCCACCTGCCATGAGTGCGACATCAAGATGGCCATTCACATGGACGATCCCCCCTGGGACATCTTCGGCCTGCCCCGCCTGCTGGTGGATTCTGAGTCCATTGACAAGTTCCTGGCCATGGTGGACGACCCCTATAACTGCCTGACCCTGTGCTCCGGCAGCCTGAACGCCAACCCGGAGAACAACGTGGCCGACGTCGTCCGCAAGCACTGCGACCGCATCGCCTTCGCCCACATCCGCAACATCCATCACTTCCCCGACGGCTCCTTCTCCGAGGCGGCCCATCGGGACTGCTGCGGCGAGACCGGCATCATCGACATCCTGCGGGCCTATCATGACGGCGGCTTCAACGGCTACATCCGTCCCGACCACGGTCGTCAGCTGTGGGAGGAAGGCCCCGGCGTCTGCCGCCCCGGCTACGGCAAGTATGACCGCGCTCTGGGCATCCAGTATATGCTGGGCGTCTGGGACCTGCTGGACAAGCTGGACGCGGAGAAGCAGTAAGCCCCCGTTCCATTTTCAACGAATGTTCACCCTGCCGGAGGGGAAGGCGCAGCTGCCAACCCCTTCGGTGCTCCTGAATCCGTTAAATTTTAAGAAAAGAAGGTCATTCCCATGAAAATGAATCTCGCCTCCCTGAACGATAAGGCCGGTTGGGCCGCCGCTGGCGTCACCCTGCCCCAGTACGACGTTCCTGCCGTCATCGCCAACACCAAGGCCAACCCCGTGTGGATTCACTTTGGCGCAGGCAACATCTTCCGCGGCTTCATCGGCTCCCTGGCCCAGCGTATGCTGAACGCCGGTGTCACCGACAAGGGCATCATCGCCGCCGAGACCTTTGACTACGGCATCATCACCGACATCTATGACCCCTATGACAACCTGACCCTGAACGTCACCCTGAACGCCGACGGCTCCTTTGGCCGCGAGATTCAGGCTGGCATCGTGGAGGGCATCCAGGTGGACAGCACCAACCCCGCCATGATGGCCCGGATGAAGGAAATCTTCACCAACCCCGGCCTGCAAATGCTCTCCTTCACCATCACCGAGAAGGGCTACGCCCTGCGCCGGGTGGACGGCTCCCTGATGCCTGTGGTGGTGGCCGACATGGCGGAAGGCCCCGCCTCCGCCCGCCACGCCATGAGCATCGTCTGCGCCATGCTGCTGGAGCGGTTCAAGGCCGGGAAGTATCCCGTGGCCGTGGTGTCCATGGACAACTGCTCCCACAACGGTGAGAAGCTCCAGGCCTCCGTCATGGAAGTGGCCAACGCCTGGCTGGCCAACGGCTTCGTGGGTCAGGACTTCATTGACTACCTGACCGACGAGAGCACCGTCACCTTCCCCTGGTCCATGATCGACAAAATCACCCCCCGTCCCGCCCCCGTGGTGCAGGAGGCCCTGGAGGCTTCCGGCATTGAGGACATCGCCCCGGTCAAGACCGCCAAGGGCACCTTCATCGCGCCCTTCGTCAACGCCGAGCGTCCTCAGTACCTGGTGGTGGAGGATAAGTTCCCCAACGGCCGCCCGCCGCTGGAGAAGGCCGGCGTCTACTTCGGCGACCGGGACACCGTCAACAAGTCCGAGACCATGAAGGTCACCACCTGCCTGAACCCGCTGCACACCGCCATGAGCGTCTATGGCTGTATGCTGGGCTACACCCTGATTGCTGACGAGATGAAGGACCCCGACATCGTGGCCCTCATCAAGCGGCTGGGCTATGTGGAAGGTCTGCCGGTGGTGGTTGACCCGAAGATCCTCTCCCCCAAGGCGTTCATCGACGAAGTGGTGGAGGAGCGCCTCCCCAACCCCTTCATGCCTGACACCCCCCAGCGTATCGCCACCGACACCTCCCAGAAGGTTCCCGTCCGTTATGGCGAGACCATCAAGAGCTATATCAAGAACGGCATGGATCTGAACAACCTGGTCTCCATCCCCCTGGCTATCGCAGGCTGGATGCGTTACCTGCTGGGCGTGGGCGACGACGGCCAGCCCATCGAAGTCTCCGACGACCCGATGAAGGCAGACATCCAGGCCAAGCTGGCCGGTATCAAGGTGGGCGCCCCCGCCTCCTACAACGGCGAGCTGAAGGAGATTCTGGCGAACCCTGTCCTGTTTGGCACCGACCTGACCCAGACCGTCCTGGCCGACAAAATCGAGGAGATGTTCGTCTCCGAGCTGGCTGGCCCCGGCGCTGTCCGCGCTACCCTGCAAAAGTATCTGGCCTAATTCGCGTGATACCGGCTCCCTCCGGAGCCGGTATCTCTGAAAGGAAAAGGAACCGTATATGAAAGCATTTATGGATCAGGACTTCCTGCTGACCACCGATACCGCCAAGGCGCTGTATCACAACGTGGCGGAGAAGCTCCCCATCATCGACTATCACTGCCACATTCCCCCCGAGCAAATCGCGGAGGATGTGAAGTTTGACACCATCACCCAGGTCTGGCTGGGGGGCGACCACTATAAGTGGCGCGTCATGCGGGCCAACGGCGCTACCGAGGATTTAGTCACCGGCGATGCCCCCGACCGGGAGAAGTTCCGCGCCTTCGCGGAGACCATGCCCAACCTGATTGGCAACCCTCTGTACCACTGGAGCCATCTGGAGCTGCAGCGGGGCTTCGGCATCACCGAGCCACTGACCCCCAAGAACTGTGACCGCATCTTTGACGAGGCCAACGAGCAGCTGAAAAACTACTCCGCCCGTCAGCTGATGGAGAAGTTCAATGTCAAGGCCATCTGCACCACCGACGACCCCATTGATGACCTGCATTGGCACAGGCAAATCGCGGAGGACGAGAGCTTCTCCATCAAGGTGCTGCCCGCCTTCCGCCCGGACAAGGCCGTGAACGTGGATAAGCCCACCTTCGCGGGCTATATCCCCCAGCTCAGCGCCGTGGTGGGCTACCCCATCACCTGCACCGCCGATGTCATCCGTGCGCTGGAGGACAGAGTTGACTTCTTCGCCGCCGCCGGGTGCCTCTGCGCCGACCACGGCCTGGACTACTGTATGTACGCCGAGCCTGACCTGGCGGTGGCCGACCAGGCCTTTGCCGTAGCCATGGCAGGCGGCAAGCCGGACAAGGCCTCCGCCGACGCCTTCAAGACCGCCGTCACCATCGCCTGCGCCAAGGCCTATGCCGACCACGGCTGGGTCATGCAGATTCACTTCGGCTGCCTGCGGGACAACAACAAGCCCGCCGTAGCAGTGATGGGCCCCGACCACGGCCATGACGCCGTGAACAGCCAGAGCGGTGTGGAGAACCTCTCCCCCCTGCTGAACGCCTTCGTGGAGAACGACGGCCTGCCCAAGACCATCCTGTACAGCCTGTCCCCGGCGGACAACACCGCCATCGCCACCATCATGCAGTGCTTCCAGGGCGGCGGCGTCCCCGGCAAGCTCCAGCAGGGCAGCGCCTGGTGGTTTAACGACAACCTGCCCGGCATGCGCCAGCAGATGACCGACCTGGCCTGCAACGGCGTGCTGGGCCGCTTCGTGGGTATGCTGACCGACAGCCGCTCCTTCCTGAGCTACACCCGGCACGAGTACTTCCGCCGCATCCTCTGCCAGCTCATCGGTGAGTGGGTGGAGTCCGGCCAGTATCCCGCCGACATGGAGCAGCTGGAGAAGCTGGTGGCCGACATCTGCTTCAACAACACCAACGAGTTCTTCGGATTCCAGGTGTAACCGGAACCAATCAAATTTCATCAGGAGGTTTTGTCTTATGAATGAATTTAACTCCGCCATTGCCAAAATCGGCGTTGTGCCCGTCATCAAGCTGAACAACCCGGAGCGGGACGCCGCCCCCCTGGCCAAGGCCCTGTGCGAGGGCGGCCTGCCTGTGGCTGAAGTCACCTTCCGCGCCGCCGGTGCGGACAAGGCCATCAAAATCATGAAGGAGACCTGCCCTGACATGATCGTGGGCGCGGGCACCGTGCTGACCGTGGCCCAAATCGAGACCGCTGTGGCCGCTGGCGCGCAGTTCATCGTCTCCCCCGGCTTCAACTACAAGCTGGCCGACAAGTGCCAGGAGCTGAACCTGCCCTACTACCCCGGCTGCACCACCCCCACTGAGTATCAGATGGCGCTGGAGTACGGCTATGAGGTGCTGAAGTTCTTCCCCGCCGAACAGAGCGGCGGCCTGGCCAAGATCAAGGCCATGAGCGCCCCCTTCGCCATGTTCAAAATCATGCCCACCGGCGGCATCTCCCTGAAGAACCTGGAGGAGTACCTCTCCTGCCCGGTCATCGCGGCCTGCGGCGGCAGCTACATGGTCAAGGCTGACGACATCGAGAGCGGCAACTGGGACAAGATCATCGACCTGTGCAAGCAGTCCCGCGCCATCGTGGACAAAGTGCGCGGCTAATTCTCCGACTTGTGTACCTTGCCCGGAGCCCGGCTCCACCCGGCTCCGGGCGTTCCACTATCCTCCATTATGAAAGGAAAGCAGGTATCCCATGAAAGAAATCATCTCCATCAATGACGGCTGGACCCTCACCTTCCCCAAGGGCGAGCGCCCCACGGAGGTCGTAGACCTCCCCCACACCTGGAACGCTGTGGACGGCATGGACGGCAACGGCTCCTACCTCCGCACCACCGCGGTCTACACCCGCAGCTTTGACACCCCCGTGCAGCCCCTGGCCGGTGGCCGCACCTATGTGGAGGTGCTGGCGGCGGCCCTCCAGGCCACCGTTTACGTCAACGGCGAGAAGGTGGTCTACCACGAGGGTGGCTACTCCCGCTTCCGCGCCGACATCACCGACCTGTGCAAGGACGATGGCAACGAGCTGAAAATCGAGGTCTCCAATGAGGAGAAGTCCAGCGTCTATCCCCAGAGCGCCGACTTCACCTTCTACGGCGGCCTGTATCGGGGCGTGAACCTGATCAGCGTCCCTGAAACCCACTTCGACCTGGACTACTACGGCGGCCCCGGCATCATGGTCACCCCCAAGCCCACCGACTGCGGCGGCGCCACCTTTGAAATCGAGAGCTGGGTCACCAACCCAGACCCCAACTTCACCGTGCTGTACACCGTGGAGGACATTGAGGGCAACGAAGTGGCCTCCGGCACCCGTCCCGCCGACGACACGAAAATCACCCTGTTCGTCCCCGACGCCCACCTGTGGGGCGTGGACGACCCCTACCTCTACACCGTCACCGCCACCCTCCAGCGCCGCAACGAGGCCTATGACGAACTGGTAGTCTCCGCCGGTGTCCGCTCCTTCAGCTGCACCCCCGATGAGGGCTTCATCCTGAACGGCGTGCAGACCCCCCTGCGGGGCGTGTCCCGCCACCAGGATAGGCTGTATGAAGGCAACGCCCTGACCCCGGAGGAGCATTATGAGGATGCCCTCATCATCAAGGAGCTGGGGGCCAACACCATCCGCCTGGCCCACTATCAGCACAACGAGTACTTCTACGATGCCTGCGACGAACTGGGCTTCGTCGTCTGGGCGGAAATTCCCTTCATCTCCGTGTTCAACAAGGACCCGGACGCCCACCAGAACTGCATCAGCCAGCTGAAAGAGCTGATTATTCAGAACTACAACCACCCCTCTATCTGCTTCTGGGGCATCTCCAACGAAATCCTGATTGGCGGCATCAGCCAGAAGCTGGTGGACAACCATCACGAGCTGAACGACCTGGCCAAGCAGTTGGACCCCACCCGTCTGACCACCATCGCCCACGTCTCCACCACCCCCATCCAGTCCCCCATCCACAACATCACCGACGTGGAGAGCTACAACCACTACTTCGGCTGGTACGGCGGCAAGGTGGAGGACAACGGGCCCTGGCTGGATAACTTCCACAAGGTTCACCCGGAAATCTGCCTGGGCGTCAGCGAGTACGGCTGTGAGGGCATCATCACCTACCACGGCCCCAACCCCGCCTGCAAGGACTACTCCGAGGAGTATCAGGCCCTGTACCATGAGCATATGGCCCAGGTCTTTGACGAGCGCCCCTGGATTTGGTCCAGCCACATCTGGAATATGTTCGACTTCGGCTGCGCGGCCCGGAACGAGGGCGGCGTCGCCGGACGGAACAACAAGGGCCTGGTCACTATGGACCGCAAGACCCGGAAGGACAGCTTCTATGTCTATCAGGCCTACTGGACGAAGGAGCCCATGGTGCATCTGGCGGGCCGCCGGTACGCCCAGCGGGCTGGTGACACCACGGTGGTAAAGGTCTACTCCAACCAGCCCGAGGTGGCCCTGTACCTGAACGGCGAGCTGCTGGAGAAGCAGGAGGGCTACCGTGTCTTCTCCTTCACCGTGGCGCTGAAGGACGGCTTCAACGTGCTGGTGGCCGAGGCCGGCGACGTGAAGGACTCCATGACCCTGGAGAAGGTGGAGCAGGAGCCTGAGATTTACGTCCTGCCCGAGGTGAACGAGCGGGCCGAAGGCGTCGCCAACTGGTTCAAGCAGGTGGGCGATATGGACTTGAAGGCCCCCATGGAGTTCCCCGAGGGCTATTACAGCATTAAGGACACCATGGAAGAAATCGCCAACAACGAGGAAGCCATGGCGCTGACCGCCAAGGCCATCAAGCTGGCCACCAACTTTGACGTGGCCCCCGGTGTGGGTATGTGGGGCATGATGAAGTCCATGTCCCCTGAGAGCATGACGACCATGATGCCTAACGTCCCCGACGGCTTCATGGAGAGCCTGAACGCCCAGCTCATCAAAATCAAGAAGTAACGCCATACACGTTTTCACCGGGTAACTGGTTCCTCCCGTCCGCAGCTTGCTGCGGACGGGAGGTTTTCTCTTTTGCGCAAAAAGTCGGCGGTTTTCGCATTTTACTATTGTAACTTCCCGCAAGATTCGTTATAATAGACAGCAGAAACTGGGTCATCAGAAGACGTCAGTCTGCCAGGCGCAGCTTTTTTCTGTATCTCCATGTCTAAGGGGTTGATACTTTGGCAGAATTTACGGCGAATTTGCAGCTTGGCATGAGCGATGCCTCTGAGCCGGATTTAGAGGCCATCACCTTCCGCTATAATTTCGAGCAAGAACTGATGAAGGCCGTCACCGCTGGGGACAGGGTGTGGGTGCGCAGTCTGAACCAGAAGCGGGTGGAGAACATCCATTACTATGACTTTTCCTACCGCCTGCCGGAGGATCCCCTCCGCGTTCAGAAGAACAACCTCGTCATCCTCAACACCCTGATGCGGGTGGCCGCCTACAACGGCGGGCTGCCGCCGCTGTATCTTCACATCATCAGCGAGAAGTACGCCAAGGCCATTGAGCGCGCCTCCTCCATAGAAGAGTTGGGGGTCGATATGCACGATCAGCTAATCATGGAGTATACCGACGCCGTCCACCGCCTGTCCACCCACGGGCACAGCAAAAAGGTGGAGGAGATTTTGGAGTATATCTCCGCCAATATCCGCTCTGAACTGTCCCGCAGCAGCATTGCGGAGGCGTTCCACATCTCCTCCAGCCACCTGTCCCAGATTTTCAAGGAGGAGATGGGCATTTCCATCGTCCAGTATATCCAGCGCCAGCGCATTGACCTGGCCAAGTACTATTTTGAGTTGGGGGAGACCAACGTCTCCGAGGTGGCCAGTCTGGTGGGCTACACTGACTCCAGCTACTTCACCCGGGTGTTCCGCAAGGTGACGGGGGAATCCCCCAGCGCCTGCCTGGCTTCCCTGCATCAGAAGCCCTCTCGCACCTCCGGCGCAGAAAGGAATGATACCCATGCAGTATGATTTCACCTCGATTTTAGACCGGGCCGGGAAGGACTCCATCGCCGTAGACAGAGGCGTCACCTTCGGCTCCAGGCCCCGCCGGGAGGGGTTTGACTTCCTACCCATGTGGGTGGCGGACATGAACTTCCCCACCGTCCCCACCATTCAGGAGGCGGTGATCCAGCGGACGCAGCACCCCGCCTTTGGCTACTTCCCCACCTCTCAGGCGTATTATGACAGCATCATCCGCTGGCAGAAGGTGCGCAACGGCGTGGAGGGGCTGGAGCAGGCCCACATCGGCTATGAGAACGGTGTGCTGGGCTGCGTGGTCTCCGCCCTACAGGCCTTTACCGCCCCTGGCGACCCGGTGCTGCTCCACAGCCCCACCTATATCGGCTTCACCCACTGCATCACCGATAATGGCCGCGAAATCGTCCACTCCCAGCTGAAGCGGGATTCAAGCGGCGTCTGGCGCATGGACTATGAGGACATGGACCGGAAGCTGAAGGAGCGGAACATCCACTTCGCAGTGTTCTGCAACCCACACAACCCCTGCGGGCGGGTGTGGACGCCGGAGGAGATTCAAAAGGCCATGGAGGTCTACCGGGCCAATGACGTAGTGGTGGTGTCCGACGAGATTTGGAGCGACCTGATTCTGGACGGCCACAGGCACACCCCTACCCAGAGCGTCAGCGAGGACGCGAAGCAGCGCACCATCGCCGTCTACGCCCCCAGCAAGACCTTTAACCTGGCGGGGCTCATCGGCTCCTATCATATCATTTACAACAAGTACCTCCGGGACCGGGTGCGGGCCCAGAGCAGCAAGTGCCACTATAACGCTATGAACGTGCTGTCCATGCACGCCCTCATCGGCGCGTACAAGCCGGAGGGTGAGGTCTGGGTGGACGAGCTGTGTCAGGTGCTGTCCACCAACGTGGAGCTGATGTACCGCTACCTGAATGACGAGGTAGAGGGGGTCAGCCTGGCCAAGCCGGAGGGCACCTATATGCTGTACCTGGACTGCGAGGGCTGGTGCAAGGCCCACGGCAAGACCCTGGACGAGCTGCTGGACGACGGCTACGAGGTGGGCGTGGGCTGGCAGGACGGCCGCCCCTTCCATCGGCCCTATGCCATCCGCATGAATCTGGCCCTGCCCACCGCAAGGGTGGAGGAGGCCATTCGGCGGCTCAGGGAGTACGTATTTTAATTGACGGCTTTTTGTGGGCGCACTGTAGAAGTTTTTCTGCGGTGCGCCCGCTTTTTTTGAGTTGCGGCGTCAGAAATCCCCCCTGTTTTCCGACTTAACAGGTGAAAGGGAAAAGGAAATCAAAGTCATCAACTCAAGGACTTGCTTCTCTTAGGAAATGTTCGCTATAAAGGATTTGTCCGGCATTCCCTTGCCAGGGAAGTGGGGCCTGCTTTTCTTGCTCCGCCAAGAAAAGTAGCAAAAGAAGGCGGCTCAAGAGGGGGGCCTGTGGCCCCCCTCTTAAGAATCTCCCCGTATCCCGTCGGCGGCTTACGCCTTGTCCCTCAATCAGGTGGTCTGTTCCGCTATAGACGATGTGACTTGATACGCACCAAAGCTGCCGCCGATGGCGGCTGGCAGGGATTGCCGCCACGTCCCTCGCCGTCAAGCGGCATTTCCGCTTCGCTCCCTAGCCTTACGGCGGGACGGTCGGCAATTTTGTTATCCTTTGATTGCGGAAATCTGGCAGAAACGGCACACTGCCCTCCATAACCCAGGATAGATTGCATCTTAAAGTTAACAAAGAAAGGAGGTACCCTCATGGAGGACGAAGCCATCATCGCGTTATACTGGGCCCGGTCGGAGGAAGCCATCTCCGAGACCGACCGGAAATATGGCCGCCTGCTGGCCCAGGTGGCCCGGAACATCCTGCAAAACCGGCAGGACGTGGAAGAGTGCGTCAACGACAGCTACCTGGGGGCCTGGAACGCCATGCCGCCCCAGCGCCCTACCCTGCTGCGGAGCTTCCTCTGCCGCATCACCCGGAATCTGGCGCTTGACCGGTCGGATTACCACCACGCCGCCAGGCGCAGCGTCAGCTGCACCGCTTCCCTGGAGGAGCTTGACCGGCTGGGGGACGGTCGGGAGAGCGTGGAGGAGGAAGTGCTGCTGGCCCAGCTGATGAACGACTTTCTGGCCGGGCTAAAGCCAGAGCAGCGGGTGATTTTCCTGCGGCGGTACTGGTTCTTCCAGCCGGTGGGGGAAATTGCCCGGTTCCTGGGCTGGACGGAGAACCGGGTCAGCGCCAGCCTTTCCCGCACCCGCAGGAAGCTGCGGGACTACCTGGAACAGGAGGGATACACGCTATGAATCAGAAGGACATACGCAGGATGCTGGCCCTGGTGGACGACCGGTATCTGGACGAGGCCCAGGACTGGCGGCCCCAGCGCCACCGGTGGCCCCGGTGGGTGGCCCTGGCCGCCTGCCTGTGCCTGGTTGTGGGGCTGGGGGGATTTGCCCTCTCCCAGTGGCGCGTGGGCAGCACCAACAGCACTGGCGACCTTGACAGTTCCGGCAGCGCCCCCACCAGCTTTAGCAGCTACGCCGGGCCAGTCCTCCAGCTGACGTTGGGGGAGGAAACTGACGCTGTCGCCGCTCGGCGGCAGCTGACCTACAGCCTGACGCCGGGCATCTGGCGGCAGGACCTGGAGGTGGTGGACGGCTACAGCCTGACCAACGCCTCGGAGGAGGACGTGACCCTGACGGTGTACTACCCCTTCGTCGGCACTCTGGGCGACCTGGCCACTCCCTCCCTGACCCTGGACGGGGAGGAGCTGGCGGAGAACAGCCTGCTGGCCGGGGCGGTGATTTGGCATCAGGGGTCGGAGGGCGACTTGGGCGGCAATTACGCCTCGGACTGGGAGGACTATCAGGCCGCTCTGGAGGACGGCAGCTATCTGGCTCAGGCTATCGCCGGAGTGGGGGAGCTGACCGACACGGTGACGGTCTACTGGCTGCAAAACGCGGACTGCTCCGCTGCGGAGGGGGAGAACCCCACCCTCCAGTTCTCCGCCGCCATTGACCCGGAGGCCACCGCCTGCTTCTCCTACGGCATGAACGGCAGCCAGTGGGACAACGAAACCGGCATCTTTGGCTCCAGCTTCTCCGTGGACGAGGAGGACTTTGAAAGCGACAATCTCCACTGCGTCATCCTCTGGGGGGAGGACGTGACGGACTACACCCTCCAGGGCTACGAGAACGGGGGCTGCTACGAGGGCATGGAGACGGAAGTCACCGCCACCGTCCTCCGGGAGGAGACCACCTGGGCCGAGCTGCTCCCCCGACTGCTGGAGGACTATTTCAGCCGGAACCCGCTGGAGGGCGGGGCCTCGGAAGAATTGGTGGCGGAGGCTACCGCACAGTGGATCGCGGAGAACCGCTGGGCAGTGGGGATGCTGGACTACGACGGCATAAGCGAGATACTCAACGGAGCCCGGGTGTTCTGGCTGGAGGCGGAGGTCACGATTCCCGCCGGGGAGACGGTGACGCTGGAGGCCCACCTGACCCAGACCGCCAGCTACAACTACGCGGACTACTCCGACAGCCTCCTGGGCTATGACCTGCTGCTGGAGGCGGGCAGCAATCTCACCGTCACTGAAACCGCCGTCACCCTGGCCACCCCATACGGTACCCAGGATTGGGACATTTACGCCCAGAATTACGGCTTCGACCTGGAGAATGGCGTCTCCACCGTCACCCTGGATGGGGAAGAAGTTCACTACTATCTGGAATTGAATCCGTAAAAATAACACGCTGTTATAGAGAGCCTGACGGTTCTTTGTAGCAGCGTGTTTTCGTTGCCTCGCCCACATCAGCCTGAAAAAAGCGTCTGTTCCGCCCACTGTGGGTTACGTTGCCTGACGCCGCAAAAATTTAAAAAAGATTTAATTTTTATCTTGACAAATTCCTTGCGGGGGGGGGGTATTATGATAGTGGCATTTATTCAATGCACGATAAATATACGGAGGGGTAAACGATGTTTTGTTCGAAGTGTGGGGCGCAGAACGACGACGGCGCGCGGTTTTGCGTAAAATGCGGCAATGACCTTTTTTCTGCCAACGGGGGCGATGCCAATGCCGGAGTTGCAAATCAGAACCAGGGCGCTGCCTTCAACGGCGCGGGTTTGAAGTATACTCCCGTTGTAGGGACAGATGGAATTACCCGCAACGTTTCGGTAAAATGGTCGCCTGAGGAGTTTGACAGGATGAATCCGGCACAGCTCATTCAGGCTTTGACGGAAATATTTCCCGTTATTGATGAGTTGACCAGTCTCGTCGATAACCAAATAAACCTTGAAAACGAATGCAAGAAGCTTGAAGCCATTAAACCAAAGGATACACCAAAATTAGCGGCAAATGTCATACTTCTCTTGGCAGCAGTGATTCTTTGCTTTGTTATAGGTTGGTTTGGCATTTTTTTGGTGATAGGTGCTCTCGTGTCTTTTGCTGCTTCTATGCTTCCAGACGCAGGAAGAAAAAAAGCACATCAGAATCGCTACGACACCACCTGCAAAGAGTTGGATGAGGCAAAACGGCGTGTGAATGATTATATAGATCAGAATGCTCTGATTATACGGAGCGCTCACGCCGTTCTTCCTGATTATTGTTACGATGAGAATGCACTCTCGCACATATTAACATCCCTTAGAAATTATAGAGCAACATCCCTTGAAGAGGCATTGAATTTGTTTATAACCGACAAGAACGCAATGGAACAGCATCGACAGTTGCAAGGCCGGATTCATGCAATCGAATTGGCTGCGGAAAACGCCAGCAGGGCCGCAACAAATTCCTAATGCAGCAATTTAAGGAACCGCTAAACCAGCTTGGCCGATTGTGCTGAAAAGTTAATTTCAACAGAGCTGTAAACAATTCCGCAGGAGGTCGGCTGTCACCACAACAAATCACGTTACAAAGGAGAAATCAATATGTTTTGTACAAATTGTGGAACGCAAAATCCAGATGAAGCACGCTTTTGCTCTGGTTGCGGATGCGACCTGCACCCGGACTGGGCGGCGAGAACGCAGCCTGCAAAGGGCGAGGCTCCCAGGTCCAACGGGCAGGAGAAGAAGGTAGAAATTAAAAGCCCGGCGTCCGCCAAAAGCGGAATGACACTGGGGATTCTTGCGATGGTTCTGGCGGGAGTTTCGATGCCGATTTGCATCTTTGCTCCGAGCATTTGCAGAATGTCCGGGCCGCTGTCCATCATTTTGAGTGTTCTGGCAATCGTGCTCAGCGCAAAGGGTTTAAACCGGGTCAACCGGAACTATCGGGAAATCGCCATGCAGAACATTGTCTACCGAGATGAATACAACAGTGCAAAATACGCTTCCTACGTCGGTATCATCTGCGGCATCATTGCAATTTTCTTCGGCCTCATCGTGACGTATGGCAGCATAAGAGCAATGTCATGGTATTAAGTGCGTTCCCGCAGCGGGCGACGCCTGGCACAGGAACTGGAAAGAGAGAATCAGGAGGTTATGATGCGTAAGAAATTAGTTACCATGCTGCTCATGGCCGCTGTGATGGTTTTTGCTGTCAGCGGCTGCGGCAGCTCCAGCGGCAGCGAAACAGGCGGCACAGACGGCGAAAACGGCAGCACACAGACCGCGACGAGCGCAAACGATGCGGTTGCGGAGTTTGAAACCTGCGCAAAGGCCGGAGAATATCGGGATGCGATAGACCTCTATACTTCCGAAATTGAAGGCAGCACAAGCACCGAAAGTGAAGTGGTCAGCTTTCTTGAGGACTGGATGGTCGAAATCGCCGAAAATATCTGTGATGCGGACGGCGTCATCTCCTCCGACTATAAGGATGAGATGTATACGCTGCTGAAAATCAATGATTCTCTGGCGCTGATCGATACCGGTGACCTGCTCCTGTTACAGTCTGGCATTGAAGACTATAACGAGGGCGATTACGAGAGCGCGGTGGTCAGTCTGAACGATATTGCAGACGACGACATCGACACAGATGCCGTTGAAACGTTCAAAGCAGTGGTCAGCGAAAAATATGTGGAGAGCGTTGTGCAGAAGGCGTGGGCCTATATTGACGCCGGAGAATATACCTCTGCGGTGGATTTGCTGAACGCAATGCAGTATACCGATGATACCGTTGAGGAAATCATGACGGAGGCCATGACGGCCCGCTTTGAGGAGGCAATGGAAGCCGAAACGGATTTTGCGACCATAATGAGTCTGTACGAGGCCGCGTTGGATAACCGGTATATCGAGGTCAGCGCGGATATGACCGAGGTTTACGCCGCCGCGGAAACCAGCTACCGCGAGGGTGTGATTGCATCGGTGGACGACTATGTGGACAGCTTCGCATTTGGCTCTGCGCTGACGCTTCTTGACGAGGCGCTGACCGTTCTGGAAAACGACGATCAGCTTCTGGCCTGCAAGACGGAGACGGAGGAAGCCCAGGAATATTATCTGTTGCATACAACCGTTGTGGATTTAACGGATTTGACACCGTATGATGAGTCTAATACAAGTACCGCTGGAGCCGATGATAAGGATACGGATGCGTTTGGCAACGTGTATCAGACAAATGTTCATGGTGATTGGAGTGATGGAGGATACGCTACATACAGGCTAGATGGCGTTTACGTAGAATTTACCGGCACAGTATATTCGAGAATTGATAAGAGCAGAACTGTAAGCATTTATGGAGACGGCGTCCTTCTCTATGAAGCAACCCTTACGAAAACAGACGATCCGGTTCCGTTTTCTGTTGATATAACAGGCGTAAGAGACTTAAAGATAGTCTTTGACGGTCAAAAAATTTATATTGGAAACCCGACCTTAACCCCCGATGGGAATGGCAGCATGGAGTAACACAAAATTAGTAAAATCATCCACTGAACGGGAAAACGCTGATGCGGCGGAGCCTCCTCCCTGCATCAGCGTTTCTCTTTTTTAATAATCCACCTTCATCAAACACAGCCCCTCCGGCGGGGCGGTTGGCCCGGCCTGGCTGCGGTCCTTCGCTGCCAGGATCTCCCCCACCCGCTCCGGGGGCAGGTTGCCATAGCCCACCTCCAGCAGGGTACCCACCATGATGCGTACCATATGCTGGAGGAATCCGCTGCCGTGGACGGTGACGGTAAGGTAGCCCCCGGTTCGGACGATGTCAATGGCATCCACCCGGCGGACGGTAGACTTCTTCATGTGGGGGTTGCCGCAAAAGCTCTTGAAATCGTGTTCCCCCACCAGGTAAGCCGCCCCCTGGCGCATGGCATCCACGTCCGCGGACTGTTCCAGCCGGGTGACGTAGCGCCGGTCAAAAATCGGCTTCATGGGGCCGTCATAGCAGGTGTAGCGATAGGTCTTGCCCACAGCCTTATAGCGGGCGTGGAACCGCGCCGCCGCCGGGCGCACCTCCCGCACGCCGATGTCCTCCGGCAGGTAGCGGTTCAGGTAGTCCCGCACCTCCTCCGGCATCAGCGCCGTGTCCAGCCAGACGTTGGCCACCATGCCTCTGGCGTGAACCCCGGCGTCCGTCCGGCCTGCGCCGATGACCTCCACCGGCTCCCCCACCAGCCGCGCCAGCACCCCCTCCAGCTTGCCCTGAATGGTGGCCTGGCCCGGCTTATCCTCCCAGCCGTGGTAGCGGGTGCCGTCATAGAGGATGGTCAGCTTGTAATTTTGCCGCATAAGATGCTCCTTTCCTTTTCCGGCTGCTTCTGGTATAATAGAATAGTATATCACAAAGCACGCAAAGACGTAAGCGTTTTTTCGGAAGGAGATAACCTATGGAAGTTGCGATTTTCGTTCTATTGGCGGTGGTGCTGGCGGTGCAGGGGGTAACGCTGTACCAGCTCAACGTTGCCCGGCAGCAGGCCGGGGACACCGCAAAGCTGGAGCAGGCCCTTCAGGCGTCGGAGGAGCGGCAGCAGAAGCAGCTCAATGCCCTGAAGGAGGACCTTCACCTGACCCTGCAAAGCCTGTCCACCATGGGGCAGGACGCCACCGCCCGCCAACTGGTGCAGATGGAGCAGCGCCTGCAAACCCTGGAGGCCACCAACGAGGCCAAGCTGGAGGCCATCCGCCAGACCATGACCCAGAGCCTGGACCGCCAGCGGCAGGAGAACAGCCGGAAGCTGGATGAGATTCGCGGCACCGTGGACGAGCGGCTGCAAACCACCCTGGAGAAGCGCATTGCGGAGTCCTTCCAGTCGGTCAGCGCCCAGTTGGAGCAGGTCTACAAGGGCCTGGGAGAGATGAAGACCCTGGCCAGCGACGTGGGTGGCCTGAAGCAGGTGCTGTCCGGCGTCAAGACCCGGGGCATCCTGGGGGAGGTGCAGCTGGAGGGCATTTTGCAGGAGATTCTGGCCCCGGAGCAGTACGACACCAACGTGGCCACCATCCCCGGCAGCAGCAATCGGGTGGAATTCGCCATCCGCCTGCCGGGGCAGGAGGATGGCAATGTGGTCTACCTGCCCATCGACTCCAAGTTCCCCGGCGACCGGTACGCCCAACTCCAGGACGCCCAGGCCGCCGGCGACAAGGCGCAAATCGCCGCCGCCTACAAGGCCCTGGAGACGGTGCTCCGCAGCGAGGCCAAGGACATTCGGGACAAGTACCTGGAGGAGCCCTATACCACCAACTTCGGCATCATGTTCCTGCCCTTTGAGGGGCTGTACGCCGAGGCGGTGAACCGGGGCATGGTGGAGGTGCTACAGCGGGAGTACCACGTCAACATCGCCGGCCCCAGCACCATGGCGGCGCTGCTGAACGCGCTGCAAATGGGCTTCCACACCCTGGCCATCCAGAAGCGGAGCAGCGAGGTTTGGGCGGTGCTGGGGGAGGTCAAGACGGAGTTCGGCAAGTTCGAGGACGGCCTGCTGAAAATGCAGAAGCATCTGAACCAGACCTCCAGCGACCTGGATTCCCTCATCACCACCCGCACCCGGGCCATCAACCGGAAGCTGCGTGATGTGCAGGCGCTGGACAGCCTGCCTGCCGGGGAGGAGACTCCCGATTGAACGGCACTTCCCTTAAAATAAGCTCGATATAGAGGCTTTCCCCGGCCTTCCGCCCCCTAGTAGGACGTGAAGCCTAAATCTTCATTTTTTTGTAGGGGCGACCCTCGGCCGCCCGCGAAAACCACCTGTTTATCCGAGGCGGCCAAGGGCCGCCCCTACACAGACGATTGCAAAAATTGGAACAATTTGCTCATCTGAACAGTATCACAGGCAGTTCTGTTGGTATTTTATGGCGGTTAAACAAAACAAAGTTTTAGTTTTCACGTTCTACCAGGCTGACCCTGTTGCCAGCCAGTTCCCTTTTCAGGGGAGCTGGCTGGCAGCGGTTTTCAGAATCAGACGCAAAACGTAGCCAAGCACAGCCATAGGCCTGTAGCCAAACGGCAGCAAGATTGCCACTGCGGTTTCCTCAGAGGAACGGGTGGAAATTTTACCAGCCGCTATCGGCGGCAGCTCCGTGTTGCTCGTATCCGGCCGCAAGCCGGTTGCCTGATACAGGAGGATTCTTAAGCGGGTTTTGCGCAAAAATCTGCCAGCGGCATATTTTTGCAAAATCCTAAGTCGGCTATGCTGGCGAGGACACTCCCTCCGGTTCCTTCTGCAAGCCTCATCTAAGGGAAACTCCTCACGGAATACGGCGCACACAGGATGCTTTCGGGCAATCCACCAGGATTCAGGGGAAAATCCTGCCTTTTTTTGCCGATTTCTTTCTTGACGGAAAGGGCAGCGGCGGTTATAATTGACATAACACCTGTCAAGACAGGTGAATAGTACTCTTCGCCGTTGGGGAAGGGAAGGAAGTAGGAGCATGAAAGAATTTTTAAAACGGAAAAACATCGTCATTTCCCTGAAGCGCTATGGTATTGACGCCATGGGCTCCATGGCCCAGGGGCTGTTCTGTACCCTGCTGATTGGCACCATTCTGAACACGCTGGGCACCCAGTTCAACATTGGCTTTCTGACCGCCGACATCGGCGGTACCGGCTACACCATTGGCGGCTTCGCCACCGCCATGTCCGGTCCGGCCATGGCCGCCGCCATCGGGAACTCCCTGGGCGCGCCGGGGCTGGTGCTGTTCTCCCTGATTCCGGTGGGCTTCGCCACCAACACCCTGGGCGGAGCAGGCGGCCCGCTGGCCGTCCTCATCGTCGCCATCGTGGCGACAGAGTTTGGCAAGGCCGTTTCCAAGGAGACGAAAATTGACATCCTGGTGACCCCCTGCGTCACCATCCTGGTGGGCGTAGGGCTGGCCGCCCTGATTGCCGCCCCCATCGGCAAAGCTGCCAGCGCCCTGGGGCAGGTCATCATGTGGGCCACCGATTTGCAGCCCTTCCTGATGGGCATTGTGGTGTCCGTGCTGGTGGGCATGGCGCTGACGCTGCCCATCTCCTCCGCCGCCATTTGCTCGGTGCTGGGCCTGACCGGACTGGCGGGCGGCGCGGCGGTGGCCGGGTGCTGCGCCCAGATGGTGGGCTTCGCCGTGATGAGCTTTAAGGAGAACCGCTGGGGCGGCCTGGTCAGCCAGGGCATCGGCACCTCCATGCTGCAAATGCCCAACATCGTAAAGAATCCACGCATCTGGATCCCCCCCACGCTGGCCTCCGCCATCACAGGCCCCATCGCCACCTGCGTGTTCCGCCTGACCATGGACGGCGCGCCGGTGTCCTCTGGCATGGGCACCTGCGGCCTTGTGGGGCAGATCGGCGTCTACACCGGTTGGCTGGCGGACATTGAGGCGGGGACGAAGGCCGCCATTACCGCCTTTGACTGGGTGGGGCTGGTTCTGATTTGCTTTGTGCTGCCCGCCGTGCTGTCCGTGCTGTTCTGCGAAGCCGAGCGGAAGCTGGGCTGGATTCAGGAGAATGACCTGAAGCTGGAAGGGTAACGGATAAATGATATATCATAGCAGGCAAAAGAAACTCCGCCCCCTCTGAATTGCCGGAACAGGTTTCCTTTTCAGCGAGAAAGAAAACTACGGTCATGTGAAAGCGAAGCCGCTTTTTGCATGGCCGTAGTTTTCTGCGATAAACGTCAGCGTCACCCGCTTTGTTTTTACAGCGGCTGCGTCCTGTTTGTTCAAATAAACTCAAGCAGTTTGTTTTTCACACAGACTTTGTAGCTCAGTTTTTTCTCACCTGCGTTGGCAAACGAAACCGTTATAACTATCCCGGCAATGTCAGTGATAACCCCCTCCCCGAAGGATTTATGCTTCACTTTCCGCCCGATGAGATCCGGCGGTACAGTTATCTTCGGCTTCAAAGGATGAGAAGATGCAGTCGGAACATCTGGCGTTGGTTTTAACTCCGGCTGCTTTCCGGAGTTCTTCTTTTCTGTCATCATTTTATGATATTCGGCGTCCACGTTTGCACCCCGTGTCCGATAATCGTCCATATCCCGGAACACAAACATGGGGGGCTTCTTCACATCATTCTCCGGAACGGGGCGAATCGGAAACATCCAAACCTTTCTGTCGTTTCCGTCCTCACCGGGCTGATTGTCAACATAAGGGGTGCCCGCAAGCGCTATTCTGCCGCAATACACAATTTGTCGGCATTCATCACTTCGAACAGATGAACGTCCACACCATTGCTTCCACATTCCGCAAGTATAGCGTTCTGGGCCCAATGAATATCCTGATCTCCGGATTTGCCCATTCCGGTATAGTGGAGTACGTCCCCAATCCATTTATCGTGGTAAAGGCCCTTCGTGTAATCAGAAATGAGCACCAGTGTATTCGTCACGTTTGACCGGCGCATTCCGCCCATGTTGCCGCATTTGAAAATGGCTACGAGCTCCGAATTTTTTACGGTCTGCCCGATTGTTAAGCCTGGATTGAACATTGGTGATTTCCTACTTTCTGTTTTATTCCCTGCATAAATTAGGTCGTTTGAAAAATTACGGCATTCTCTTTACAGGCCGCTGCGTACAGTAATCCTCATTTTGGACCATAAAATTTCATTTGTTCTATTATATCCGCAGCTGCCGCAGCCGTCAATTCCCTTTTATCCTCTCTGCGAAAAGGATAGGCTGGAGCGCCGCCTGCGTCCAAATCGGCCAAACCGGAAATTTTCCCTTGACTTTTCCCTCACTCCCGTGATACACTTACTCCAAACCAATAGGCGCTGACAGGGAAGCTGCCGCATCCCCGTCCTACAGAGAGGAGCCATCCGGTGCAAGGCTTCGGACGGACTGCGGCACAGGCCCCCTTGAGCCGCGGCAGGAACGGTGCCAGTCACCCAGTAAACGCCGCCGGTCGCCCCCGTTACGGGCTGAGAGTGTACAGCGCTTTCGCTGTAAATTCAGGTGGTACCACGGATGTAAGTTCGCCCTGAGCAGTAGTTGCTCAGGGCGTTTTTTCGTGGCCCATCCGCCGCAAAACCCGGCAAATGTAAACGACAATGGAGGACTATGTGATGGAAAACAGCAACAAAACTATGGAAAAAATCATCGCCCTGTGCAAGGGGCGGGGCTTCATCTTCGCAGGCAGCGAGATTTACGGCGGCCTGGCCAACACCTGGGACTACGGCCCCCTGGGCGTGGAGCTGAAGAACAACGTGAAGGCGGCCTGGCGGAAGAAGTTCATCCAGGAATCCCCCTACAACGTGGGGCTGGACTCCGCTATCCTGATGAACCCTCAGACCTGGGTGGCCTCCGGCCATCTGGGGGGCTTCAGCGACCCGCTGATGGACTGCAAGGAGTGCCATGAGCGGTTCCGCGCCGACCAGCTCATCGAGGGCTGGGCGGAGGAGAACGGCTATGCCCTGGAAAAGCCCATCGACGGCTTCACCCAGGAGGAGATGGCCGCCTTCATTGAGGAGCACCACGTCTGCTGCCCCACCTGCGGCAAGCACAACTGGACGGACATCCGCCAGTTCAACCTGATGTTCAAGACCTTCCAGGGGGTGACGGAGGACGCCAAGAACACCGTCTACCTCCGTCCGGAAACGGCCCAGGGCATTTTTGTCAACTTCCCCAACATTCAGCGCACCACCCGTAAGAAGCTGCCCTTCGGCGTGGCCCAAATCGGCAAGAGCTTCCGCAACGAGATCACCCCGGGCAACTTCACCTTCCGCACGAGAGAGTTTGAGCAGATGGAGCTGGAGTTCTTCTGCAAGCCGGGCACTGACCTGGAGTGGTTTGCCTACTGGCGGCAGTTCTGCCATGACTGGCTCATCGGCCTGGGGATGCAGGACGAGAACCTCCGCCTGCGGGACCACGAGCCGGAGGAGCTGAGCTTCTACTCCAAGGCCACCACCGACTTTGAGTATCTCTTCCCCTTCGGCTGGGGCGAGCTGTGGGGCATTGCCGACCGGACGGACTACGACCTGACCCAGCACCAGAACACCTCCGGCAAGGACATGACCTATTTCGACCCCACCGACAACACCCGCTATATCCCCTACGTCATCGAGCCGTCCCTGGGCGCCGACCGGGTGGTGCTGGCCTTCCTGATCGAAGCCTACGACGAGGAAGTGGTGGGCCAGGACAAGAAGGGCAACGACGATGTGCGGGTGGTCATGCACCTCCATCCCGCCCTGGCCCCCTTCAAGGCGGCGGTGCTGCCCCTGTCCAAAAAGCTGGGCCCCAAGGCCCAGGAGGTGCAGCAGATGCTGAGCAAGTATTATATGGTGGACTATGACGACACCGGTTCCATCGGCAAGCGCTACCGCCGTCAGGACGAGGTGGGCACCCCCTACTGCATCACTGTGGACTTCCAGACCGTGGGCGACGAGAACACCCCCGCCGACAACGCTGTCACCATCCGCGACCGGGATACCATGGAGCAGGTGCGGGTGCCGATTGCAGAACTGAAAAATTGGCTGGACGAGAAGCTGGCGTATTGATTGACTACTTCCGCAGGCAGCCCCTTCAGGGGTTGTCTGCGGAAGGTTCCGCGTTGTTCCCCTGAACGGCAACTTTGCGGCGGCGGGAGCGGTTCCCCTGACAGCGGAGCGTTTCGCCGGAAATTTTCAGCAATTTTGTTTTTCCGCTTGACAATTTTGAGAAAAATGCTATAATATGCTTTGTTGTGCGGGAGTAGCTCATCTGGTAGAGCGCCACCTTGCCAAGGTGGAGGTAGCGAGTTCGAGCCTCGTCTTCCGCTCCATCGTAGAGGGTATCTGATATGTTCAGGTACCCTCTTTCGTTTTGGCTATTTCCTCGAACGCGCTGCCTCCACCAAAATCCGCGTGTCGCGCGGATTTTTGCAATCAGAGGTACCCGGTACCCGGAAAAGCCCCGCTTTTCCGGGGCAGGTAGCGAGTTCGAGCCTCGTCTTCCGCTCCATCGTAGAGGGTATCTGATATGTTCAGGTACCCTCTTTCGTTTTGGCTATTTCCTCGAACGCGCTGCCTCCACTGTGCGCCGCTTCGCGGCCCCCTACTCAGCAGTGGACTGTGAAGCCTAAATCTTCACTTTTCTGTAGGGGCGGCCCTCGGCCGCCCGTGGAAACCACCTGCTTACTTCGGGCGGCCAAGGGCCGCCCCTACACATACGATTGCAAAAATCAGAACAATTTGCCCGTCTGAACAGTATGACAGGCAGTTCCGCTGGCATTTTGTGACGGTTGAATAAAACAAAGCTTTAGTTTTCACATTCTACTAGCAGGGCCGCACACTGTTCGCCCGCCCCTTTCCTCCTTAAATAAGGATGGACAAAGGAAGCAGGCGCTTCCCCTCCTGGCGGGGGGTATTCCTTTCTAAGCGCCGGATACTGGCGCCAACCAAAAACACTCCCCCGCACAGCCCAGACCGGGGCGTTTGCGCAGGGGAGCGTTGTCCTTCCGTATTACTTCAGCAAGGTGGTGATGAGCATGGCAGTGTTGTTCAGCTCGCCGCTTTCCAGCGTCTCCACCTGTCCTGCATCCACGGCGGCGGCAATGGCCGGGTCGATGGGCAGCTGGGCCAGCACCGGCAGATGGCAGGCCGCAGCCACCTCCGCCACATGGCTCTTGCCGAAGATCTCGTGCCGCCCGCCGCAGTCCGGGCACTGATAATAGGCAAAGTTTTCCACCAGACCCAGCACGGGCACGTTCATCAGCTGGGCCATGTTCACTGCCTTAGTGACGATCATGCTGACCAGATCCTGGGGGGAGGTGACCACGATGATGCCGTCAATGGGCAGACTCTGGAAGACGGTCAGAGGTACGTCGCCGGTTCCGGGAGGCATATCCACGAACATATAGTCCACATCGCCCCAGTTCACATCCGTCCAGAACTGCTTCACCACACCGGCGATCACCGGACCACGCCATACCACGGGGTCGGTCTCGTTCTCCGTCAGCAGATTCAGGCTCATCACCTCTACCCCGCCGACGCTGACCGCCGGGAGGATGCCGCTTTCGTCCCCCATGGCATGCTCATGGATGCCGAAGGACTTGGGGATGGAGGGGCCGGTGATGTCTGCGTCCAGCACGGCTACCCGGTAGCCCAGCTTCGCCGTGGCGGAGGCCAGGCAGGCCGTGACCATGCTCTTGCCCACGCCGCCCTTGCCGCTCATCACGGCGATGACGTGCTTGCAGGAGGAGTGGGCGTTCAGCTCTTCCTTTGGAATCGTATTTTCACGGCTGCTGCAGGCGGCAGAGCAGCTGGAACAATCATGGGTACATTCTTCTGCCATAATCTTTCGCTCCTTAGCGCTTTTTGTACCTGTAAGCATACCACAAACCCCTTCATTTTACAACTGCTTTTTTCCTTCCGCCTCAAATTCCTGTTTTAGACCGATGTGATTGGCCGGAAAGAGCCTCTCCTAAAGGAAACCCTCCACTGCCTGACGGAAGGGAGGGCCGGACGAATCCTCTGGCATGAACGGGTTCCGGGGAAGCGAGATTCCCTTGAACTGACGGCATTGGCCGATGGCGGACAGGGCCGATTACGCGCAAAACCGATGCTTCCCGATGACGGTGATCAGCGGCCTGGACCAGATCCAGGCGCTGGTGGCTGTGTCCGGGTTGAAATAGTATAGGGCGCCGCCGGAGGGGTCGGCCCCGTTCAGGGCGTCCCGGGCCGCCTGGTAGGCGGAGTCCGCCACAGGCTGGTCGATCTGACCGTCCACCATGCAGGTAAAGGCGCCCGGCTCATAGACCACGCCCGCAATTGTGCTGGGGAAGGAGGGGTTGTTCACCCGGTTCAGGATGACCGCCCCCACCGCCACCTGGCCGGAGTACGGCTCCCCCCGGGCCTCAGCGGAGATCACTTTGGCCAGCAGGGCCACGTCAGCGTTGGTGGAGCTGTTAGTGGCCGCGCCGCTCTCCATCCCCAGGGCGCGGAGGGTGGCCGCCCCCACAACACCGTCCTCCGTCAGGCCGTTGGAGCGCTGGAAATATTTTACCGCCGACACCGTGCTGGAGCCGTAGATGCCGTCCACCGCGCCAGTATAGTAGCCCCAGCGCTTCAGCTTGGTCTGGATGGTGACGACGGTGTCGCCGGAGTCCCCCTGCCGATAGCTGGCTGCGCTGGCGCTGACAGCAAAGCAGGTGAGGAACAGGCCGGCTGCTAACACAAAAACGGTGGTGCGTACAAACCGCCCGCTGAACTTCTTCATGGTACAAACCTCCACACGTCAGAGACGTTCGATGTTATCACAGCCGTCCCGGGTTGGCCCGATGTCGGCCCCGTAGCGCTGTGAACAGGATGCAGCGTTATGGTCTGTTGCTGGAGGTTCTTTTATGCTGGAACTGTTTTCCAATCCTGAAAAAGCTGCAAAATGGCAGTATATTTGCACAAAAAAGTTCAAACAGCCAATGGAAAGGCAGGGCGGCAGGCACTGCCCCGGCAAGCGGCCCCGTTTCCCCTTCCGCCGTAAGACCGGTCTTACGGCGGAATGTATAAAATCCGGCATAAGCGGGTATGATTTTCCATAAATTGGAACAGAGAACGGGCATAAAGCTGCCCGGGGAAAGGAGGCTGTGTCCTATTGCTGGACGAAAAGAGGGAGCGGATACGCCGGAAACGAGGCCGCCAGGAGGAGCTGCGCACATTGCAGGAGGAGCTGAGCGCCATTCGGTTGGCCCTGCGCCAGGCTGAGGGAAAGTTTAACACCGCCAGCGACCCTCAGCTGGTGGAGGCCGCCGTGTTTGAAATCAAGGCGCTGCAGGCCCGCCACGCCTACCTGCTGCGGAGCATCAAGGAGGAGCTGGCGGTGGCAAACGCCGCATCCTGCCCCCAGGACGGGGCCAACCCGGCAGGCAGCCTATGACCCAGGAGGAGCTGCTGACGGTGGGACTGCTGGCAACGGTGCTGGCAGTGGCCTTTTTGCACAGGCCCCTGGGCTGGCTGCTGAAGCTGGCGGGGCGCTCCGCCGTGGGGGTGACGGTGCTGGCGGTGCTGAATCAGGTGGGCAGCGGTCTGGGGCTCGGGCTGGGGGTCAACTGGTTTAACGCCCTGGTGCTGGGGGTGTTTGGCGCCCCCGGGCTGGGCCTACTGCTCCTGGCAAAATGGTGGATTTCGTGTTAAGACTATGTCAATGGATACAGCTTCAGCGGAATCCGGGTCGGCTGCGCCTTGGATAAGATACTTTGATGGAAAAGGGAGTTGCGCCTGGCTTAAAAGCAATAAGAAATGAACATGGCCTTATCAGCTGTTAGCCGACAAAATCGGGTGTGCATAGCAGAAGTGATATAGTCCCCTTAGGGTAGACACTCAAAAAATTCGAGCATCTACCCTAAGGGGACTATTTATATGACATGGGAAAAGAACAGTTTTAAATTGCCGCAGCGTAAGCCTGTTCTGCAGGAGAGGGGAGTCAACGGGAAGTCTGCAAAAGGCTTCCTATACCGGCAAAACGAACGTTGGAAGTATGGATATGCACTATAATGGTCATAAAGAGCTTAAGCGGCCCAGTGCTGTGAGAGGAGCGCTTTACATGACCAAGGGAAAGAAAACCGCCCGGCAGGAACGGGCAGTGATGGTTGCCTTCTGCCTGGAGCATGGTAAGGATTATCTGCTGACCGTGGTGCATAAGCTGTACCTGAGTACTATTTTAGACTTGTGCGACAGACGAATCGTTGTATTCTTTATTCCATGTCTGGTTCTGCAATCGCAGCCTTCACCAGGTATAGGTTCTCACTTCGCAGTTCCCGATACCGAATGCGGCAAATTCCTCGTTCGTCATGTCATGGAAATACGAATGTATCGCGCGGGAAATGCCGTTATGCGCCACCAGTAAATATGTCCGGTCACTGGCCCGGATATCATCGAGCAGATTGTAGATCCGCTGACACAGCTGCATCATTGTCTCCCCGCCATCATAATGATCCAGGAAATGCGTCTTTGCGATCTGAAATTCCTTCCCGTCTCTGGGAGTCGTTTCGTAGCGGCCAAAGTTCTGTTCCTTCAGGCGCGGCTCCATCCGCATGGGGATACCGGTTTCCTCTGAAATGTGGCGCGCCGTCTCAGACGCCCGCACCAGCGGCGAATACAGAATTTCGTCCATCGGCAGTTTTTCGGCGGCAAGCCGCCTGCCAAGCGCAATCGCCTGCGCATGGCCAAGCTCCGTTAGCGCGATGTCCGTCGCGCCGCAGATTTTATTCTCGACATTCCAGACAGTCTGCCCATGTCTGGTGAAATAGAGTTTGCCCAATATATTCTCCTCCTCAGAACAGATGCGCCAGAAAGCTGCCCTCCGGCTGCAGTTCCGGTATCACCGCAAACTACTAATCCGGAAGCGCATACATTCCGTTCGAAAAAATGTAGTTGAAACCGAAAACCTGCCTTCGCAAACAGAAGGTTCCCTAAAAGAAGCGCAAGCTGTCGCTGTGAAGACTGCGCTGTCACCGGATACATAAGATGACGTTAAAGGCTGGCTCCAAGCGTTCATACTATTACCGGTAATTTTGATGATTGGCAACAGGAATGCAGCCCTGCCGGAAGGGCAGGAACGCTTTCCTTCAAAGAACTGTAATCTGAGGAGTTCAACCCCCGCCGGGAGAGCAAGAGCGGCGAGCGCTCCGTCCAACCGCTTTGCCTGAGGAAAGGAGGCCCTCATGTCGATGCCGGCCCCTCTCCCCTGGCTGCGGCCAGTTCCTCCCCCGTCAGCGCCTGCACCACATAGCCGCCGATCATCAGCCCCGCCGCCGCCGGGACGAAGGCGGTACTGCCGGGGATGGCCCGCCGCCCCGGCTCCGTCAGCGGGGAAAGGGGCTGCTCCGTGGAGTAGAGCACCGTCAGGTGCCGGATGCCCCGCTGCCGCAGCTCATAGCGCATGACCCGGGCCAGGGGACACATGGAGGTTTTCGAGATGTCCGCTATTTTCAGCTGGGCGGGGTCCAGCTTGTTCCCCGTCCCCATGCAGCTGATGAGGGGAGTGTGCGCCGCCAGGCACCGTTCCGCCAGCTCCAGCTTGGCGGCCACGGTGTCCACCGCGTCCACCACATAGTCGTAGGCGGCGAAGTCAAATTCCCCCGCCGTCTCCGGCAGGAAGAAGCGTTTGCGGGTGGTGACGGTCACGGCGGGGTTGATGTCCCTGGCCCGCTCCGCCATCACGTCCACCTTGTACCGGCCCAGGGTGGTGTGGGTGGCGATGATTTGCCGATTCAGGTTGCTCAAGGCCACCGTATCCGGGTCCACCAGCTCCAGCGACCCGACGCCGCTGCGCACCAGGGCCTCCGCCACATAGCCGCCCACGCCGCCGATGCCGAACACCGCCACCCGGCTCCCTGCCAGCCGCTCCATGGCGGTCTTGCCCAGCAGCAGCTCCGTTCTTCCAAATTGTTCCATAGCGTGCGCACCTCTTTTATAGCGTCTCGTTCATGCTGCCTGTCCGATAGCCCTGCAAGTCCAACGCCACATAGGTGAAGCCCAGCCCCCGGAGGGCCTGCACGACCCCGGTTCGGGTTTCCGGCTCCATCAGCCGGGGGAACTCCTCTGGCAGCAGCTCGATGCGTGCCATGGACCCGTGGACCCGCACTCTGGACTGGGTGAAGCCCAGCTCCGTCAGCAGCTGCTCCGCCCTGTCCACCCTGTCCAGCCCGTCCCGGGTGATGGTCTCCCCGTAGGCGAAGCGGGAGGCCAGACAGGCCAGGGAGGGCTTGGCCCAGGTGGGCAATCCGGCCTCCCGGCTCAGGGCGCGGATATCCGCCTTGGTCAGCCCGGCGGCGCGCAGAGGGCTTTCCACCCCCAGCTCCGCGATGGCTCGCATTCCGGGGCGGTAGTCCCCCTCATCGTCCAGGTTGGAGCCTTCCGAGACGGCGGCCATGCCCTGCTCCGCCGCCACCGCCTGAATTTGGCGGAAGAGATGGCGCTTGCATCGGTAGCAGCGGTCGGGCGGGTTCTCCGCAAAGCCGGGGATTTCCAGCACGTCCAGGTCTACCCAAACCTGCCGTATCCTGGCCTGGGCGCAGAACGCCTCGGCCTCCGCCGTCTCCCGCCGGGGGAAGGCGGAGGCGCGGACGGTGACGGCGATGGCCCTGTCCCCCAGCGCCTCGTGGGCCGCATACATTAAATATGCGGAGTCCACCCCGCCGGAAAAGGCCACCGCCGTGCTGCCCAGGCGCAGCAGTTCGGCCCTGAGCCGCGCCGCTTTTTCATGGAGCGTATCCATACTACATTCACTTCCTGAAATTCCTACTCTTTTTCTATGAAATATACCATGAAACCGCACCCCTGTCAACCGCCGCACCACCGGGCCATGTTTAGGTCAAATGTCCCAAAGAAACCCCTCAGTCTGGCCAAAAGCCAGCCAACTCCGCCGTCAAGCGGCATTTCCGTTGCGCTCCCTACCCTTTCAGGACAATGTCATCAACTTAAAAAGCAATCTATCCTAGGCTGAAGGGAATAACACAGCCGTACAGCCAGATTTCCGCGACCAAAGGATAACAAAATTGCCGCCCGTCCCGCCGTAAGGCTAGGGAGCGAAGCGGAAATGCCGCTTGACGGCGGAGGGACGAGGCGGCAATCCCTGCCAGCCGCCATGGGCGGCAGTCTCACCTCGTCGGCGTTAGCTCCGTATCGCTCGCATCCGTCTGTAAGCCGAATGCTCGTTCGCTCCGCAACGCCTCCTCTCAAAATCGAACCCGCTTCGCTGGGCTTCGATTTTGTTTCGTCTCTAACGGGATAGACCACCTGATTGAGGGACAAGGCGCTAGCCGCCAGCG
>JAJQEV010000021.1 GCA_021201475.1 Clostridiales bacterium
GCCATTTTGCTCCCCTTTCACTTTTTCACTGTCTGCTTATTAGGGAGCATATCATTTTGTCCACTTACCAGAAAAACAGCTGAACGGATTGCCAGAGAGAATAATACAACAGAACGCACCGTCCGACGCAGTGAAAAGTTTGCGTTGGGCGTAGAAGCAGCCGAAGATGTCTTACCAGGTACTCGTCATGAAATTCTCTCCGGCAAAATTTGTCCCATAGATTCGGCGGTGCAGGCTGTCGCCCAGGCTCCTCCTGAAGAACGGGAGGCACTTGCCAACCATCTCCGGGACCCGGAGGTTCAGAGACGCGGAAGGCACCGCACTGAAACAGAAGAAGAACGGATTGCCAGAAAGGTCGAAGCAGACATGAATGCCACAGCTTCGACACGAAGCCTGGATGAGTCAGGGATGTTGGAAACGCTTCGCGGCGTGGCCGACACAATGATCAGTAGCTGCAACAGATGCTTTGATCTGTTTCCGGCCCTGCTTACAGAGCTGGATTACCGGAGACAGGTCATTGACATTATGCAAGAACCCAAAATCTATATTCTAAATTTGGAAACAGGAACAGGAGGAAATACACAATGATGGGCAAGCAGTTATCTTATGAAGAACTGGACATCAACACGAGGGACATTCTCGTCCCTCACAACAGCTACCAGCGCGGGCTGAGTATGAAGCGTGTCAAGAGGATCGTTTCCAACTTTGATGAGCGGATCGCCAACAAGCCGAAGGTGAGCTACCGCGACGGCCATTACTATGTTTTTGATGGTCAGCACACTCTGGCTGCGAGGAAGCTGCTCAACAAAGGTGAAGACCTGATGGTTGCCTGCAAGGTGTACTACGGTCTCACCGAGCAGGAGGAAGCTCTGCTGTTCGCTCAGCAGTTCGGCTTCGCTGACGTGCTGACTGCGGAGACGAAGATGCGGGCGCTGATTTACAGAAATGATCCGGAGGCTCTGGCCTTCCTGAAAGCAACGGAAAGCGTCGGCCTCAATCTGGACTACGGCCAGAATCTCGGAGAGAACCGGCTCGGCTGCATCAGTACGGCGTTCCGGGCGTTCCAGCGGGTCGGCAGAGAGACTTATACCGAGGCACTCAGCATCCTCATGGAAGCATGGCACGGTGAACCGCATTCCCTGCGCGGCGAGACTGTCCGGGCCATGATCGAGTTTGTCGATCTCTATAAGGGGGAGTTCAGTCGTGACCGGCTAGTCGCCAAGCTCCAGATGATCGATCCTCTGACGATTTACCGCAAGGGGCAGGCAATGGGTATCAACATGGCCGGATATAAAAAGTATCTGTATCAGGTCTATTGCATTTACAACGGCTCCTGCAAAAAGTCGGCATTGCCCCTGAAGTTCTAACGGGAGGACAGGCATGAGGAAGGATTGGAAATATCGCCGTGGGGATGTGTACCTTGCAGACTGCGGCGAATGGCGTGGCTCCATACAGGGCGGTATCCGCCCTGTTGTGGTCATACAGAATGATACCGGGAACCGGCACAGTCCGACGCTCTGCGTGGTGAAGCTGACCTCAAAGGTCAGGAAGAAGCCCAACCAGCCGACCCACTATATGCTGAAAAATGTGAGGGGTATTCCGTACCCCTCACAGGTTTTGGCGGAGCAGCCGGATACCATCAACAAGTCGGACATCATCCGCTATATGACGCATTTGTCTGATATGCATATGGCAGAGATCAGCCGGTGCCTGGAAGTGGAACTGGAGTTAAGCTCTGATAAACAGGAGGAAAAATAATGTTTGAGGAACAAGTGGAAGCGGTGAATGCTTACGCACCAGCGTTTCCGGATTGCAGTAATTATGATAAGCAAACCTATACAGTCAGTGAAATTCAGGACATCCTCGAAGTGAGCCGCACAGTAGCCTACAACCTTGTCCACCAGAATCTGTTTCGCAGCGTCAGAGTAGGCGGGAATATCCGCATTGTAAAGAAAAGTTTTGATGAATGGCTGGAAGGTACACAGTAAACTCTATTTGTCAAGGATGTCGCGTATCCATCGGCATCCTTAACGTGTACAACTTTTGCTCCTATAATGGAGGCAGGCTGTAAGACCGAATCCATTATAGGAGGCGATTTTTTGGAAAAAAGGTTTCGCAGAAAGAGTATGTCTGCACCAGAGATGCGGCGGCTTCTGGGGCTTGGAAAAACAGAGACCTACTGGCTCATCAAAAAGGGGTGGTTCCAATCTACTTGTAATGATAAATCTGGCAGGAGAATTCGCATCAAGTTGGACAGTTTTGAGGACTGGTATGCCAACCAGTTTCATTATCGCAAAGTAGTGGGTAACCCGCCCAGTGCAAACTGGACGGGAACCACCCTTTCCGTAGAAGAAATGGCAGATATGCTTGGGATAACCCCCCCCGGCGCAGTGTATTCGATTTTGGCGCAGCGTGATATAAAAACGGCTGCGGTTGCCGGTCAAACCCGTATCTACATAGACAGTTTTGAAGAATGGTATGCAAGCCAACACTTTTATCGAAAAATACAAGAGGACAATCACCCGGACAAAGCATTTCTTGACCAGACCATATCTACAAAGGAAGCAGCAGAAAGGTTGGGGATTCCCCGAAAAAACCTGTATTGTCGGTTGCAATCAGCAGGAGTTGAGACGGTCAAGTTGGATGGCAGAATCCGTATTATGAAGAGCAGCTTTGAAGCATACCTTCAAAGGCTCTTCGAAAAAACAAAAAAGGAGGAATGATTGAATATGGCATCCATTGTAAAACGAAGAAAAAAGTTCTCTGTTGTCTACACCTACGTTGATGAACAGGGAAATAAGAGACAACGCTGGGAGACCTTCGATACCAATGCGGAAGCCAAGAAGCGTAAGGCACAAGTGGAATATGAGCAGGAAAGTAGAACTTTCATTGTGCCGTCTGCAAAAACTGTTGCGGATCTTCTCTCTGAGTACATGAACATCTATGGTGTCAATACATGGGCAATATCAACCTATGAAGGAAAGCGCAGCCTGATTAACAACTACATTTTGCCGATGATTGGCGATATGAAGCTGGATGACATCACTCCCAGAGTCATGGATCAGTTTTACCGCAATTTGCTGTCGGTGAAATCTGTCTCCAGAAATAACCGAAAGCCCAACACAGAGTACCTTACGCCGAAAACAGTACGAAGCATTCATAAACTCCTGTGCAATGCCTTTAATCAGGCCGTCAAATGGGAGCTGATGGCAAGAAACCCGGTAGAACACGCGACGCTGCCAAAGGTTGATCAAAAGCCCCGCGATATATGGACAGCAGAAACATTGTTTAAGGCAATTGAGCTTTGTGACGATGATATTCTACGGCTTGCCATGAATCTGTCGTTTTCCTGTTCCCTCCGTATGGGAGAGATGCTGGGACTGACCTGGGATTGTATCGACATCTCTCCGGAATCTATCGAGGAGCAAAAAGCAAGTGTCTATGTCAACAAAGAATTACAGCGTTGCAATCGGGACGTACTGGAGAAGTTGGATGATAAAGATGTGCTTCTGAAATTCCCCTCTGCAATTTCCAATACACATACCCGCCTGGTTCTGAAAAAACCGAAAACCAAGACCAGCGTTCGCAGAGTTTATCTTCCCCAGACAGTTGCCGAAATGCTCTTAGAGCGCAAAGCCTATATTGATGACCTGAAGGAACTGTTCGGAGACGAGTTCACTGACTACAATCTCGTCTTCTGCACAACAAACGGCAGGCCGATTGAGGGAAATGCCATTAAGAAGTATGACCTTCCCAAAGTGGTCTTTCACTCCCTGCGTCATTCCAGTATCACCTACAAGCTGAAGCTGAATGGCGGCGACATCAAATCGGTACAGGGCGATTCCGGACACGCACAGGTCAAGATGGTTGCGGATGTCTATTCACACATCCTGGATGATGATCGCGTTATTAACGCCCGCCGCTTTGAAGATGCCTTCTATCATACAAAAGAGGAGGATGTTCCAGAGGAGCAACCACCGGCATCTAAGCCAAAGGAAGCTGAATCCGATCAGGAGCTGTTATTGCGATTGCTTCAAAATCCTGAAATGGCAGCGGTGCTGAAGGCACTGGCGAAAAATCTCTAACACCATGACAAATCTTTAATACCATGATCTCCCGGCAGGTGGACACTGACCGGGAGATTTTTTTGCCTGATGAAGTACATAATTGATGCATTTTGGACGCTTTATAAATCGTTCGGACGCTGATCGTCCAACCAACCGTCCAACTTTTCAATTAGCAGGATTTTTGCAGAAAAATTGCTGCGATTAGCTGGAAGGCGATTTTGATTAGCAAAAATGGCCGAAATCTGGCAGTAAATTAGCAGGCTAATGGAGTTGGACGGTACGGCTTTTTTCAGTAAATGAGGTCAATTTATTTACATACCCTGGCTTCGATGAGGCATTGCATGATCGGCGGAAAAGTATCAAAAAACGCCGAAAACCTTGAAAAATAAGGCTTTCGGCGGAGCTTTTGGCGTCCCCGGCGCGACTCGAACGCGCGGCCTTTCGCTTAGGAGGCGAATGCTCTGTCCAACTGAGCTACGGAGACATTTGAGAAAATATGAACTTGTGACCGTCCAACCGATTTTGAACGGTTGCCCACCTGAGTGTGATCTTAGGAGGCGGTCGCTCTATCCAACCGAGCTACGGAGACGAATTGACATTTACTGCATTATTAGCGGGCTTTTAGAACTTTTCGGCCGTTTTCATGGCTTTGATGCCAGTAGCATACCGGCAATTTTCTCTTGGCTGAGTTAATACCGGTCGGCCTGTCCGGCAACGAACCCGATTACCAGCTTTGAGCAACCATATGTATTTTAGCGGAAAGGTTGCGGTTTGTCAATACCTGCAAAAGCCTGATTGCAGGAACCCATTTTCAATCGCTTTTATACTTGGCTTAACAGTGATAAGGAACTAATGTGAACTTATTAACTGTTAGCTGACAAATTGGGTGTGCATAGCAGAAGCGGCGCCAAAAGAACCGTTTGTTTTCTAACTAGAAAGCAGACGGTTCTTTTGCATTATCGAACTATATTGTAGAATTATGGAGAGATGCTACTATGAAGTTGATACATTGTGCATTTAACATCGACACCGCTAGCGTAGAACTGCGGTTCGACGATGGAACTGAATTCACCATCTACACCCCAGGGGTGGACGATGAGATTTGTCCCACGATCCCCATGCAGACGGAGATCGACTGGCTGATTTACAACGATGCTAGTGATATATTTGGATTAACTCAAAAAAGTGCCTAAAACAGCGCACTTCCACCGTGTTTGAGACCGTTTTGACCTCGATTTTTGATTTCAATGTGAACTCCAACTCAATACATAAATTCAGAGCGTGTATCGCCCCAATTTTCGGGGATGGGTACACACTCTTTTTTATGGCACAACGTAGATGGAGGTGAAGGAACGATGAGCGGAAACACAGCAGATGCAAACGTGCAGTATTCCAGGGATAAGCCCAATGACTGCAAATTCTGTTACTACTGGCAGGGCCGGAAGAAGGGCTGCCTGATGGGTGAACAGAACTGCGCCTATCTCATCCGGGAGGAAAAACCGACGGAGCGCAGCCGGTGTGATGGTTGTCCATACGGAAGATGCTCGCCCTGCATCGGCTGGTGTACCGTGGACGTGATAAACGCTGTTTTCAAGAATCGGTTGGCCGCAAGAGCCTACTTCGGGAAGGGAGTTCATGATGGGTAAGAAGAAACTGGAGGACAGTTATGACAAGAACAAAGGCGGAAAGTTCCCGGATTGCCGCTATTGCCAGTATCACACGTCTGGCAGCAAGGGCATCCGGTGCCGCTACAAGCACTGTCTGTACCGCAAGCGGCAGGCCGACAGGCGGAGGAGGTGAGCGTTCATGCCGGTCTTTCGAGTTGAGAAAAACACCAATTACACGACCATGAGCAACTATCATCTGCAAGATAAGAACCTGACGCTGAAAGCGAAAGGATTGCTCTCCCTCTGTCTGAGCCTGCCGGAGACCTGGGACTACAGCGTCCGGGGGCTGGTTGCCATTTGCAAAGAGGGCAAGGACAGCATCGTTAAAATTTTGCAGGAGCTGGAGCAGTACGTCTATCTGGAGCGGCACCGGCTTCGCCGGGACGATGGTAAGATGGGCGGCATTGAGTATGTTATCTATGAAATGCCTCGTGAACCGTGTATGGAAAAACCGGATGCGGGAAAACCGCGTCCGGAAAACCCGCCACAATTAAATAAAGAACAATTAGGTAAAGAAGAATCAAATACTGACTCAAATAAAAGAAAGAAGGAGAAAGAGCCTCGCCACCAGTATGGCAGTACGGCAATGTCCTTTTGTCAGATTCTGAGCTTTCTTCTTTACAGGCTGAGTTTCCTCAGGATTATCAGCAGCGGATCGAGCGCCTGTCCGATTATATGGCCTCCACAGGGAAGTCGTATAAGAGCCACCTGGCGACCATTCGGAGATGGGCAAGACGGGAGCGGCGGCAGACAGCTTCTTCCGGGGGGCCAGTGGAAACCTACAGCCACGACAACTACAGATGCGAGGAGGTAAGTCCAATGAACAAGAAAATAACCCGCGAGGCACTGCATCAGATGGCAGAAAAGGCCGTGATCCGGGATGAGCAAAACAGCCGCATTACATTTGCGGCAACGAATCCAATCGGCGCTGTGCTTGAGCGCCTGAATACAACACTAACGGGGCTGGATGAGGAATCAGTTATGACCAGCCGTAGTGCAAATGGTTCTAGTCATGTGACAAAGGAAAAGAAGAAATCGCTGGCGCAGCGCCTGGCCGGAGCGTTTGTCAACTCATTCACAGCGATCCTCTTTTGTCTGGCTGTCGTCTCTACGATCACAGACATGATTTTACCCTACTATTCCCTGTTCGGTTGTGAACCGGAGGATTTTGATTGTCTGACAGTCGTCATTATCCTGACGATGGTTCTGATTTCCGGTTCGCTTCGCTTCGTACAGGAGTCCAGGAGCGGCAATGCGGCGGAAAAGCTGCTGGCGATGATCACCACCACCTACACCGTCACCCGCAAAGAAACTCCCAAGTCCGAGCTTCCGCTGGATGAGGTGGTCGTGGGGGATATTGTCCACCTATCGGCCGGGGATATGATCCCCGCTGATGTGCGGATTCTGGAGGCAAAGGATCCTATTACCTGTTCCTCTCCGGCACCCCCTTCCGAGCCATCAACTCCGGCGAGTTCATCGAGGACCAGATTTACAACTGGACATACTCTGACGAGCAGCGGGCAAAAGAGGCGTGGGGCGATTCCCCGGACAACCCCTATGCCGCCCTGCCCCGCATGGTGATGATGACCTACCGAATCCCTGACAGCATCCGGCAGATTGCCATGCAGGGAGAGAGCAGCGAGTTCGACCTGAACGTCTTTTTCTCTGCAAAAGGAAAGGGCAGCGAGGCGAGGTTCGTCTATGAGGACTGTGTGCAGAAGTGGCTGGATTTGATCCGAGGCTCCTATCTCCCGTCCTCCGTGGATGATCTGAAGCTGGGGCAGCGGCCTCCTATGCCGTTTTCCGACGCCCGGCTGCTGAATGTGCTGAGCCATACCTTTTGGTTTTTGCCAAACGTGGCCTCCTGTCAGGCCATGTATAACCTGCTGATGCAAAAGCAGAACAACTTCTATCAGGAGTACGCCATCAATGTCTGCGCCGGGACAAAGGCCGGCATTGGCGTGGACGCCCTAGCTCCTGTTCAGAAATCCATGGGCGACCCACTGAAAACGAAAACCATCACCCTCTCCTGTGGCAAGCTGACCACCGGCGTCACCGTCAAGCCGTGGACGGGTATTTTCATGCTGCGGAACCTGAAAAGCCCGGAGACGTATTTTCAGGCGGCGTTCCGGGTGCAGTCCCCCTGGGAGATTACCACAGGAGCCGGAACACGGGAGATTATGAAGCACGAGTGCTATGTCTTTGACTTTGCGCTGGACAGAGCATTAAAGCAAATCTCCGATTACAGCTGCCGCCTGAACGTGGACGAGAGCAACCCGGAAAAGAAGGTGGCGGAATTTATTAACTTCCTGCCGGTGCTGGCCTATGACGGGGCAAAGATGACCCAGATCAGCGCCCAGGATGTGCTGGACATCGCTATGGCCGGGACTTCCGCCACGCTGTTGGCCAAACGGTGGGAGTCTGCTCTTCTGGTGAACGTGGACAACGAAACCCTGGCCCGGTTGATGGCAAATAAAGAGGCAATGGATGCCCTGATGCGTATTGAGGGTTTCCGCAGCCTGAACAGCGACATCGAAACCATCATCAACAAATCGGAGGCGGTCAAAAAAGCCAAGCGGGACAAGGGTGATAAGATGTCGCCCAAGGAGAAGAAGGAGCTATCCGACGAGGAAAAAGAATACAAGTCTATGCGGAAGCAGATACAGGAAAAGCTTATCAAGTTCGCCACCCATATCCCGGTGTTCATGTATCTGACCGACTACCGGGAGCGAAGCCTGAAAGATGTTATTACTCAGCTGGAACCGGGACTGTTCAAGAAGGTCACCGGCCTGGATGTGATGGATTTCGAGCTGCTGGTATCCCTGAATGTGTTCAACGGTTCCCTGATGAACGACGCCATTTTCAAATTCAAACGCTATGAGGATTCCAGCCTGTCCTATACCGGTATCGACAAGCACGAGAGCGAGGACATCGGCGGCTGGGATACCGTGGTCAAACGTGAGGAATATGAGCGGCTGTTCTTCAACCAGCAGGACACGATGGAGGCCCCCGCACCGGCGGCGGACGATGTGCCTGAAAATCCCTTCGCGTTTGTCGCAGATATGGAGGACGAACCGGAACCGCCCACTCCAAAACCCGCACCAAAGAAACAGCGGCAAAAAAAGGCCGCGCCTGTTGTGCCTTCCAAGCCACAGGCGTCTGGTCATACGAAAGTGCCCACAGGAACCGGAACGGTCAGCGACAGCAGACCGGGCGCAACATCCTTTACGCCGAAGCCGACAGCACCGGTTACAAAGCAGCCGGACAAGCCCAGGGTAGATACCTCCGGCGTTACAGTGGGCAGCAAGCTGACGCACAAGAAGTTTGGTGAAGGCACTGTTGTGGAACTGAAAAAGGGCATGGTGACCGTTCGTTTTGCCGAGGGTGAGAAGCTGTTTGTGTTCCCCCAGGCAATCAAGCAGGGATTCCTCTCTATCCCCTAAGACATACAAGTACATAATGGGCATTGAAGGGCCTCAACTGATTTACAATCGGTTGGGGCCTTTTTCTATGCCCATTTCCACCACGCAGAAAGGAGATGATGCCCCATGGGACGCAGAAAGGAACCCCAAACCAGAGAGGAA
>JAJQEV010000076.1 GCA_021201475.1 Clostridiales bacterium
CGCAAAAGCGCAGGAATCCTGACGGATTTCAAGATTTTGCAACGCATTTATGGCGGAAATTTACCGCAAGGCGCCGAAGTGCATTTATTCAGAGGTTCCCTAAGGGGGATGCGGAGATAATAGTTCCGCCGGTCATAGTGGTGAAGGTAAGCACCGTTCTTCAGCATCACCCGCAGGGAGGCGGAGTTTGCCTTGCTACAGGAGAGGTAAAGCTCCGTTTCCTCCGGCGGCAGGAGCCGCCTGCACTCCTCCAGGGCCAGCGTCAGGCCGCGGGTGCCATATCCACGGCCCCGGAAGGCCGGGTGGATTGCATAGCCAATGTGCCCGGAGCCGGTGCGCAGCGCCTGATTCAACTGGTGGCGCACCTTGAACAGCCCGACGATTTGGCTGTCCTCCCACAGGAAGAACAGCGTCTCCGGCACCCGGCCCACAACCAGGCCGATGCCTTGGGCGTTGCCCAGAAGCTTTGGCAGCGCTGCCTCCACAAAATCGGGGTAGGTCAGCCATCTGCAATGGTTTTCAAAGCCGTTCTCCCCCGGCGTCTCCTGAAAAAACTGATATTCCAGCGCCCGATCCTCGTAGTTCAGGGGCTTCAGGTACAACATCGCCAACGCCTCCCGCGTCGCTCAGTATGGCTGCGCTATTGCACGGTGCGGCGGCGTGGGTCTGCGAACCGGGCCTGCCGCCTCATGGTTTGCCGCCTACTATTATAACACAGGAGGCCGGAAATGCAAATCGGTTTTCTGTATTTTTCGAAAAATACGCTCCGAAGGAATCGGCCCGGCGCACGAGGGGGAGGGCAACAGAACAGGCTGCGGTGCGGGTTCGGTTCCGCATCGCAGCCTGGTGGTTTTCCGGCAGTGGTTATTGCGTTGAAAGGAGTTCCCTCCTCAGGTAAGGCGCCCTGTCGAGGAGTGATCCGGCCTTTCCAAGGCAGATTCAGACGTTGGAGGGGGGACGCTTTGCGTCCCCCCTCCAACTGGATTGCTGAGTGGTGAATCGGTTGTCGCCAGCCGGTTACACGCTTTGGGTGGTTGTTACGGCGTGTTCCTTCCTGTCGGTGTTCTGCTGGTAGGCTTCCCGGTCCAGCTGTCCCTCTTCGGTAGCGGCCACCAGCGTGGCCGCAGTCGCCGCGCCGACCACGTTGGTGGCGGTGCGGGCCATATCCACAATGCTGGAAATGGGGGACAGCAGAACGATGACCTCCACCGGAAGCCCGGCGGCGGCAAAGACGGCGGTGGCGGTAATGGTGGCGGTGCCGGGCACACCTACCGTGCCCACGGAAACCACCACTGCCAGCACCACCAGGAACGCATACTGGGCGGCAGAATACTCAATCCCCAGAATGTGAATGGCAAAGACGGACAGCAGCACCGGCCAGACGCCTGCGCAGCCGGGCATTCCCAGATTGGCCCCCAGGCTGGCGACAAAGGAGGCAATGTCCTCATTGACGCCCAGCTTTTTGGTCAGCTGGTTGACGGTGACGGGAATGGTGCCTACGCTGCTCTGAGAGGTGAAGGCCACAACACCCGCAGGCCAGATGCCTTTGAAGAAGGCGATGGGATTCAGCCGACCGATCACCCTCAGCAGCACACCTTCCACCAGGAAGATCTGAACGGCGCAGAGGACATAAGCCAAAACCAGCACACTGAGCAGCGGCAGCAGGTCGCTGAGGGCATTTCTGCTCACGGCCCGGGCTACCAGTGACAGCACCGCATAGGGGGTAAAGCCGATTACGATGCTGACTACCTTCCCCATGACCCGGTTGCCGGCGTCAATAAACGCCTTAAACGGGGCCACCTGTTCTGCGTTCTCCGCAGCCAAAGCGTTGTAGCTCAGGGCCAGCAGGATGACAAACAGGACGATGGGGACAACTTCATTATCCGCCCAGTGGGAAGCCAGATTCTGGGGGAACAGGCTGATGATGGTGTCCACAAAGGTGGGCACCTCCGTTGCCTCATAGTCGGTGGCCAGCTCATAGACGAATCCGTCCCCGATGTTAGTGGCGATTGCGGCCAACAGAGTGATGGTACTGGCAATCAGCGTATTCAGCTCCAGGAACAGCACGGTTTTCAACCCGATGTTTTTCAGCCGTATGGAGCTGCTGAGGTTGGTGATGCTGGCGGTGATGCTGAAAATCAGCAGCGGCACCACAACGGCGGAAATCACATGGGCGTAAATGGTGCCCACGGCAGCCACATAGGTATAGTGGCCTTTGAATACCAGTCCGACGACAATGCCCAGGCCCAGGGCGAGAATGGTGCGGATGCCAAAGTCCACATGTTTCCTTCGGTCTAAGTAATACAGCAGGGCGAAAAAGACTGCCGCAAGCAGCAGCGCGCCCCATTCCAGATAATCAATGGTCATAATCATGTGCCTCTTTCTTTTTCTTTTTTCGTGATTTACCTCTGTTACAGTCCCTCCCAGGGACGGATGCAAACTGTTCGCCGTCAGGCGGCGCTTCCGCTATGCTCCCTGTGTCCGTGACCCCAGGAGGCGCGTACATCGGACAGAATGCGTTTTGTCCACAGGCCAACAAGCCTTAAGCCGGTAAATCTTCATCACGTCTCCCCCTTTCTGCCTGTTATGGTAACATAAGCTGAGGGCTGCGTCCAATACCGAAGAAAAATACCCGGATATAACATAACGTTATATCCGGGCAGGTGTTCAGACGGCGGCAAGGTATCGCCTCATCGCCTCAATATACTTTTCCCCCATTTCGCTCAAGGCCATATTCTTTCGGGTGATGTAGCCGATTTCCATGGCGCTCTCCGGGTTCGCCCCCTCGTCCTGAAAGGGAACCGCCACAAACTCCTTCCCGTTCAGCTCCTCGCAGATGATGCCGGAGCAGAGGGTGTATCCGTTCAGCCCCACCATCAGGTTCAGCATGGTGGCCCGGTCGTTGGCTCTGATGATTTGAGCGTACTCGCTGGTGGAGAGGATTTCCTCCGCATCGTAAAAGGTGCTGTCGTCCCCCTGGTCAAAGGCCAGGCAGGGGTAGCTCGCCAGCTGCTCAAAGCAGATGGACGGCTCCCCCGCCAGAGGGTGGCCCCGCCACAGGTACACATAGGCCCGGCAGTTCACCAGGGGATGGAACTCCAGGTGAGCGGCGCTTAGCAGCTTCCCTATGGCCTTCCGGTTGAAGTCGCTCAGATATAGTACGCCGATCTCACTTTTCAGGGTGCTGACATCGCGGATGACATCCCGGGTCTTTGTCTCCTTGATGGCGAACTCGTACTTGGACATATCGTATTCCTGGGCCATATCCACGAAGGCCTTCACCGCAAAGGAGTAGTGCTGGGTGGAGACGCCGAACTTCTTCTTATAGGAGCCACCCTTCCCATACCGTTTCATCAGGCTTTCATACTGGCGGTAAATCTCCTTCGCATAGTGTAGGAACTCCACGCCGTCATTGGTCAGCGTTACGCCCCGTCCGCTGCGGTTCAGCAAGGTGATGCCCAGCTCCTTCTCCAGCTCCTTGACTGCGTTGGTCAGGGAGGGCTGGGATACATACAGCTGCTTCGCTGCCTTGTTCAGCGAACCGGTTTCCGCGATGGTGATGAGATATGACAGTTGAATCAGGGTCATGCTGGCCGCCTCCAAATATACCTATTAACATACTTTATTAGTTGGAATATTATAACACAGAAGTCAAATCCTGTCAACCGCGCCTGACAGGAGTAAGCTGCGGCATCCGGACTCGGATGCCGCAGCCTGCTCATATAACATAGTCGTTCCATTCGTTCTCCCGGTACATCAGGTCAGCCAGGGTGAACTGCTCCAAATAGTCCCGGATGACCTGATTCAGCCCCTGCCACAGCGGCAGGGTGCGGCACTCCGCCATCCGGGGGCAGACGGCCGCCCCCGCCTCCAGACAGGACACCGGCGACAGGGACTCCTCCGTCAGCGCCAGAATGCTGTAGACGGTGTACTGATCCGGCGCTCTCGTCAGGCGATATCCGCCGCCCTTGCCCCGCAGCCCGGCCAGGAACCGCTCCTTCACCAGCAGCTTGATAATGCTTTCCAGATACTTTTCCGAAATCTCCTGCCGCTCCGCCACCGTTTTCAACGGAATGTAGCCCTCGGACTGATGCTCTGCCAGGTCGATCATCACGCGGAGGGAATAGCGTCCCTTTGTGGAAATCAACATATAGAATCTCCTCCCCATACTGTGCTTTTTAATCCTATTATATAGTAGGTTAGTTGGAAAATCAACCGGAAATTTTTCCGCTCTCCCCTTGACATTTGAATAGCGCCAGTCTATAATATGTATAAACCTATAGGGAAGGTTGGTATAATCGCATAAACGCACAGGATGTGCGTTTATGCGACGAACCGGAGCGCCGCAGCAGCGGCGGCCCTATGCACCCCGTTCACTACTAACTGTCTGGAGGAATTTGTTATGAGCGCTATTTATACATCCGCCGACCAGCTGATCGGCAAGACCCCCTTGTTGGAGCTGACCCATCTGGAGCAGCAGGAAGGGCTGGAGGCCAAAATCGTGGCCAAGCTGGAGTATTTCAACCCCGCCGGTTCCGTGAAGGACCGCATCGCCAAGGCGATGATCGATGACGCCGAGGCCAGGGGCCTGCTGAAGCCGGACTCCGTCCTCATCGAGCCCACCTCCGGCAACACCGGCATCGGCCTGGCCTCTGTGGCCGCTGCCCGGGGCTACCGCATCATCATCGTCATGCCGGAGACCATGAGCGTGGAGCGCCGCCAGCTGATGAAGGCCTACGGCGCGGAGTTGGTGCTGACCGACGGGGCCAAGGGCATGAAGGGGGCCATCGCCAAGGCGGATGAGTTGACGAAGGAGATTCCCAACAGCTTCATCCCCGGCCAGTTCGTGAACCCGGCTAACCCCGCCGCCCACAAGGCCACCACCGGCCCGGAGATTTGGGCGGATACGGACGGTCAGGTGGATATCTTCGTAGCCGGTGTGGGCACCGGCGGCACCGTCACTGGCGTGGGCGCTTACCTGAAGGAGCAGAACCCCAACGTGCAGGTGGTGGCGGTGGAACCCGCCTCCTCCCCGGTGCTGAGCAAGGGCGTGGCGGGGAGTCACAAGATTCAGGGCATCGGCGCAGGTTTTGTGCCTGAGGTGCTGGACACCCAGGTGTATGATGAAGTCCTCCCCGTGGAGAACGAGGACGCCTTCGCCGCCGGCAAGCAGGTGGGCAAGGCGGAAGGCATCCTGGTGGGCATCTCCTCCGGCGCGGCGGTCTGGGCGGCCATCCAGCTGGCGAAGCGCCCGGAGAACAAGGGCAAGACCATCGTGGCCCTGCTCCCCGACACCGGCGACCGGTACCTCTCCACACCGCTCTTTGCGGATTAACCCCGTTCTTTCCCGGCGGCGGGCATTGCCCGCCGCCGGTTGTTTTGTTGCAGGGCCTCCTGACGATATGCAAGGAAAACCGACGCACACCCGGAATTCGTCCGTTATGTGCGCCGGTTTTGCGGCGGGCGTTACCTGTTGTCGGCCCCTCGCTCGACCAGCAGCCCCTTCATGGAGCCGGTCTGGTTATGCACCTGGTAGATATGGGCTGTCTCCGCTTCGGTGCAGCCCAGGAGGATTTTGAGTTCAGAATCCCGCTTGCGGAGATCCACGGTGCAGATCACCGCGTTGACCCGCCGTTCCTCCGCCGAGCCGACCCAGACATCAATGCCGCCCCGATCCGGGGAAGCGGTATCCTCCAGGTAGCCGTAATCCACCTCGTAGAGCAGATCCGGAAAGTGAGGGTGGGGCGTCCCCTTGGGCCGGTCAATGACCAGGGTGGAGTGCTCCACCAACTGGTCCAGGGCTGTCCAAAACTCGTGATTGTGGCTGTGTTCCATGGTTATGTTCCTTCCTTATCCTGCTGAATCAGCAATTTGACGGCCTCTACGCCCACACGGACGGCGGAGGAGGTGTCGTCACTCTCCGCCTGGTCCAGGCCGGCGGCCTGCCGCTCCTGGTTCCAGATGACGTGGAAGCAGGCCCCGCACCGCACGCCCCTGGCGGCGGCTACGGTGAACAATGCGGCGGACTCCATCTCGCTGGCCAGGACGCCCAGCCGCTTCCACGCCTCCCATTTCGCCTGGAGTTCACCGGCCACCGGCATGGAGGCGGGGTCGTGCTGCCCATAGAAGCTGTCCTTGGACTGCACCACCCCCAGCTTCGGCGTGATGCCGCAGCCCAGGGCCGCCTGCCGCAGGGCAGCCGTCACCGTAAAGTCGGGGACGGCAGGGTACTCGATGGGGGCATACTCCCGGCTGGCACCCTCCATCCGCACGGCCCCGGTGGCCACCACCAGGTCGCCGGACTGCACGTCCAGCCGGATGCCGCCGCAGGTGCCCACCCGGAGGAAGGTATCCACCCCCAGCTGGGCCAGCTCCTCCATGGCGATGGCGGCGGAAGGGCCTCCGATGCCGGTGGACACCACCGCCACCGGTTCGCCCAGCAGCCTGCCCTTCCAGGAGCAAAACTCCCGATTCGTGGTCAGGTGACATGGCTCCTCCAAATATTGGGCGATGGCGGCGCACCGCCCCGGATCGCCGGGCAGGATGCAGTACCGGCCCAGACCGTCCTCCCGGCTCAGATGGATGTGAAACTGCACCTCGCGCGCTTCCTTCTTCATAGGACGCCTCCTGTGGTTGCTCAAGATGAACTTATTTTAACACAGCTTTTCCAAAAGTGCAAGACCAATAAAACAAAAAAGGCGGGCGGAGCCAAATTGCTCCGCCCGTCCCTGCCGCTCCGTCAGCAGCCGCAGTGCTTTCTGGCGCGGCTGTCCGACTGGAAGGACGCGCACTCGGTGCAGTCGCAGCTCTTGGGGTTAATCTCCCCGCAGCAGCCCACCTTGATGGTGTTCAGGGTGCAGTAATTCTGCTCACCGGCGTGATGGGTGCAGGTGTTGACAGAGCATTCAATGTTGTGGTTTACCTTGTCCATAACGGATACCTCCTTAAATTGGTACGGTTCCAGTATGGGCAGATGGGCGGAAATTATACCAGTCCTGAAAGCTTTTTGGCCTTTGGGGAGGCCGCTCCGGCGGCGTCCAACTCGGCCTCCGCCGTTTCGATATACTTTGCCGTGTTGTAGCGGAGGTAATCCGCCTGCTCCGGGGTCACCTGCCCCACTACCCTGGCGGGGGAGCCCATGACCAGGCTGTAGTCGGGAATGTGCATCTTCCCCGTCACCAGGGCGTTGGCGCCGATGATGCAGTGCGCCCCCACCTGGCAGCCGGACAGCAGCGTGGCCCCCATGCCTATCATGGTGCCCTCCCCTACGGTGCAGCTGTGGACGATGGCCCCGTGACCGAGGACGCAGCCCCGGCCAATGCGGAGGGGTGTGCCGCTGTCACAGTGCAGAACGCAGTTATCCTGAACGTTGGTGTCTGCGCCGATGAAGATGGCGTCCATATCGCCCCGGACGGTGGCGCTGTACCACAGGTTGACGCGAGCCTCGCAGGTCACGTTGCCGATGACGGCGGCGTTTTCCGCGATGCGGACGGTGGGGTGCAGGTTGGGGCGCTTCCCCTGATAGGGTTTGACGATCATAATGGATTCCTTTCTGACGTTGGGTGGCTGGGCAATTGGCTGTGGGTGCAGAGCGGGTTATTGAAGGGGCTTTGCTCCTTAGGCAAGGGCCTCGGAGGGAAATACCGCTCCCATTACCGCATCGCCGCCTCTCTTATTATACCCCGCCCTTCCCGTTTGCGCAAGAGGGCCAGCACCTGGGGCGCATAGAGCAGCAGGGCAATCAGGCTGGGCCAGGCCATCAGGCCGTTGAACACGTCGGAGAGTTGCCAAACCGCCTCCAGCCGCGCTACGCTGCCCGCTACGATGCAGGCCAGGAACAGGAGGCGGTACCGCCTCTCCCACCGCTCCGACAGCAGGTACCGCACCCCGCAGCAGCCGTACCAGCACCAGCCCAGCAGGGTGGAGAAGGCGAACACCGCCAGGCACAGGGCCACGAAGCACGGCCCCGCCTGGCCCAGCCCCTCCGTAAAGGCGGCCACGGACAGGGCCGCCCCCGTCAGCGCCGCGCCGCTCTGGTAGGCGTCGGAGGTCAGCACCGCCAGCGCCGTGATGGTGCAGATGACGAAGGTGGAGAGGAACACCTCCAAAATCCCCCAATACCCCTCCCGCACCGGGTCGGTGTTGGCGGAGGAGCAGTGTACCAGTGCCGTGGAGCCCAGCCCCGCCTCGTTGGTGCAGACGCCCCGGGCAATGCCCCAGCGAACCGCGCTGCCCAGCAGCCCGCCCTGGGCCGCCTCCGGCGACAGGGCAGAGCGGACGATCAGCAGCAGTGCGGCGGGAAGCTCCGCCCGTGCCCGAACCAGGGTGACGCAGCCCCCCGCCAGGAACAGCACCGCCATCACCGGCACCAGCTTCTCGCAGAGGCGTCCAACGCTTTCTACCCCGCCCATCAGCACCAGGCCGCAGGCCGTGGCCGTCAGCAGGCCGGTGACCAGGGGCGGGAAGCCGGTGGAGGCCTCCACCGCCGCCGCCAGGGAGTTGGCCTGCACCATGTCCCCCATTCCCAGGGCGGCCAGGGCGGTGAACAGGGCGAAGCATTTTGCCGCCGTAGGCAGCCCCTTCTCCTCCAGCCAGACCATGGGGCCGCCCTCCCAGGCCCCGCAGCGGCGGCGGCGCACCAGGATGGACAGGGCTTTCTCCGCCCATCCGGTCATGGCGGACAGGAAGGCGGACGCCCACATCCAGAATACCGCTCCCGGCCCGCCAAGGGTGATGGCGGTAGCCACCCCCACGATGGAACCGGTGCCCACGGTGGAGGCCAGGGCGGTGGACAGGGTCTCCAGCGGGGAGAGGCCGCCCTCTGTCCGGCCCTTCGCGGTCAGAGCGCCCAGGGTGCCGCGCCACCACCGGCGGACGCCGAACAGCTGGAAGAATCCCGACCCTGCCGAGCAGTACAGCCCCACTATCAGGAACAGGGCCAGCGTCCACGGGCCCCATACGATACGAACAGCAGCTTCCAGCATTGGATTGACCTTCCTTTCTGACGGTGAGGGTGGTTGAATAGGGATTGCCTGACCGGCGGGGTGGTCGTTCCTTAGATGCAGGTCTTTGAATGAACTACGTTTTTCCTTTATCCATCCTTCTTTAAGGAAATTCAACCCCTCCGCCTCCTTCGGAGGCACCTCCGCCGTCAAGCGGCATTTCCGGCTCGTTGCGCCTCCCTACCCTTTCAGGGCAATGTCATCAATTTAAGGTTCTTTCCTTAGAGAAAGATTGATAAAGAAAATCAGTTCTTGCCCTCCCGGCGGGCCCCATTTCTTGTCCCGCCAAGAAATGGG
>JAJQEV010000012.1 GCA_021201475.1 Clostridiales bacterium
TCACTGGTGAGACTGCCGCCTATGGCGGCTGGCGGGGATTGCCGCCCACGTCCCTGCCGTTGGCGGGACGGGCGGCAATTTTATTATCCTTTGGTCGAGGACATCTGACTGTTCGGCTGCGCGTCTCTTCTCACTCCAGGATGGATTGCATCTCAACCCCCGCTGGGGAGTCCTTCGGTCGTAGCTGCATTGATTCAGCGGTTCCTTTATTCAGGAGAAGAGATAGCTGAGAAACAGGGCGATTTGGTCGATATGGGGCGCATTGGCGGAGACGCCCAGGGCGCAGCCGTCGCTGTAGTATTCGTCCAGCCGGGAGCCGGAGAGGTCGATGCCCACCGGCACCTGGGTCAATTCCCCGTCGTCCTCCAGGTCGGCCTCCACGGTGAGGATACGGTCGGCGTATTCCTCCGCCAGGGCGGAGACCCGCGCATCGGACAGATCCATGAGCCGCCCGGCCTCCCCCACCGCCAGCAGGTCGTCCGTCCCCATCACCACCACGTCCAGGGTGCCTGCGTCCAGATAGGCGGTCAGCAGCTCATAATAGGCGCTGCCGGTGGTGGTGCTGGTGGCGGGCTTGCAATAAATCTCGTCCTCAAACTGAAGAATGCCCTCTGTCAGGTCATATCCGGCGTACTCCGCGAAGCCGCTGTGCAGGTCGGAGTTCTCCCCCAAATCCGCCTCCACGTTGGCGAAGCAGGCGAAGAACCAGGTCTCCGAGGGGGTGGTGACGGCGTGCCAGGTCATGGTGACGGCGAACGCCAGCACAGCCGCCAGGGCCAAGATCCGCAGCTTATAGTAATCCCAGATGTAGCAGGGCCGCTCCTTGCGGGGCAGGGCGCAAATCTTTTTCCACTCCGCCGCCATGCGGGTTTTCAGGGTATCCATCTCACTGCACCTTCTCCAGGTGGATTTGGACGCTGGGGCAGTCGCCATACAGCCGGGGGAGGACGAAGCCGCCGTACATCAGCGCCCCACCGGTGTACTCTTTGCCCTCCTCCTGGGCGGCCAGGCCGCTGTCGCCGCTGTGGAAGGCGGCGAACTCCGTCACCCGGTAAACTCCATCCTCGTCCAGCCCCCGGAAGCGGAGGTGAATCAGCGGGGTGGTGGCCCGGACGTGGGGAATCACGACGCTGACCAGCGCCTCGCCCCTGTCCGGCGAGACGGTCTGCCAGGCGGCGTAATCGGAGGTTTGCGTGCAGTCGGAGAGGCGGTAGTAGTCTCCCCACTGAATCAGGTCATAGTAGCGGTGGAACCGCTCAATTTGGCGGCGCACCGCCGCCTTTTCCGCCTCTGTCAGCAGGTTCAGGTCCAGTTCATAGCCGAAGGTGCCGTGCATGGCCACCACGGCCCGGGTGTCCAGGGGTACCGTCCGCCCGGTCTGATGGTTGGGGCAGGCGGAGACGTGAGCGCCCATGGCGGACACGGGGTAGCCGAAGGAGGTGCCGTACTGAATGGCCAGCCGCTCCACGGCGTCGGTGTCGTCACTGCACCAGATTTGGGGGCAGTAGGCCAGCATCCCGGCGTCAAACCGTCCGCCGCCGCCGGCGCAGCCCTCCAGCAGCACCTCCGGGAACCGGGCGGTGAGCCGCTCCAGCAAATCGTACACCCCCAGCACATACCGGTGGGCCGCCTCCCCCTGCCGCTCCGGGGGCAGGGCGCGGCTGTAAACATCGGTGAGGCTGCGGTTCATATCCCACTTGATGTAAGCGATGTTGTGCGCCGACAGCAGGTCGGACAGCCGCTGATAGAGATAGTCTACCACATCCGCCCGGCCCATGTCCAGCACCAGTTGATTCCGGCCCATGGTGGGGGCGCGGCCCGGCAGGGTCAGCGCCCAGTCCGGGTGGGCGCGGTACAGGTCGGAGTCCTCGTTCACCATCTCCGGCTCCACCCACAGGCCGAACTGCATCCCCAGGCCGTTCACCGCTGTGATGAGGGCGTCCAGCCCGCCGGGGAGCTTTTCCTCATTCACGAACCAGTCCCCCAGGCCCCGGTTCTCGTCGTTGCGGCTGCCGAACCAGCCGTCGTCCAGCACCAGCAGCTCCACCCCCAGGGCGCTGGCCTGACGGGCGATAGAGACGATTTTCTCCGTGTCAAAGTCGAAGTAGGTGGCCTCCCAGTTGTTGATGAGCACAGGGCGGCGGCGCTTTGCCCAGGGGCTGCGGCACAGGTTCTCCCGGAGGAAGCGGTGGTAGTTCCGGGAGAGCTGCCCCAGCCCCTGGTGGGAGAAGGTCAGCAGCACCTCCGGCGTCTGGAAGCTTTGGCCGGGGGCCAGCGTCCAGCGGAACATCTCATCCTGAATGCCCATGACCACCCGGGTGCCGCCGGTCTGGTCCCGCTCCACGTCCGTCCGGTGGCTGCCGGAGTAGACCAGCATCAGGCCGCAGCAGTCGCCATGCTCCTCGGTGGCGCCCCGCCGGGCCAGGATGACGAAGGGGTTATGCTGATGGCTGGAGGCCCCCCGGCGGGAGGAGACCGTCTGAATGCCGCCGGTGAGGGGAACGCGGGTCGCCTGCCGCTCCATATTGTGCCGCCCCTGGAAGTGGATGAGATCCCAGTCCCCAAAGGGGAAGTCCAGGCACAGGGAGGCCGCCCTGTCCAGCGTCAGGGCCGCCGTTCCGCCGTTCCGGAGCCGGGCCGCCCGGGTGATGACATCCCGCCCCGCGAATACACCGTAGTACAGCTCCAGTTCCAGCCCTGTCACCTCGTCCGCCAGGGTGACGGTCAGCGTCTCCGCTTCCCCGTCCCCGGCGAAGGCGGAGGGCATTCCCTCCACTGCGTACTTGCCGGGGAGGATGGCGTGGGAGACGTACCGGAACGCCGCCCCGCAGGCCCCGTCCTCCCTGGAGACGGTCAGGCAGCTGACCCGAAAGTCCCCGGTGTTGCAGCCGGTGTACTCCTGGGGCATGGTGTCCAGGCTGTGCTGGGGCGCGTAGCGGCTGGCGTAGGGGTTGGGGGAGAAGCCGAAGTCCGCCGGGCGGTACAGGTGCCCCAGGCTCCCCGTCGTCCGGGGGCCGTAGTACAGGTGGCACAGGTAGCCCAGGGGGTCGATTTGCATCTGGTAGGTGGTGTTGTGGGTTTGCAGGGTGAAAATGCGTTCTTTCTCCTGAAAAGAAATGCTCATGCCGGGTGTCCTCCGTGTGTGGTTTTATTCGTCCAGAGGGAGCAGCTCCCCCTCCGGACACTCCAGATGCACCCGCGTCTCCTCCGACTGCTGGCGGTATGCTCTGGGGCTGCAATGAAAGTGCTTGGAAAAGATGCGGCTGAAGGACTGAACGCTGGTGTAGCCCACCATGTTGGCGATGGTCTCCACCGGCAGATTGGTTTCCGCCAGCAGCCGCGCACCCTCCCGCATCCGCAGGAGGATCATGTAGTCCATGGGGGAGATGCCCATCTTCTGGGTGAACAGCTTGGTGAAGTAGCTGCGGTCAATGCCGATGGAGGAGGACACCTCTCCGATTTTCATGGACGCGAAGTTATTGCGTATATAGGTCAACCCATGCTGCACATAGTCATTGGGGTCATATTCTGAGTGAGCGCTCCGGGCCGCGCCGCTGCCGGAGCGGATGGCCAGGCCCAGGAACTGGTAGAGCACCCCCAGCCGCCAAAGGTCGTGGGTCAGGTTCAGCTCCGTCCGGTCCAGCAGGTCGGAAATCAGGGAGCTGAAGTCGGCTGGGTCGGTGTTGCAGTCCCGGAGGTTGACCCCCTCCGGGAATCCGGCCTGCTCCAGATAGTAAGGGGCCTTCTCCCCGCCGAAGGTGATCCAGCAGTAGGCCCAGGGGTTCGTATGGTTGGCCCCGTATTTCGTCACCTCATGAGGCTTCACCACGAAGATCTGTCCGTCGTGGACGGCGTGCCGCACCCCGTTCACCTCCACCCAGCCCTCGCCGGACATCACCACATGGAAGTGGTAGCCCGGCCGGTTGACGGGGCCGAAGGTGTAGTCTGGGCGGCATTTCTCAATGCCGCAGCCCATCAGGTAGAGGGACTCTGTCTGCCGGTTCCGATAGGTCATCTCGAACAGCCGGTACTGTCCCGCCTTGAAGAAAAACTGCATCTTTGCCATGAGGGCACCTCCTTGGGGCGGCGTGTGTGGTTAGTCGGAATGTCCTGCCTCCGGCAGAGGGGAAGCCGCCGGAGGCAGGGGTGAAAAGGAGAACGATTTGTGAAGGTTACAGCTTGCTGCCGGAGGTGGCGATGCCCTCGATGAACTGCTTCTGGAACACCAGATAGAGCACGATCATGGGGACGCAGGCCATCAGCGCGGCGGCCATCAGCTCAGGATAGTTGGAGCTGTACTGGCCCTGCATTTTGGCCAGACCGGCGGACAGGGTGGTATGCTCCACCTCGGTGCAGACGATCATGGGCCACATCAGATCCTTGTAGGCGAACACGGCGGTGAAGATGCCCAGGCTCACCATGGAGGAGCGGGTCAGCGGGGCCATGATGTGAAGGAACCGTTGGGGGATGTTGCAGCCGTCAATGGCGGCGGCCTCCTCCAGTTCCCTGGGCAGGCCCTGATAGCCCTGCTTCAGCAGGAAGGTGCCGAAGGCGGTCACCACGCCGGGGAATACCAGACCGGCCACCGTGTTGGTCCAGCCCAGACCGGTCACCATGACGTACTGGGGGATGATGAAGATTTGGCTGGGCACCATCATCTGAATCAGAATCAGGGAGAACAGCACGTTCTTCCCGGGGAAGTTCAGACGGCCAAAGGCATAGCCCGCCAGGGTGGCGGTCAGCACGGCGCAGACCACCCGCCAGAAAATCATCAGGATGGTGTTCTTGTAGAGGTACAGGAAGTTGTAGTTCTTCCAGACGGAGACGAAGCTGTCAAAGCTCCAGCTGGAGGGGAAGATGATGAAGGGGTTCACCGACGTGGCCTCGGACAGCGTCTTGAAGGAGGTCAGGATCATCCACAGGAAGGGCACCAGCATGGTGATGGAGCAGAGGATGAGGATGACGTGAATCAGCGCCTGAGTGGCGCGCTGCTTTGCCTGATAGCTTTCCATGGGTACACCTCCTTAATTGTAAAAGACCCACTTCTTCTCGCTCTTCTGCAAGAGGAAGGTGATGGCCATGATGATGACCAGCATACAGACCACAATGGCAGCGCCGTAGCCCCGCTGGCTGTTGGTGAAGGTGTACTTGTAGAAGATATAGACCACCGACTGCACCGAGGACAACGCCTGGTTCGTGTTGTCCATCACCATGTAAATCAGGTCGAACACCTGGAGGGCGCCGATGATGCGGGTCTGGAGGATGAAGAAGGTGGTGGGGCTCAGCAGGGGGATGGTGATGGAGAAGAACTGCCGGATGCCGGAGGCTCCGTCGATGTCCGCCGCCTCATAGTAGTCATGGGGGATCTCCTGGAGGCCGGACAGGAACAGGATCATGTTATAGCCCACGATGGACCACACGCCGATGATGCCGATGGAGATCCAGGCGATGTTGGCGTCGGAGACCCAGGCCACGTTCAGCCCGAACAGGTTGTTCAGCAGGCCGAACTGCTGGTTATACAGGAACTTCCACACCATAGCCACCGCCGCCGGGGCCGCCACCATGGGCAGGAAGAAGATGGTACGGTACCCGCCCCGGAACTTGATTTTCCGGTTCAGCAGGACGGCCAGCACCAGGCCGAGACCGATGCCGAAGGGCACTTCAATGATAGCATATTTCAGGGTGTTCAGCAAGCTGCTCCAGAACTCGGAGCTGGTCAAAACGCCCTGGTAGTTGGTCAGGCCGATAAAGGTGTTGCCTCTGCCGAAGTCGCCGGTCTTGCAGAAGGATTGATAGATGGTGTAGACGATGGGATAGAAGTTCAGGACGATCAGGCCGAGCATGGTGGGGGCCACAAAAATCAGGCCCCACATGGCTTCGTTCTTTTCCGCCTTGGACATCTTCACTTTTGCTTCTTTTGCCATATGCGCTCCTTTCTATAAGGTTCCGTTCATGTGTGGCCGGGGCTGGGGAGAGCCCCGACCAAGGGGTATCTCGGGCAGACGTCACTCCGTCGCCAGAATATCGTTCATATAGGCGGCGCAGTCGTCCAGCACGGAGCTCATGGTGGAGGTATCCAGCCATGCGTTCACCAGCTGCTCCCGGTAGTAGTTCTGCCAGGTGGTGGTGTAGTAGCTGTGGGGATAGGAAATCAAGGTGGCGGAGTTGTTCATCACCTGGACGGCGGAAGCGTCGATGCCCATGGCGGTGATGACGTCGGCATACTCGCTGTCAGCCCCCACATAGCCCGCCAGGGTCACGCCCAGCTCGGCCTGCTTGACCTGCATATCATAGCTGGACAGCCACAGCACCAGGGCGGCTGCCTCGTCGGGATGCTCGGAGACGGCGGAGGCGGACCAGGCCAGGGAGTTGTAGATGGTCACCCGCTCGCCGTCGTCGCACTGGCCGTTGCCGTTGGCATCGTAGTAGGGCAGGACGGCGGTGGCGTAGTTCTCGGAGCCGTCATACTCGGTGAAGCCGGCCAGGGTGTAGTTGCCCTGGCAGATCATCGCCACCAGGTCGTTGGTAAACAGGCCGCTGGTGCCGTTCTCGGACACCAGGGACTGGGGCGCGAAGGCGTCGTCCACCAGCTTGCCCACGAACTCCATAGCCGCCTTGGTGGCGTCGGAATCCAGGGTGGAGGCGGTGCCGTCCTCAGAGATGACGCTGCCGCCCATGGCGTAGACGATGTTCCACCAGCCGTCCTGGTCGTTGGTGGTGTTCATGGCCGCGCCGTAGACGCTGCCGCCGCTGGCGGCGGTGATGCCGGAGGCCACCTCATAGTAGGTTTCCCAGGTCCAGGTCTCGTCGGGATAGTCGAAGCCGTACTCATCAAAGATGGCCTTGTTGTACAGCAGCACGTTGATGTCGTGATCCTTGGGGATGCCGTAGTACTTGCCGTCATAGGTGAAGGTCTCCACAGCGCCCTCGTAGTAGTTGGCCATGTCGATGCCGTCGTCTGCTTCGATGTAAGAGGTCAGATCCAGCAGGATGTCGTTGGACATATACTTGTCCGCCTCCTGGACGTGCATCCAAAACACGTCTGCCATCTCGCCGCCGGAAGCGCCGGCCTCCAGCAGGGTCCAGTAGTTGTCCCAGGTCACTACGTTGACCTTGACGGCAATGCCGGTGTCCTCGGTGAACAGGTCGCAGATTTCCTGAATGCCGTCCTGCTGGTCGGAGTCCCAGACCCAGACCTCCAGCTCAGCGGAGCTGTCCAGGGTGGCGGCGGAGCTATCGGCGTCTGCGCTGCCGGAGCCGGACGAGCCGCCGGAATCATCGCCAGAGCCGCAGGCGGCCAGGGCAAGAACCATAGCCAAAGCCAGCAGGAGCGCCATCAGTTTCTTGAGTTGTTTCATTACGGTGTTCCTCCTAATAAAGTATGAATTTTCCCAGAGCACGCATGGCTCAAAGAGATTATCATAAGTATACCCGCTGGAAAAACATTTGACAATGTTGCGACGTGGGATAAACTTGTCCGTTTGTGGAATTAGGTATCAAAATTGAATTTTGAAGAAAGTCGCCAGAAAATTCGTATAAAATGAAGAAAACAGAGAAAACAGAGATAAATTTCACAGGAATTTTTCACCGCCGCCGGAATGCCCGCCCGTCCTCTTAGTAAAAATCACAAAAACAAAGGCCGAACTACCCTCTTTGGGAATAAATTTGCATCCGGCTATCCGCAAAAGGCGCAAAGGGCCGGGCAAAAACAAACAAACAGAACGCCTGCCGGACGCCCTGGGCGTTGGCAAGCGTTCTGTTCTGCGCAATAGCAGGATGTGAAATCTGAATCTTTACTTTTCTGTAGGGGCGGCCCTTGGCCGCCCGGGGTAAGCAGGCGGTTTTCGCGGGCGGCCGAGGGCCGCCCCTACACAGACGGTTGCAAAAATCGGAACAATTTGCCCGTCTGGGAAAACACTTTGCAACGGACGGGAAATAACCTTGTATTAGATGCGAAGCTATGCTATAATGAAAAGCAAAGTATCTCAAAAGTCCTTTTCCTACTCCCGTGGGAAGATGCGCAGCGCTCCGCTCTGGCCGATATAGGCCAGGAACACGTCGCTTCGCCCCAACTGCCGCCCGGTCAGCGCCCTGTCCAGCCACGGCTCGTCATGGCCTGCGGCGCGGAGGTTGCCGGACAGCACCTGCCCGTCCTGCAACACGCTGAGGGGCAGGGTGGTCTGGTCGGGGGCCTGACCCAGGTCGGCGGGGGTTGCCGGGCGCTGCCCCTCTTTGGGGAGGAAGCTCAGGGAGCCGTTGGCCTCCATCAGGACGGTATCCAGCCCGTCCAGGTCGAACCAGCCCCCAATGCGGCACTGGGTCAGAAACTCGCTGACATCCAGCCGGCACTTGCGGAAGTTTGCCGCGTTCAGCCTGCCGTTTTGCAGCAGCACCAGGGGGCGGCCGGTGATCCACCCCTGGAGGTGGATGGACTTGTCAGTGGCCACGCTGAGGAGCAGCGTCACCAGGGCGTACACCACTAGGGCGATAAGCCAGCGCCAGAAGTCCTCCCCCCGGGCGGTGGCCAGTTCTGCGGCGATGGAGCCGATGGTGATGCCGTTGATATAGTCGAACATACTCAGCTGGGACACCTGGCGGCAGCCCATGAGTTTGGTCAGGGCGAACAGCGCCGCGATGGAAAGCAGCGCCGTCAGCGCTGTGGTGAGATAGGGCATGGCGGCCTCCTTATCTGGCGGTGGAATGGCGTTCCTTAGGCAAGGAAAGTGAAAGGAAATAGGTTTTTGCCCTTGCCAGGGCGGGGCCTACTTTTCTCGCTCCGCCGAGAAAAGTAGCAAAAGAGGGCGGCTCAGGGGG
>JAJQEV010000017.1 GCA_021201475.1 Clostridiales bacterium
TCCTCTACGGCTCGGGGGCGCGGAGCTTGGGATAAGCGCCATCCGCCCGCCCACGGCGGGGCGGGAGGGGCAGCGCGTTCTCTGCATCCAGGGGCACCTGGACATGGTGTGCGCCGCAGCCCCCGGCAGCGGCTACGACCCCCAGCGGGACGGCATCACCTGCGTGGTGGAGGGGGGCTTCCTCCGCTCCGACGGGCGCTCCTCCCTGGGGGCGGACGACCTGCTGGGGGTGGCGTCGGCGCTGTGGCTGCTGGAGCAGGGGACGGCCCACGGCCCCCTCCGCTTGCTGCTGACGGTGCAGGAGGAGACGGGCCTCCAGGGGGCCGCCCAGGTGCCGCCGGACTGGCTGGACGGGGTGGCCGCTTTGGTGAACGTGGACGGCTTCTCCGCCCACCGCTGCGTGGTGGCCGCCGCAGGCGGGGTGCGCCAGCGGTGGACGCGGCCGATTGCCACCGTGGACTGTTCCCTCCCGGCCTGGCGAGTGACGCTCTCCGGCTATCCGGGGGGACACTCCGGCTCCGACATCGGCAAGGGGCGGGAGAACCCCCTCCGGCTGCTGGCGGCGCTGGCGGCCCAATCCGGCGGGGAGCTGGCCTCCCTCTCCGGCGGGCAGGCCCTGAACGCCATCCCCACCGGCGGTGAGCTGGTGGTCTGCCTGGCCGCCCCGGCGAGGTTGGAGGGGCTGCTGGCCGCGTCCGTCCCGGCGGGGCGGTACACCCTGGAGCCGCTGGAACAACCGACCCGGGTCTGCGCCCCCTGGGACGGGCAGGCGGTGCTGGACTTCCTGCTGTCCCTCCCCCTGGGGGTGCTGGGCTGGCGGCAGGACGCCCCCGCGGTGCCCGCCGCTTCCACCAATCTGGGTGTGATAGACTGGCGGGGGGACGGGGTGACGGTGGGGCTGTTCCACCGGGCGGGTCACGCCGTTGTGCTGGAACGCACCGCCAACGGCGCAGCCCTCCACGCCGGGCGCTGCGGCTTTGTCAAAGCTATGGAAACCGCTTATCCCCCCTGGGAGGGGACGACAGACAGCCCCCTGGCCCGCCGGGTGGCGGACTGCTATCGGGCGGTCACCGGGCGGGAGATGGAGGTGACAGCGGTACACGTGGGGCTGGAGCCCGCCGCGCTGCTGGCCCATCATCCGGGCCTCCCCGCTGTCAGCATTGGCCCCACCATCTTAGACCCCCACAGCGTCTCTGAGCGGGCAATGCTGGAGGAGCTGCCGGACTTCGTCCGGGTGCTGGAGCGGGTAATGGAAGTTATATAGTAGATTCCTTAGGCAGGAATCCTTGAAGGAAACGGGCAGCAGCGTTACAGCACCTGCTCTTTCAGAGGCAACTTGCGCAGTGAGGAAAACACAACCCCCGCAAAGGCAGGCGATTGCCTGGCCTCTGCAGGGGTATCCTGGGCGGGCTGTTTCCAGCCCCGCCCATCAGGGAGTGTGTTATCGTCAGCTCAGCTGGAACTGACCGGTGTACAGCTGATAGTAGCGGCCCTTCATGGCCATCAGCTCGTCATGGGAGCCGATTTCAATGATGCGGCCCAACTCCAGCACGGCGATGCAGTCGCTGTTGCGGACGGTGGACAGCCGGTGGGCGATGACGAAGGTGCTCCGCCCCTTCATCAGCGCGTCCATACCCTTGGAGATCAGCGCCTCGGTACGGGTGTCGATGGAGGAGGTGGCCTCGTCCAGCACCATCACCGGGGGGTCTGCCACGGCGGCCCGGGCGATGGCCAGCAGCTGCCGCTGGCCCTGGGACAGGTTGGCGCCGTCGGCAGTGACCATGGTGTTGTAGCCCTCCGGCAGGCGGCGGATGAAGGAGTGGGCATTGGCCGTCTTGGCGGCGGCGATGCACTGCTCATCCGTGGCGTCCAGCTTGCCGTAACGGATGTTCTCCATGACGGTGCCGGTGAACAGGTGGGTGTCCTGGAGGACGATGCCCAGGGAGCGGCGGAGGCTGTCCTTGGCGATGCCCTGGATGTCAATGCCGTCATAGGTGATGGAGCCGTCCTGAATCTCATAGAACCGGTTGATCAGGTTGGTGATGGTGGTTTTGCCTGCGCCGGTGGATCCAACGAAGGCGATTTGCTGGCCGGGCTTGGCGTAGACGCTCAGGTCGTACAGCACCTGCTTCTCCGGCACATAGCTGAAGTCCACATTGGTCAGGCGCACGTCGCCTTTCAGCTCTACCAGCTCGCAGGCGTCCTCGCCCTCGCCGATAACGGTGCCGGTAACCGGCTTCAGCCTGAAGTTGTCGCCGCCGTTCCGGGGCTCCCAGCTCCAGTGGCCGTCATCGTGGTGTACCAGCTTGCCCCGCTCGGTCTGGGGCAGCTTCCATGCCCAGTTCGTAACCCGGCCCTCGCCGTTGTGGAGGCTCAGGCTGCCGTCCTCGTGCTTTTCCACGTTGACCAGAGTGACCTTGCCGTCGTCGATTTCCGGCTCCTCGTCCATGACGGCGAAGATGCGCTCCGCGCCGGCCAGGGCGGCCAGGACATTGTTCATCTGCATGGTGATTTGGTTCAGCGGCTGGGACAGCTGCTTGGAGTAGGTCAGATAGGTGACCAGACCGCCGATGTCGAAGCCGCCGATAATGCTCAGGGCGCCGCCCACAGCCGCAGTGATGGCGTAAGCGATGTTGGAGATGTTGCCGGAGATGGGACCCATGGCGTTGGAGTAGAAGGTGGCTTTAGAGGCCGCCTGACGGTAGTTCTCGTTCAGCTCACGGAACTCCTGCACCGCTGCGTCCTCATGGGTGAATGCCTTGACAACCTTCATGCCGGAAATCATCTCCTGAATGTTGCCATTCAGAGCGCCCAAGGCAGCCTGCTGCTCCCGGTAGTAAGCGCGGCTCCTGCCGCCCACGATTTTGATGACCAAGAGGATTGCCACCAGCATGACGACGGAAATCAGAAACAGAATTGGGCTAAGATAAATCATCATCACCACCGTGGAGACAAAGGTGATGGCGGCGGACAGCATCTGGACGATGGACTGTTCCAGGGCCATCTGCACGTTGTCCGCGTCGTTGGTGAAGCGGCTCATCAACTCGCCGTGGGTGTGCTGGTCAAAGAACCGAAGGGGCAGGGTCTGCATATGGTCGAACAGCTCTTTGCGCAGGGTATTGCAGCTCTTCTGGGCCAGCTGGGCCATCAGGTTGGCCTGGCCGTAGGAGCAGGCCGCCGCCACCAGGTAGACCAGGAACAGTTGAAGCACGCTGGTCAGCAGGCCAGGCAGTTCGGAGACGCCGTTGGCCACTGCATCAGTCAGGTTGTTGATGATGGGGCGCATCATATAGGTGGCCGCCACGCTGCACAGGGAGGACAGCACCACCATCAGCAGCGCCGCCACCAGCATCCCAGGCCGCTTTATCAGGTAGCTCAGCAGCCGGGTGATGGTGGCCATCATGTTCTTGGGGCGCTGGGGATTGGGGTTGTTCCTTCTTCCGGGTCCGTTATTAGCCATGATCGACCCCTCCTTCCAGCTGGGAATGATAGATCTCCTGATAAATCTTGTTGCAGCGCATCAGTTCCTCATGGGTGCCGACGCCTGCGATGGTGCCGTCGTCCAGCACAATGATTTTATCCGCATTCCGGACGGAGGAGATACGCTGGGCAATCAGGATAACGGTGGTGTCCTTCAGGTTGTGATAGAAGCTCTCCCGGATGAGGGCCTCGGTGGCGGAGTCTACGGCGGAGGTGGAGTCGTCCAGAATCAGCACGGAGGGCTTGCGGAGCATAGCCCGGGCGATACACAGCCGCTGCTTCTGTCCGCCGGAGACGTTGACACCGCCCTGGCTCAGATGGGTGTCAAAGCCGTAGGGGAAGGACATGATAAAGTCGTAAGCCTGGGCGTCCTTGGCCGCCTGAATCATTTCCTCTTCGGTGGCGTTGGGGTCGCCCCACAGCAGGTTCTCCCGGATGGTGCCGGAGAACAGCACGTTGTTTTGCAGCACCATGCCAATGCGGCCCCGGAGCTCCTCCAGGGGGTAGTCCTTCACGTTCACGTCGTCCAGCAGCACCTCGCCGCCGGTGGCGTCGTAGAACCGGGGAATCAGGTTCACCAGGGAGCTCTTGCCCACGCCGGTGCCGCCGACGATGGCCACGATTTGGCCCGGCTCAGCCACGAAGTCCAAATCAGTCAGCACATCGTCGCCGCTGCCGGTCTTCGTGTACTTAAAGGAGACGTTGCGGAACTCCACCTTGCCGCCGGAGCGGGGCAGCTGCTCCTGGGCCAGGGGGCCGTCCTCAATGTCCGGCTCAGTGTCAATGACTTCAAAGATACGGTCACAGCAGGCCTGGGCGCGGCTGTATTGCAGCAGCGTCATGGCCACCATCATTACGCCCATCAGCACCATCATGACATAGTTCAGCAGGCTGGACAGTTGGCCGATGGGCAGCTCGCCCCCCAGCACCAGCAGGCCGCCGTTGTACAGGATCAACACCGTGCCAGTAGAGACGCACAGCATCATGATGGGGTTCAGGGACACGATGCGCAGCACGGCCCGCAGGCCGGCGCTGGTGTAGTCATCGTTGGCGGTGCGGAATTTTTCCTTCTCAAAGTCGGCCCGGACGTAGCTCTTCACTACCCGGATGCCCACCAGGTTCTCCTGCACCTTCTCGTTCAGGGCGTCGATTTTGGTCTGCATGGCCCGGAACAGGGAGTGGCACTTGGTCATGATGAAGCCCACCGCCGCTGCCAGAATGGGCAGGATGATGAGCAGGATGATGGCCAGCCGCCACTCGATGGTGAAGGACACGATGAGGGCCACAATCATCATCATCAGCGAGCGCACCAGCATCCGCAGCGACATAGCCACAGTGTTCTGGATATTGGTGATGTCGTTAGTCATGCGGGTGACCAGCGAGGAGGAGGAGAAGTGGTCAATATCCGCAAAGGAGAACTTGCTGACCTGGTCAAACTCCGCGCTGCGGAGGTTGGCGCCCAGGCCGATGGAGGCCCCTGCGGCGTATTTCGCGCTGAGGGTGCCGCAGGTCATGGAGATGCAGGAGATGACCAGCATCAGCGCCCCCATGCGGAGGATGACCCCCATGTCGCTGTCGGCGATGCCCACGTCAATGATCTGCGCCATCAGCAGGGGCAGAATCAGCTCGCAGATAGTTTCCACTGTGATGAGGGTGGGCGCCAGCAGCGCCTGTTTGCCGTATCCCTTGAAGTAAGGGATCAGCCGCCTGATCATATTCATTAGACTATCCTTCCTTTCCTGGCCCGGACGCTCCCCTTGGCGGCGGGCCGTAATTTGTCAGAATTTTAAGTTGTAATTCATCCATCCGCGTCACTCCTCAGGGGTCGGAGGCGCGGGGTCAGGGGGTTCCCGGGCAGGACGCCCATCCCTGGCGCAGGAGCAGAACGATTCGGACTCATGCTCCTGAATCAGGGCAGAAATTTTTTTCGTCAGGCGCAGATACGCTCTGGCATCCTCCTCGCCCAGGGCGGCCAGCAGACCTTTCAGGTCGTCGATGGCGTCCTGGTAGCGCTCCGCCGCATAACTCTTGCCCGCCTCGGTGACGCGGACGATGACCTTGCGGCGGTCTGTCCCATCCCTGGTGCGCTCCACATAGGTTTTGCGCTCCAGGCTGTTCAGAATGTTCGTCACCCGTGCGGTGGACAGGTGGAAGCAGTTGCTCAGCACAGTGGGGGTGGTAGGGGCGTCCGTGTGGATAAGGTGCAGCAGCATGGCCATCTCCCCCTGGGAGATTTCGGTCATTTTCCGCCGGGGGCCTCGCTGAAACACCGTCGTGTATCGGAACAGCTCCCTTGCCATTTCCTCAAGCTCCATGGTATCACCTCCTAACACCCTTTGTTTTCTACCACTGGTAGTTACTATTATGCACGGGGTTTCTATGATTGTCAATAGGCTGCTTGTGAATTTTCTGTGACAGAGGGGAAGGTTTTCCGCAGAACGTGAAACCGGGCCTTTTCATTTTGACTTTTTTCTGGTACAATAGAGGAACAATGACAGAAAAACTAGCTGCTGTTTCCATCTTTGATTCCGGTTTCCGGCTCTCCGTAGGGGCGCACAGTGTGCGCCCGCTTGGTTGCATCTTCCAGAAGCCCCGTGGTAGGAGTGACTGCCGCCACCTCCGCCGTCAATCGGCATTTCCGCTGCGTACCTTACCCTTTACCCTTTCAGGTGTAGCAGGAGATTGTTATAACCGCTACGTCATTGGCCCACCTGAAAGGGGGGCTGTCGGCGTAGCCGACTGGGAGGTTACACTATTGGAAACGCCCATACATTGCAGAAGAAGGCGACCGTTGCCGGGCGCACGCTGTGCGCCCCTACAGAAAAGCGAAGATTTAGGCTTCACGTTCTACTACTAGCCACCACCCACCACCCACCAGAAAGAAGGTCCCCTATGCCCAAAATTCAATGCCTGGACGCCCACATCGCCGACCTCATCGCCGCCGGTGAGGTGGTGGAGCGCCCCGCCAGCGTGGTGAAGGAGCTGACGGAAAACGCCATCGACGCAGGCGCCGCCAACGTGACGGTGGAGGTGCAGCGGGGCGGCATGAGCTATATCCGGGTGACGGACGACGGCTGCGGCATCCCCGCAGCCGAGGCGGAGACCGCCTTCCTCCGCCACGCCACCAGTAAAATCCGCACGGAGTACGACCTGGAGGCCATCGGCACCCTGGGCTTCCGGGGGGAGGCGCTGGCGGCCATCGCCGCCGTCTCCAAGGTAGAGCTGATGACGAAAACCGCCGACGAGCCCTTCGGTACCGCCCTGCTGCTGGACGGCGGCGTGGTGCGGGAGCGCAGCGAGGTGGGCTGCCCGGACGGCACCACCATGATCGTCCGGGAGCTTTTCTACAACACCCCCGCCCGGCTGAAATTCATCAAGCGGGACACGGCGGAGGGGGCGGCGGTAACGGCGGTGGTGCAGCACGCCGCCATGAGCCACCCGGAGGTGGCCTTCCGGCTGATACGGGAAGGAAAGCAGGAACTTGCCACCCCCGGCGACGGCAGCCTGAAAAGCGCGGTCTACGCCGTGCTGGGGCGGGACATCGCCCTGGGCTTCCTGCCCTGCCGGAGCGAGGGGGACATCGCCGTGGAGGGCTTCGTCTCCCGGCCGGTGTGCTGCCGGGGCACCAGAGGGTGCCAGCACTTCTTCGTGAACGGAAGGTATGTGAAGAGCCGCACCATGACGGCGGCCCTGGAGGAGGCCTACAAGAACCAGAAGATGGTGGGCAAGTTCCCCTGTTGCGTCCTCCACCTGACCACGAAGCTCAGCAGCGTAGATGTAAACGTCCACCCTACCAAGACGGAAGTGAAGTTTTCCAGCGAAAAGACGCTGTTTGACGCCGTTTATTACGCCGTGAAGTCCGCCCTCCAGCGGGAGGAGGGCCATCCCGACGCCCTGCCAGAGCAGCCGGCGGCGAAGCCGAAGCAGACGGACACCGTCACCGGCAGCCAGACCTTCTTCCAGACCATGACGGCGGAGGAATACCGCAGGCTGGGCCTGCGCCAGCCCAAGGCCGCCGACCTGCGGGACAGCGGCAGGCTGTACCAGCCCCAGCCGGAGCCCCGGCAAGAGGAACCGGCGCCGTCCCCCGCCCGGGAGACGGTGCCCCTGACGGCCCGGCCCGCCGCAGTGCGGCAGGTGTCCCCGGTGGAGCCGGATCTAACGGTGGTGTACGATGAGCCGGAGGACTTTGACGCCCCTCCCCCACAGCCGGAGCCCACGGCGGAAACTATCCCGCCCAGGCAGGAGGCCCAGGAACGGGCCGTACAGGATATGCCGGAGGAGTTTCCCGCAGAAGCGGAAGCCCTCGCCCCGCCGGAGCCTCAGCAGGAGGAGCCGCTGTCCCAGCCGGAGCCCCTGACCCCGGACGCCCCCCTGTGGCGCATCGCCGGGGAGGTGCTGCACACCTACATCATCGTGGAGCAGGGGGATACGGTGTACCTCATCGACAAGCACGCCGCCCATGAGCGGATGAACTTTGACCGGCTGAAGGCCCAGGACTACCAGCCCATGAGCCAGCTGCTGCTGACCCCCCTGGTGTACAAGCCGGAGCCGGACGAGTACGCCGCCCTGGTGGAGCAGCTCCCCCTGCTGGCCCGGTTCGGCTTTGAGGTGGAGGAGTTCGGCGGCGGTACCCTGCTGGTGCGGCAGGTGCCGGACTACCTGGCGGAGGAGGACATCCTCCCCACCCTGGGGGAGTTGGCGGGACGGCTGCTGACCACCGGCACGGCAGACCCCTCCGCCGCCCGGGACGAACTGCTCCACACCATGGCCTGCAAGAGCGCCATCAAGGGCGGCTGGGTCAGCGGCGAGCGGGAACTGGAGGTGGTGGCCGAGGCGGTGATGTCCGGACGGGTGCGGTACTGCCCCCACGGCAGGCCGGTGGCCATTACCATGACGAAGAAGCAGATAGAGAAGCAGTTTAAGAGGATCACCTGACGGGAGCGGTTAGTGGTTAGCTATTAGCAAACCCCTCCGCCTCCTTCGGAGGCACCTCCCCTTTCAGGGCAATGTCATCAACTTAAAGATGCAATCTATCGTAGGTTGAGAGGAATGACGTAGCCGTACAGTCAGATTTCCACGACCAAAGGGCAACAAAATTGCACGTTCCGCCCGCCAACGGCGAGGGCGGAACGGCAATCGTCCCCAGCCGCCATGGGCGGCAGTCTCAGCAGGTATCAAGTCACATCGTCTGTTGCCT
>JAJQEV010000087.1 GCA_021201475.1 Clostridiales bacterium
GGCGGCCACGACGTATCCCCCGCCCTCTATCAGCAGCCCCGCAGCCCCCACTGCGGCCCCACCTGCCCGGCCAGGGACCGGCTGGAAACCGCCCTGTACGCCAGGGCGCTGGCAGAGGGCAAGCCTGTCCTGGGCATCTGCCGGGGGATTCAGCTCATCAACGTCCTGCAAGGGGGCACCCTGTATCAGGATTTGCCCACGGAGTTTGACAGCCCCGTGGAGCATCACATGGCCCCGCCCTATACCAACGCAGCCCACCGGGTCACGGTTCGGCGGGGAACGCCCCTCCATGCCCTGCTCCAGACGGAGGAGATGGGGGTCAACAGCTACCACCATCAGGCGGTGAAGGCCCTGGGGGCCGACCTGGAGGTCATGGCCCTGTCCGAGGACGGACTGGTGGAGGCTGTCCGGCATACGGGGAAGCCCTTCGTCTGGGGCTTCCAGTGGCACCCGGAGTTTGACTTCCAGGTGAATCCCAGCAGCCGGAGGATTTTTGAAGCATTCCTCGCCGCGTGTCAGCGGGGATAGCCAAGTGAAGGTGAGAAGAAACTCGACGCGGGAGTGAGCCGTTCCGGGCGGCAAAACAGCAGTCCTCGAACCAAAAGCAAGGCGCAAAGCCGGTGAACAGAGCGATAAATCAGAGTTTGAGAAAGAGACGTTATATGATAGCACTGAAAGAACGAACAGAACGCCATGTTAAGATATATTATGAGAAAACACAAGATGCAGAGATAAAAGCGTTCTTGCCCAGCTCTGCCCAAACACTGGAAGATGCACTTAGAATGTATATAGAAACAAAATCCGAATCGGCGAAAAGTGTCGGAAAAACCATTTACTATAACGAAGCATATGTCGGAGATATATGGTGTTATGGATTATGGGAAGAACCAGATGCTATGCTGAGTTACTGTATTTTTGAAAAAAAGCTGTGGGGAAAGGGAATCGCAACGGAGGCCGTTCGGCTCTTTGTGGAGTTTCTCAGGAATGATTATCACATAAAAACTATCGGTGCTTTTACCTATAGGGATAATGGCGCATCGATTCATGTTCTAAGCAAAAATGGGTTTGCGCTGATGGAGCAATTTGAGGACGATGGCAGAGCGTCAGCATATTTTGAGAATACAGTCTAATCAATATTTTTGGGGGAAAACGCCAACCACCGTCCACCCCACCAGAGAGGAGAACCACATGAAAACACAGAGCGAAGTATGGAGCATTGTGAACGCCTTAAAGGAGCTGTACCCGGACTCCCTCTGCTCCCTGCACTATGAGAAGGACTATGAGCTGCTGTTCGCGGTGCGTCTGTCCGCCCAGTGTACCGACGCACGGGTGAATATGGTGACCCCCGCCCTGTTCGCCCGCTTCCCCACCCTGGAGGCGTTTGCGGAAGCCGACCCCAAGGAGGTGGGAGAGTACATCCATTCCTGCGGCTTCTATAACGGCAAGAGCCGGGACTTGGTGGGCTGCGCCCAAATGCTGCTGCGGGACTTCGGCGGCAAGGTGCCCAGGGAGATGGACGACCTGTTAAAGCTCCCCGGCGTTGGCCGCAAGACGGCGAACCTGGTGCGGGGAGACATCTACGCCGAGCCGGGCTGCGTGGTGGCGGACACCCACTGCATCCGCATCACCGGACGCATGGGCCTGACCGACGGCACGAAGGACCCCGGCAAGGTGGAGGCGCAGCTTCGGGTGGTGCTGCCGCCGGAGGAATCCAACAACTTCTGCCACCGGATGGTGCTGCATGGCCGGGCGGTCTGCACCGCCCGGAAGGCCCACTGTGACAAGTGCCCTGTGGCCCCCTGGTGCGACTATGCACAGCAGCAATAAGAACCCTTGCATAAAGCAAGCACACCACGGACGGCAGGCAGCTGCCCCGTCCGTGGTGTGTTTTCTGTCAGTCAGAGGGCGTTACTCCTCATCGTCGAAGTCAATGGTTTCCCGGTTCCGCTCCTTAAACAGGGCGAAGATAGTCTCCAGCAGGGCCTCATCCTCCAACTCAGTGAAGGTGGACTCGTCTCCGTTCTGCTCCTCCTCCTGCATGATGACCACATAGTTTTCATTCTCTGGGTCCTGGAGCACCAGGTAGCGCCCGCCCTCGTGGTTGATAACATCCAGGAGCTGGAAGGTGATGTCGTTGCCGTCCTCATCGGTCAGAATCAGTTCGTCCTGTTCGAATTCGTCCAGCATGGGATCGTGCTCTTGTTCAGACATAATGGCAGTTCTCTCCTTTCCGCCGCACCCTCTGGGAGGGGCAGCAAGGTCGATTTGGTTCATACACAGATGGCATCACACGCCGGCTGCGCCCAAATCGTACCGGCTAATCCGTTTTGCCGGGCAACAGCCACAAACGGCTTAAATGATTATAACATATTGTTCGGAAATTGCAACTGTAAGATCGGGCGGGCGTATACATTTGTTCGGCGTTTTCCCGCTGACAGGAGCGTTTTTTCCGTCCGCAGGAGAAAAAAATGACAGATTCGCTCTTTACAAACGGGCGGGGAAAGGATAAAATAATGCCATCGTGTCGGCAGACGGATGCACAGGGGTGGCGGCCCAACGGGAGCCGTGCAATATTTACAAAAATGTTACAAATGAATCACAAGTCGTTCATGCTCTGTTTATGGAGAACCTTTAAAATAAAATGACTCTGTACGACATCAAGAGGGAGAAGTTGGTTGAGAGACGATGGTAAAGCTATGTTTGGTATGCCTGTTTGCGGGGGCGGCGGCCGGTGTGGGCACCGGCTTCGCCGGCTTGTCAGCGGCGACGGTGATCGCCCCCATGCTGATTTCCTTTCTGGGGTATCCCTGGTATGAGTCGGTGGGCATCGGTCTGGCCTCTGACGTGCTGGCCTCGGCCATGACTGCCGTTGTCTATCAGAAAAATAAAAACGTAGACCTGAGGCACGGCATTTATATGCTGGTCTCTGTCATGGTGATGACGGTGGTGGGGAGTTACTTCTCCCAGTATATGCCCGACCTGCAGATGGGTTATTTCTCAGTATTTGCCTCCCTCCTTATGGGCATCCGGTTTATCGTCCATCCCGCCACGGAGCAGCACCCCTCCTTCCAGCGGCGGAGCAACAGGATGAAGGCGGTGCTGTCCATCCTCTGCGGAGCCTACATCGGCTTCTACTGCGGCTTTATGGGGGTGGGCGGCGGCCTGATGATGCTGTTCATCCTGACCTGCATCCTGGGCTACGAGCTGAAAACCGCCGTGGGCACCAGCGTGTTTATTATGACCTTTACGGCGCTGACTGGCGCGGTCTCCCACTTCACCTTTGGGGAGGTCACAGAGTACATCCCGGCCCTGATTCTGTGCAGCCTGTTCACCCTGATCGGGGCGGTGATTTCCTCCCGCTTTGCCAACAAGATGGACGGGGTGACGAACAACCGTGTCACCGGCGTCGTGCTGCTGATTCTGGGGGTCTGCATGATTTTTGAAAACTTTTTTGACCTGTAAAGGGCCTGCGGAAGGACGCGCCTGCGCCGGTTTCACGCCGGAGCAGGCGCATTTTTTGTCTGCGCCCGCATAGTTTCCTGCCGGTTCGGCCAACCTACAGGCAAACGGCGGGCGCGGAACAGGGAGGTACCCTGCCTCCGCCCCACACAGGAAAGGGTGCAGGCACAATGAACGAGTTACAAATTCAGCGGGTCGTGGGCCGGGAAGTCCTTGACTCCCGGGGGAACCCCACGGTGGAGGCGGAGGTGTCCCTGGCCGGAGGCGAATCAGGCCGGGGCATGGCCCCCAGCGGCGCATCCACCGGGGCCTTTGAAGCGCTGGAGCTGCGGGACGGCGACGCCGCCCGCTTCGGCGGCAAGGGCGTCCTGAATGCGGTGGGGCACGTCAACACCGTCCTCTGCAGGGCGCTGTGCGGCCTGGATGCATCGGACGTTTCCGCCGTAGACCAGGCCATGCTCACAGCGGACGGCACAGCGGACAAGTCCAACCTGGGGGCCAACGCCATACTGGCCGTCTCCATTGCCAGCGCCAGGGCGGCGGCTGCGGCGCTACGCCTCCCCCTCTTCCGTTTCCTGGGGGGCGTCAACGCCACCCGTCTGCCGGTGCCCATGATGAACATTCTGAACGGCGGCGCACATGCGGCCAACAATTTGGATGTGCAGGAGTTTATGATTCTGCCCGCGGGAGCGCCCACCTTCCGGGAGGGGCTGCGCTGGTGCACGGAGGTGTACCACGCCCTGGCGGGCCTGCTGCGGGCCAAAGGGCTGTCCACCGCCGTGGGGGACGAGGGGGGCTTCGCCCCTGACCTGGCCGGGGATGAGGAGGCCATCCAGTATATCCTGGCGGCGGTCAGCAAGGCGGGGTATGAGCCGGGCCGCGACATTGTGCTGGCCCTGGACGCGGCCTCCAGCGAGTGGAAGGGCAACGCTCCGGGGGAGTACCTGCTACCCAAAAGCGGGCAGCGGTTCACCTCGGAGGAACTGGTGAACCACTGGAAGCGACTGTGCGAAACCTACCCTATCTACTCCATTGAGGACGGCCTGGACGAGGAGGACTGGGCGGGCTGGCAGGTCCTGACGAAGGCCCTGGGCGGCCATGTGCAGTTGGTAGGGGACGACCTGTTCGTCACCAACACTCGACGCCTGACCAAAGGCATCCGGCAGGGCTGCGGCAATGCCATCCTGGTCAAGCTGAACCAAATCGGCACGATCTCCGAGACGCTGGAGGCCATTCAGCTGGCCCATCGGGCGGGCTACACCGCCATCGCCTCCCACCGCTCCGGGGAGACAGAGGACACCACCATCGCCGACCTGGCTGTGGCCCTGAATACCTGCCAAATCAAGACCGGCGCGCCCTGCCGCAGTGAGCGGGCGGCAAAGTACAACCGCCTCCTCCGCATTGAGGAGGCGTTGGGGGACGCCGCCTGCTACCCCGGCTTTGACGCCTTCCGGGTCGGACGGTCCCAGAGAAGTTCTCAATGATCGGATAAAAACAACGAGCCGCTCCGCAGCCTGCGCTGCGGAGCGGCCCTCCGTTTCCTGCAACCCGGGAAACGGCGTTTATTCCGTTGCTTTCTCCAGGAAATACTCGTAGAGCTGGGAAGTCACATTGTCACTCTCGTAGTTAAAGACCACGGTCTGCTCCTCCGTCTTTATGACGATCACCTGGGTCAGGTTGGTTTTCGCGGCGAGGAAATAGTCCCCCCAGGTGTCGGACTGCCAGACGCCGTAGGAATAGCTCCGGCCCTCCTTGCCGTCCACACAGGTGCCTAAGCTGTCTGGCAACTCCTCCAGGGTGACGGATTGCATATCCGCATAGGCAACCTCTATCGTCAGCTCGTCGCTGGCGGAGATGGATACGCCATCGTCCTGGAAGGTCAGCGTCGCGCTGGAGGTTCCGGCAAAGGCGCTGAACAGGGCGAGAACCACCACAACGACCACAATCAGCTCCCCCGCCTGCAACAAGGTGCGCACTAGGGGGGAGCGAGACTTTTTAAATTCTGTATACTGCTGCAAATTTGCCATGGGGTGACACTCCTTTTGCGGCGTTTTCAAGATTATAATCATTTTGCATCAGCTTCACCGATTTGTCAAGGAGTTTGTCTGCCAAAATGTACCGAATCCCCGAAAACACCCGGTCAGGCGTTTGCCTGGCCGGGCGCAGAGGTTGTTCTCTGCTTGAAAAAGACGGGGGTCAGTTATCTTCGTCCTTCTGGGCCTGCCTGGCGGAGATAATGTCGGAAATCTGCTTCACGGTGCGCAGCGTGGTTTCCAGGTCCTTGCTGTCCACAGTGTTGACGATTTCCACATAGTAGTCCCGCAGGCTGTTCTTCATATCCTGCATCAGCTCTGCGGCGATGCCGGTCAGCTTCACATAGGTGCGGCCCAACTCGTCGTCCGTTTTCCAGGTCACATATCCCTTCTCCTGCAAGCGGCGGATGGCCCTGGAGATACTGGGGATGGGCAGATTCATCTGCTCGGAAAGCTGATAGAGGTAGGCCCGGTTCGTTGGCTGTGAGGCGGACTGACATTGTGCAATGGCGTGCAGGACTGCGTAATCCGCTCTGTCCACGGTTTTAAACACCCTGTCGGTGTCCAGTCGGTTCAGAAAGAATTCTTCTGCCTGCTGATAGAGTTCCTGTTCCATACTGTGTCTCCTGTTCTCGCAGCCCGCTCAACGTGCTTCACGGGGATAATAGGTCTGCCCCTTCACCAGGCTCTGATAAGAGGGACGGATGATTTTGGTGGCGGAGGACAGTTCCTCCATGCGGTGGGCGCTCCACCCTACCACACGGGCGATGGCGAACAGGGGGGTGTAAAGCTCCATGGGGATGCCCAGCATATCGTAGACGAAGCCGCTGTAAAAGTCCACGTTGGGGCTGACGCCCTTGTAGATTTTCCGTTTCTCCGCAATCAATCTGGTGCCGATATGCTCCACGTTGTTGTAGAGCACCAAATCCTCCTGCCGGTCCTTCTCCACGGCCAGCTTCTCCACAAAGGACTTCAGGATGACTTCACGGGGGTCGGACAGGGAGTAGACCGCATGACCCATGCCGTAAATCAGCCCCTGATGGTCAAAGGCGTCTCCGCTGAGGATTTTGTTCAGGTAGTTCTTGATTTCGTCCTCATCCTGGTAATCGGAGATATGCTCCCGAATGTCCTCCATCATCTGCATCACCATGATGTTTGCGCCGCCGTGCTTCTTGCCCTTCAGGGAGCAGAGGGCCGCCGCCATGGTGGAGTAGGTGTCCGAGCCGGAGGAGGTGACCACCCGGGTGGTGAAGGTAGAGTTATTGCCGCCGCCATGCTCCATGTGCAGCAGCAGGACGATGTCCAGCACGTTGGCCTCCAGGGGGGTGTAGGACATATTGGGGCGAAGCATCCGCAGGATGTTCTCCGCAATGGACAGCTCCGGGTCAGGCCGGTGAATATACATACTGCCGTTCTTGTTATAGTGATTATAGGCGTGGTACCCGTAGACGGCCAGCATGGGGAAGATGCTGATGAGCTGCAGGCACTGGCGGAGCACGTTGGACTGCTCCAGGTTGTTGGCCTGGTCGTCATAGGAGGCCAGGGTCAGCACGCTGCGGGTCATGGAGTTCATAATGTCCTTGCTGGGGGCCTTCATAATGACGTCCCGGGTGAAGTTGGTGGGCATATCCATGCCGTAGGCCAATACCTCGTGAAACCCGTTTAGCTCCTGCTGGGTGGGCAGCTTGCCAAACAGCAGCAGATATGCGCCCTCCTCAAAGACGAAGCGCTGCCCCCGGCTGCCGTTCACCAAATCCTTCACGTCATAGCCGCGGTAGCGCAGCCGCCCGTCGCTGGGGGTCTTCTTCCCGTCCACAGTGCGGAAGGCGGAGATCTCCGAGATGTTGGTCAGCCCGGTCAGCACGCCCTTGCCGTTCTCGTCCCGCAAGCCCCGCTGAACGCCGTATTCCTGATAGAGTGCCGGCTGCACCTGATTGCACGCGTTGCACAGAGGGGTTTTCTGCTGGGCGTACTCAGCAATCAAATATCTGTCGTCCATGGTTTCACATCCTTTGTGGTGTTATGGTTCACTGGTGAACTACAGAGGCAAACTATATCCGACAGAACAGGCGGCGCGCCGGGGGCGTCAGCCGGCCTTCAGGGCATCGTCAATGTTGCAGGCAATTTTGCCGAGGACTGCGCCAAGGCAGGCAAGCTCCTCCTCCGTGACATCGCGCAGCATGGCATCCTTGCACGCGCTGCGGATCTGGTCGGCCTGGGCCACCACCTCATCGGCCTGGGGCATCAGCTGAATGCGGAGGATGCGGCGATCCTCCTCATCCTCGTTGAGCGCAACGTAGCCCTGCCGGTGCAGACGCTCGATGGACTTGGAGCCGTGGGCCTTGGAGATATGCTTGGCCTTGATGATGTCTGTCGCGGTGGGTGCGCCCTGGGAATGGGACAGGAAGAGCAGGATGTCCAGCTCTATCATGCGCAGCTGGTAAGCGTCCAGCAGCGCCTTTGACCTGCGTTCAAACAGCCGTTTCATCAGAAAGCTGGTTGCCATCACATCATTCTCATTCATTTCAGTCACCCTATAATAGTTTCTTAGTGAACTAATTGAACTATACCAGAAATGGCACGGCAGAATGTGAACAAAGTGAAAACAAACTGGTAACGCACTGTAAACGTTCTTTCCAGAGAAAGCGAACGATAAGTCGTTTTTTGTCGAAAACGTGGGTTTCGGTTGCAATCAAAGCGGGGGTCTGGTATACTTTGCATAAAAGGGAACGGAACTGCCTGCGATACTGTTCAGACGGGCAAGTTGCTCCGATTTTTGCAATCGTCTGTGTAGTAGAACGTGAAAACTAAAACTTTGTTTTGCTCAACCATTACAAAATGCCAACGGAACAGACTGCGGCATCACCCCTCAGTCAGCTTCGCTGACAGCTCCGCCGTCAAGCGGCATTTCCGCTGTGCCCCCTACCCTTTCAGGGCAATGTCATCAATTTAAGGGGATTACGCTCCTTGGGCAAG
>JAJQEV010000111.1:0-26914 GCA_021201475.1 Clostridiales bacterium
ATGACGCCGAGGATGAGGAAACCGGCATGGCCGCCATGGACATCTCCTTCTATGATGGGGACGGTCTGGAGGTGGAACCCACTGCCCCCGTGTCCGTGAGCATCGACGCCTCCGCCCTCCTGCCGGAGGAGGCCGACGCCGGCACCATCGAGGTGCAGCACCTGACCGAGACGGAAAGCGGCGTGGAGGCCACCCTGGTGGCGGACGCTGACAACGGCGTAGACACCGATGCTGAAACAGTTGAGTTCGAGGTGGAGAGCTTTTCAACGTTTACCGTGACGTGGAAGTATGGGCCAGGCTCTGGTAGTACAGCAAGCTTCGAAGTCACCGTGTACATCGGTACTGAGGAGTACACCGGTAGCATCGCGAACTTGAGTGCCACGCTGTCCATGAATGGGAGCGAAAGCGTTGACCTTTCGACTCTGCTCACTGATTACGAGTTCGACCATGCGGAGGTTACCTACAGCACATCAAGCTCCAGCAACCTGACAACCTCTATTGCAACAGCAATCTCGTTCACTGATGGGGGGAACAACGGCTCGTATTACACAATCACCACCACCGACGGCACCATTACAAATGTAACGTCAATTTCGTCCGTCAAGGTTTACTACAAGGCCAACGAGCCAAGCGTGTCCATCTCCGCCGATGGTTCCGATGAGAGCGGCTACACCCTGACTGCCACTTCGTCCAATTTCTCCGGTACGCCGACATATAGCTGGTCAATAAGTAACACGGATACGGCAACTTTGTCGTATGATTCGGATGGGAATCCTGTCATTACATGGGCTGATGATGCAGAGGACGAAGATACCGTCACTGTGACGGTAAAGGCAACATATACCTACACGGATTCAGACGGTAACGAACAAACTGAGGAAGCCGAGAGCACCTACACCCTGACCAAAGGCCAGGTAGAGCTGACCGTCTATGTGACCTACAACGGCGATACCGCTGCATCTGGAGCGACTGTTACCTTGACGGATTCCGATGGCAACACTGTGGGCACAGGGACAACGGATTCCAAAGGTAAGGTGACCTTCTCCGTAGCAAATACTGTTACTTATACCATTACCGCTTCTTATACTGTTTCCTCCAGCACAACCCTTACGGGAAGTGAAACTATTCTGGTAAGCGGCGCTACAACCGAGACAATTGAGCTGACGTCCAGCGCAAGCACAGGCTCCAGCGTGATTAGCAGCAAGTCGTTTAACCACATCGACGTGAAGTTCGAGGGGGCCGAAAGCGAGGGCAGCGAGGGCTATACACTGGAGAGCGTCACTAGCATTTACATTTATAACGATAGCAATAACCTTGTTTACTATAGCACAGAATATTCTACAGATAGCAGTACGGGCGAGTGGAGATTTACCTTTAAAGACTCAAGCGGTAACACCGTCAACAATTTAACACTTGACACAACATACACAATCGTGATAACTTATACCGTGGTAGATTCTGACAACAAAGAGCATACCTATATCGCGACAATAACTTCCGATTCCACCTATGCCGATGGCGCAACCTACTCCACAGACGGCGATAACGCGTATAAGCTTTACAACTATCTGTACGGCACAAGCTACAGCAGCAACGCAGAGCTGGAAATGGATGGGATTTATGAAGTGGACATCGGTGGCATGAGCGTCTTCCTGGTGGCCGCAATCGTATGTAACGGCTCCTCGGTGAGCGGTTATAACACCCTGAGCAGTACCGACGGCCTGGACTTCGTCCTTGACCTGGGCACGCTGTTGAAGTACTCCGCCAACTGGGATTTCGAGGTAGAAAAAACCTTTAAAAACAGCGGCATGGATGCCGGACAATTCACCTTCATTCTTGCCAGCGCCGAAGTTAACACAGACGACGTGTGGACTGTGGGCAAAACGCTGCAAACCGCGACCAACAGTGCGGCCAATATGGGCTCTGACGGCAATTCCACCGATACGATTTCCTTCACACAAATCAACTACTCTTCTAGCGACACAGGTACCTACTATTATATCGTCTATGAGCAGAACGGCGGTACTACTTCGTCTGATGGCATTACCTACAGTAGCGCAGTCTATGGCGTAGTTGTAACGGTGACAACAACAACCAGCACCTCCGGATCGACAACGACAGCAACTACAGCCGTCACCGCCACCTATTACGAGCTTGTGGAAAATGAAGACGGAACTGGTTATGTGATATCCGGAGACGCCATTGACGAATGGGAATGGAGTTCAAGCGACAGCACGCTTATTAGCCTAGCCTTCACCAACAGCTATGAAGAGCCCACTGCCGGCATCACCATCCTGAAGGTGGATGCGGACAACAATTCTACAACCCTCTCTGGCGCTGAGTTTACCCTGACCACTTCCACCACCGATACAGAAAGTGGCAATACAACTACAACGTATTACAGCGCGGATGGCAAGAGTTCGTCGGAGAAAATAACATTGACCACCGATTCGGATGGCGAGATTTCCATCACCGGCCTCTCCACCGGCACCTACACTCTGACAGAAGTTACCGCCCCTGACGGCTATAATCTGCTGACGGAGGAAGTCACCATTACCGTTGTCAACGGGAGCGTGACCGTGAGTTATGATGAGAATAGCTCCTATGTGTCCTACGATTCAAGTACTATGACCATCACCATTAAAAATAAAGCCGGCTACGTCCTCCCCTCCACCGGCGGCTCCGGCACCTGGCTCTACACCCTGACCGGCACAGTCCTCTGCTGCGGCGCGGCCCTGCTGCTGTGGAAGCGCAGAGTGACTGACTGACGGGGGAACCGGCAAAAATCTGTTCCAGACCAACCGTAACCTGACAAACGCAGGGGTAGCTTTCCAAACAGAAGGCTGCCCCTGCTCCTTTTGCACTGCGCCCATGCGTGCGCGGCCGCCGTCCTTCTGGACAAATCGTCTGCGCGGTGGTATGATGTACCCATACAGGCCGCACGCGGGGGCCTGCCTGCACAGGGAGGCAGCGGCCCGCCGCCGTCGGGAAAGGAGCAGGGGAACGAAATGCAAATCGGCAGCGTGACCATCGATGCGCCCCTGGCGCTGGCGCCCATGGCCGGGGTGACCGACCTGGCCTTCCGGACGGTGTGCCGCCGGTTCGGGGCCGGCTACACGGTGACGGAGATGGTGTCCGCCAAGGCGCTGTGCTTTCAGGACGGGAAGACCCTCCGCCTCCTGGCGCTGGGGGAGGGGGAGCATCCGGCGGCCGTTCAGCTCTTCGGCAGCGAGCCGGACTGTATGGCACAGGCCGCGGAAAAGGTGATGAACCTGGCCCATCCCGACATCATCGACATCAACATGGGCTGTCCGGTGCCCAAGGTGGCGGGCAACGGGGACGGCTCCGCCCTGATGAAGGACCCGGACAGGGCCGCCGCCATTGTGGAGGCGGTGCGCCGGGCGGCAGGCGTGCCGGTGACGGTGAAGACCCGAAAGGGTTGGGACAAGGGCAGCGTCAACGCGGTGGCCTTCGCCCAGTGCCTGGAGGCGGCGGGGGCCGCCGCCGTCACCATACACGGGCGGACGAAAACCCAGATGTATTCCGGCCGGGCGGACTGGGACATCATCCGCGCCGTGCGGCAGGGGGTGTCCATCCCGGTGATTGCCAACGGCGACGTCTTCGAGCCGGAGGACGCGGCCCACATCCTCCGCTACACCGGCTGTGAGACAGCCATGGTGGGCCGGGGGGCCTTCGGCAACCCCTGGCTGTTCCGGCGGGGGCTGGCCGCCATCCGGGGGGAGGAGATTCCGCCGGAGCCCACGGTGGAGGAGCGGTGCGACACCGCCATGGGTCAGTTTGCCCTGGCCATGGAGCAGAAGGGGGAGAAGATCGCCTGCCTGGAGGCCCGGAAGCACTACGCCTGGTACCTGCGGGGGGTGCGGGGGTCCGCCCGCTGGAAGGAGCGCATCAGCCGCGTCTCCACCATGGACGACCTGGAGCGGCTCACCGACGCCATGAAGCGGGATCTGGGAAACCCCTGAAACTGTTCCGGAACCGGTTGCCATTTCCGGTAAAACCTGCTATAATAGGGCCTGTGCATCCCGCCGGTCTGAATTTTTGTGTTCTGAGGTAACTGCTTATGGAGCGTTTTGTCAGGGATTTAAAAAAATACTACCGTTATATGCTGTATTCCGCCGAGGCCCAGCTGAAGAACGAGGTGGCCGGTTCCTTCCTGAACTGGCTGTGGTGGATTCTGGACCCGCTGCTGTTCATGCTGGTGTACACCTTCGTGTACGCGATGATCTTCGGCCGGTCGCAGCAGTACCTGTGCGCCTTTATCTTCATCGGCTACAGCAGCTGGACATTTTTCCAGAAGAGCATCAACTCCAGCGTCCGGCTCATTAAGCAGTATCGGGGCGTGGTCTCCAAGGTGTATGTGCCGAAGTTCGCCCTGGTGGTGTCTACCATGCTGGTGCAGGGGTTCAAGCTGCTGATTTCCCTGGGGCTGGTGTTCATCACCATGCTCCTCTACCAGGTGCCCTATTATCCCACGGTGTTCTGGCTGTTTCCCTATCTGGTGATGCTGTTCCTGCTGACCTTCGGGCTGAGTATGCTGCTGCTCCACTTCGGCGTGTTTGTGGAGGACCTGGCCAACATCGTCAACGTGATTCTGCGGCTGCTGTTCTACCTCTCCGGCGTCTTCTACAATCTGGAGACCTCCAGCATGAACGCCACGCTGCGTAACGCGCTGATTCACCTGAACCCCACCTGCTTTGTCATCACCTCCCTGCGCAACGCCATGCTGTATGGGCAGACGCCGCAGCTGAGCTGGCTGGTGGCCTGGATGTTTGTCGGGGTGGCGCTGTCCGTCATCGGCATACGGGTGGTGTACCGGTACGAGCGCCGGTATGTCAAGGCCATTTGAATCGCTGAAAACCGCCGCCACACAGACGTGTGGCGGCGGTTTTTTGGTTCCGGTGTCCCTGACTTCCGCCTGCGGGAAAACGGCGGTACGGGCCCCACAGGGGGCGGGAACACGGTTTTTGATGAGCGCTCCGGACTTCGCGCATTTTCTCCTGCCCGCCGGCATAGAATAGTGGGTATTCTCCGGGAGCCGCCCCTGCGGCCCCGGCATGGGAGGGAGCCATTTGAGCGAGCAGGAGAGGCCCCGGCAGACGCCGGAGCCGACGCGGGAGCAGGATTTGGATGACCTGATCTATGCCCATTCTGACGTGCCCGCCGTCAGCGACCGATAGGCAAAGCCCGACTCCCAGGAGCCGGGCTTTGCTGTTTGTATGGGATGCGCCAGGAGCCCTACGCTCAGCGGGGGTTCTTGATGGCGGCCTGGGCGGCAGCCAGCCGGGCGATGGGTACCCGGAAGGGGCTGCAGGAGACGTAGGTCAGGCCGATGTCATGGCAGAACCTGATGGAGGTGGGGTCGCCGCCATGCTCGCCGCAGATGCCCATGTGCATATTGGGGCGCACCTCGCGGCCATAGTCCACGGCGATCTTCATCAGACGGCCCACGCCACGGCGGTCCAGCCGCTGGAAGGGGTCATGCTCCAGCAGCTTCTTGTCCAGATAATCCCCCAGGAACTTGCCGGAGTCGTCCCGGCTGAAGCCCCAGGTCATCTGGGTCAGGTCGTTGGTGCCGAAGCAGAAGAACTCCGCTTCCTCGGCGATGCGGTCGGCGGCCAGGGCGGCCCGGGGCAGCTCAATCATGGTGCCCACTTCATAGGGCAGCTCCACGCCGGACTCCGCGATGAGTTTGTCCGCCACGGCGGTGATGATGCCCTTGACGTACTTCACCTCGCTCTTGGAGGCCACCAGGGGAATCATGATTTCGGGGATGACCTTGGTGCCGGTCTCCTGATAGACGTTCAGGGCCGCCTCGATGATGGCCTGGGTCTGCATTTCCGCGATTTCGTTATACTTGATGGGCAGGCGGCAGCCGCGGAGGCCCATCATGGGGTTGACCTCCTGGAGGCTGACCACCACGGCGTTCAGCTCGTCAAAGGTCATGCCCATCGTCTCGGCCAGGGCGGCGATGTCCTCCTTCTCCTTGGGCAGGAACTCGTGGAGGGGGGGATCCAGCAGACGGATGGTGACGGGCAGGCCCTGCATGGCCTTGAAGATGCCCTCAAAGTCGCCCCGCTGCATGGGCAAAATCTTGTCCAGTGCCTTCTTCCGCTGCTCGGCGGTGGAGGCCACGATCATCTCCCGCACGGCGGGGATGCGGTCCTCCGCGAAGAACATGTGCTCGGTACGGGTCAGGCCCACGCCCTCCGCGCCGAAGTGCAGGGCGACCCCTGCGTCATGGGCGTTGTCGGCATTGGTGCGGACAGACATCTGGCGGTACTTGTCCGCCCATTCCATGACGGTGGCGAAGTCGCCGGAGATGCTGGCCTCCTCGGTGGCCAGCTTGCCCAGGTAGACGTTGCCGGTGGAGCCGTCCAGGGAGAGGAAGTCGCCCTCGCGGATGGTGACGCCGCCCAGCACGGCGGTCTTGGCGTCCTCGTCCACCAGCAGCTCGGCGACGCCGGCCACGCAGCAGCGGCCCATACCGCGGGCCACCACGGCGGCGTGGGAGGCCCGGCCGCCGTGAGCGGTCAGCACGCCCTCGGACACCTGCATACCCACGATGTCCTCCGTGGAGGTCTCCTGGCGCACCAGCACCACGGGGCCGTTCTTGGCGTTGGCTTCGCAGTCCTCAGCGGTGAAGTAGGCCGCGCCGCAGCCTGCGCCGGGGGAGGCGGGGACACCGGTGGCGATGGGGGTGGCCTGGGCCAGAGCCTCCTTGGTGAAATTGTCATGCAGCACGGCGTCCAGGCTCTCCGGCTCCAGCATCATCAAAGCCTCCTGCTCGGAAATCATGCCCTCCTTCACCAGGTCGACGGCGATTTTCAGCGCCGCGCCGGGGGTGCGCTTGCCGTTCCGGGTCTGGAGCATATAGAGGTGGCCCCGCTCGATGGTGAACTCCATGTCCTGCATATCCCGGTAGTGGTTCTCCAGCCGAGTGGCGATGTCCACAAACTCCTCATAGACGGCGGGGTTGATCTTTTTCAGCTCGGAGATGTCGGAGGTGCGGCGGATGCCGGCCACCACGTCCTCACCCTGGGCATTCATCAGGAAGTCGCCGTACAGTTCCTTCTCACCGGTGGTGGGGTTGCGGGTGAAGGCCACGCCGGTGCCGGAGTCGTCGCCCCAGTTGCCGAACACCATGGTCTGCACGTTGACGGCGGTGCCCCAGTCGGCGGGGATGTCGTTCATGGCGCGGTACACCTGGGCGCGGGGATTGTCCCAGCTGCGGAACACGGCCTGGACGGCCTCCATCAGCTGCACCTTGGGCTCCTGGGGGAAGTCCTCCCCCTTCTGGGAGCGGTAATACTCCTTAAACCGGGCCACCAGCTCCTGCATATCCTCGGCGGTCAGCTCGCTGTCCAGCGCCACGCCCCGCTTTGCCTTGACTTCGTCAATGATGCGCTCAAAGCTGCGCTTGTCCAGTTCCATCACCACGTCGGAGAACATCTGAATAAACCGGCGGTAGGAGTCGTATACGAATCGTGGGTTGTTCGTCAGCTTCACCAGGCCCTGGGCCACGGTGTCGTTGATGCCCAGGTTCAGGATGGTGTCCATCATGCCGGGCATGGAGGCCCGTGCGCCGGAGCGGACGGAGACCAGCAGGGGGTTCTCCGGGTCGCCAAAGCGCTTGGCGTCCTGCTCCTCCAGGATGGTCAGCTTGTCCAGAATCTCCTGTTGGATGTCGGCGTTGATGGCACCGCCGTCCTCATAGTACTGGGTGCAGGCTTCGGTGGTGATGGTGAAACCCTTGGGGACGGGCATACCGGCGTTGGTCATCTCCGCCAGGTTGGCGCCTTTGCCACCCAGCAGCTCCCGCATATCCTTGTTGCCCTCAGAGAACAGATAGACGAATTTCTTGCTCATACGTTTATGCTCCTTTTTTATTCAGCTGCCATCCCTCCTGACAGCCGGTTAGATTCACAGGCAAAGCGCCTGCGGTGAACATGGTCGCTACAATATTATAGCAAATATTTCGAGAAATGCAACTGCTTTTTTGTCAAAACTGTGTAAAAAATCAGAAATCTCTTTTATAATCCAAAAACGGAAAACACCATCCTTCGGAAAGCAGACAACTGTGCGTCAGACAAGGATAGACCGAGCAAAAAGCCTGCACAGGCGGGCGCGCCGACCTGTGCAGGCAAAAAGAGGATAAAGAGGATAAAGAGGATAAAGAGGATGATTATCGGTACACCCGGTGCAGCCCCCGGGCGAACCGGGGGTCGATCTGGAAGCGGGCCACAGAGGCCTCGGAGCATTTCAGGTCGGTGACGTCGACGGCGGTCTCCGTGGGGCCGATGTGGCCCAGAATGCGGGCCCGCTTGCCATCGATGGTGACATAGCGATTCCGGCGGCTGCACAGGGCCTGAAAGAAGGCCCGGAAGCAGTTGGTACACATCCGCCCTGTGCCGAAGCCGTTTTGGTAGCCCACCTGGAGGACGGCCACCCGGGTGGCCCGGCGGAGGGTGACCTGCTGCTCGTAGCCCAGGGAGGAGCCCTTCGGCAGCCAGCGCACCACGTCCAGGGTGGCCTCGCCGTGGCACACCTGCTTCAGGGCGGAGCGGCCCCGGCCCCGGCGCGTCTCCGTCAGGCCCAGCAGGGCGCGGCCCACCCGGACGGCGCCGAACTGGATGTTGTCCGTCTGCATCAGGGCGGCAGAGTTGGAGGCATGAATCAGGCCGGGGTCCAGGCCCTGCTGGCGCAGGGTGTTCAGCGCCTCCTGGAACAGCTCCACCTGATGGGAGATGTCCTTGCTGTCGGAGATCAGGCGGGTATAGGTACCGGAAATCGTCACCCTGGGCAGATGCTGGAAGATTTGCAGCAGTTTCTCCGGCTCCGAAGGGAGGAAGCCGCAGTAGCCGATGCCGGTGTCAATGAGGACATGGGCCTCGGCGTAGGTGCCCAGCTCCTCCGCCGCCGCATTCAGGGCCACCCCCGTCTCATAGCTGCCGATGGTGCAGATGACGTTCAGGTCGATGAGCTGCTTCAAAACCTCGGTGTCGGCGGTGGCGTTCAGCATTAAAATCTGCTCCTCCCCGAAGCCGGCGTCCCGCAGGCGGCGGGCGTCCTCCGGGTCCCCGATGGCAAAGCTGTCAATCCCGTTGTCCCGCAGGACGCGGGCCAGATCCACCAGACCGGCGCCGTAGCCATCGCCGGTGAGGACCGCAAAAATCTGAGCGTCGCCCGCCCGGGCGCGGACGGCCCCGATATTGTGCTTCAGCGCAGCGGTGTCAAATACGATGCTCTTCAAAGAATCACGCCTTTCCAAGGGGAACTGGTACAATTATATACGTTTGGAGGCGGTTTTGCAAGTACCTGAGGGCGGAAGGATGGCTGTTTTGGCAATTACAGCACTTTTGCGGACAGAAAGCGCGCATCCGCCGGGCCGCCCTTCAGAGAGCCGCGGTTTTCCGCTGCCGTCTGACGGCAGCTTTGCAAAAGGGGGAGAAACTCTACAGTTTTACTTGTTTTATGCGGCGGGTTTTGGTATAATAACGGCATAATAGCATAGCAGCCAAATCACAGGTGTGTCCCCGGGCTGACAACTGCGGGCACACGGCACGAAGGAGGTGCCCGGATTGAGTCAAAAGCTGAACCGGCTGATAGAGTCCTACGATAGGCTGTTCTATCTTTTGCTGCTGGTGTTTTCCGTTGTGACGATGGTGCTGAACCTGGCGGCGGGCGTGATTGAGTTAGCCCTGACCCTGCTGGCCATCGTGGTGACCCAGCTTTACAAAAGCCGCCAGAAGAAGGCGCTGACAGCGGAGCTGACCAAAATCGGCAAGGAAATCGAGGCCTCCGGCAAGGACACCATGCTGAACGCGCCCTTCCCTATGGTCATCTTCCGGCCGGACACGGAGGAAGTAATCTGGTGCAACGACCTGTTCCTGGGCATCATCGGGGAGGAGGAGCGGGACCTGGACGCCCACATCACCACGCTGGTGCCTGACTTTCCCATGGACTGGATGGAGGACGGGGAGCTGCCCTTCTGCCCTCAGGAGCAGCGCATCGGCGACCGGCGCTACCAGGTCTTTGGCCGCATGAACGGCGGCAACGAGAACAGGATTCGCCTGGCCACCACCTTCTGGATCGACGTGACGGACTATGTGGAGGCGCAGGAGCGGTTCTACGCCACCCGCCCCACCGTGTCCTTTATCATCATTGACAACTATGAGGAGATGATGCGGGGCATCTCCGAGAAGGGGCGGGCCGGTATCCGCTCTGCTGTGGAGGAGAAGCTCACCGACTGGGTGAAGCCCTCCTACGGTATGCTGCTTCGATACGAGCGGGGGCGGTACCTCCTGGTCTGTGAGGAGCAATATATGCACGCCTACCAGGAGGGCGAGTTTACCCAGCTGCTGGACACGGCCCATGAGGTGCTCTCCCCCAACGGCATCAACGCCACCCTGTCCCTGGGCATTGGCATGGATCAGAACGCCGATTTCCACGACCTGTACGAATACGCCTCTCTGGCGCTGGACATGGCCCTGAGCCGGGGCGGGGATCAGGCGGTTATCCGCAGCCAGAATAACTTCTCCTTCTACGGCGGCCACTCTCAGGAGCGGGAGGTGCGCACCAAGGTGAAGATTCGGGTGACGGCCAACGCCCTGGAGCGGCTCATCGCCACCGCCAGCCGGGTCTTCGTCATGGGCCACAGCAACGGGGACATGGACTGCGCAGGCGCGGCGGCCGGTGTGGCCGCCATCTGCCGGAAGAAGGGGGTGCCCGTTTCCATCATTTCGGAGGAGCGGGCGGTGCCCGCCACGGTGCTGATTAAACGGCTGTCGGCGTTGGAGGCCTATCGGGGGGTGTTCCTCTCGGCGGAGGATGCCATGCTGCTCTATGATGAGCGGAGCATCCTGGTGGTGGTGGACACCAACCGGCCCAGCCAGGTGGCGGCCCCGGCGCTGCTGGAGAAGTTCCGGCAGGTGGCGGTGATCGATCATCATCGCCGGGCCACGGAGTATATCACAGGGGCAGCCATCAACTGCCATGAGCCCTACGCCTCCTCCGCCTGCGAGCTGGTGACGGAGATGATTCAATACATCATGGAATCCTCCGACCTGCTGCGGGTGGAGGCGGAGGCCCTGCTGGCCGGCATCGTGCTGGACACCAAGAGCTTTACCATCCGCACCGGCGGGCGCACCTTTGAGGCGGCAGCCTTCCTGCGCCGTTGCGGCGCGGACACCACGGAGGTCAACCGGCTGTTCCAGAGCAACCTGGAGGACACCGTCAGGAAGAATGCCATCATTCAGAGCGCCACCATGTACCGGGAAGGGGTCGCCATCGCCTCCACCTCCCGCAACGTGGGCCGGGTGATCGCCGCCCAGGCGGCGGACTCCATCCTGAATGTGGAGGGGGTGGAAACCTCCTTCGTCCTCTACTTCGACGGGGATACCGCCATCATCTCCGGCCGCAGTTCCGGGGACATCAACGTTCAGGTGATTCTGGAGACCCTGGGGGGCGGCGGCAATTCCGCCGCGGCAGGGGCGCAGATCCCCAACGCCACCATGGAGGGGGTCACGGAGCAGCTCCACCGGGCCATCGACGGCTACTTCTCCGGGCGGCTCACGGGTTAAACAAGGGAATACACAAGGATACTGGGATTCGATTTCTGTTTGGAGGGAATGACAATGAAGGTAATTTTACAATCTGATGTGAAGGGCCAGGGCAAGAAGGGCCAGCTGGTGGACGTGTCCGACGGCTACGCCCGCAACTTTCTGCTGCCGAAGAAGCTGGCAGTGGCCGCCACGGCGGACAACATCAACACCATGCAGCTCCAGGAGAAGGCCCGCCGGGCCAGGGAGGCTGCCGAGCGGGCGGAGGCCCTGGAGCTGGTGGGCCAGCTCAAGGACGTGGTGGTGAAGATTCCCGCCAAGGCCGGGGCCGGAGGGAAGCTCTTCGGCAGCATCACCACCAAGGAAATCTCCGATATGCTGAAGAAGCAGTACGGCTATGACATCCCCAAGGCCCGGCTCAGCGCCGAGCCCATCAAGGCCTTCGGCACCTACGAGGTCAAGTGCAAGATGGGGTATGAAATCTCCGGGGCGTTTCATGTGATGGTGGTGGAGGCATAGCAGTTCGCTGCTTGCCGCCCCTTCTGACGCAATGCGCATCGATTCCCCCACAAGGCACTGTCACAGCGGATTCAGGGAGTTTCCGTTTTGGGCAGAGATTGCAAAATAAGCTGCGCAGGATATAAAATTTTTGAGGAAGCCGCGATATTGTTTTTTCGTAATTTTAAGTGCAGGCGCAGGGTTGTACCGTCTTTGCGCGCTGAAGGATTGCTCTTTCAGGGTTCCTCACACCAATATGGCGCGGAATACCTGAGCGATAAACTGAGTTCATGCAAAAGAATTCCAACGGGAGGCGTATTTTGTGAAAAAAGTTCTGATTTGCAGTCCCATTGATGAAGTACCCAATTATGTTGCGGCTGTGAAAGAAATCGGTATGGAGCCGGTCGCTTCCACGCCCACAGAGGATGAACTTGATATCGGCGACTTCGCGGGGCTGATTCTCCCCGGCGGTCCCGATATGGATCCGACGTTTTACGGGCAGGAGGACTATGCCTGCCGCAGGGTCAGACGGTGGCTGGATTTGGCACAGCTGCATGCGCTGGACGTTTTTGTGAAAAGTAAAAAGCCCGTTCTGGCAATCTGTAAAGGCGCTCAGGTTGTTAATGTGTATTTTGGCGGCACACTGTTTCAGAATCTGCCAACCCGCGAGCATCACCAGGCTTATCATGTCAATAACGAACGTCTGTTCTCCCATCACCCCGTCCGGATTCTTCCCGGGACGCCCCTTTCTGACATCTGGAAAACCGATGAAATCATTGTCAACAGCGCTCATCACCAGGGTGTGGATCGGGTCGCAGAAGATCTGAAGATCTGCGCCTACAGCGATGACGGCGTCGTCGAAGGGCTGTATCACCAGGATCTGCCCCTTCTGGCTGTGCAGTGGCACCCGGAACGAATGGCCTACGCTCACTATGTGGATGGCTGGTCTGACGGCAGCCTGATTTTCGAATACTTTAAAGCGCAGATGGAAAATAAATAACGCAAGCCTTCCACACCATTCTTACCATGACGAGTGTTTTTACAGCATGAAACAGCTGTTGAGAACACTCGCTCTTTCTGTAACCAAATCATCACCCGCGCCTGTTGCGCTGCGCGACTGGCGAGGCGAGCGGCACAGAGACTGTGCTCGTGCCAGGGATTTTTTTCGTCGGCCGGGTGTGCGCCCGCTTTGTCTGGACGAAAACCGGTACTTGTTTTACAAGTCAGAGTTTGGTATAATAGCGGCATAGGATGCTGACAATTTTCCTGACACATTCCCGTCAGACGCGAAGGGAGGCGCACTATGCCGGAACTGAACAACGAAGACCTGCTCTACCGCCAGGTGCCCCACTCCCTGGAGGCGGAGCAATCCGTTCTGGGCAGTATGCTCATTGACAGCCGCTGTATTCCCCAGGTGATGGAGGCCCTGACCAAGGACGACTTCTATCAGAAGGAAAACGTGGAGCTGTTCACCACCATCAACAAGATGTTCAACCTGTCCCAGAAAATCGACGCGGTGACGGTGCTGGAGCAGATGCGCATCGACGGGTACTATCAGGAGAACACCACCCGGAACTACGTCCTCCAGTTGCTGGACATCACCCCCACCGCCGCCAACGTGGGGGAGTATATCGCCATCGTCCAGGACAAGAGCCTGCTCCGCCGCATTGGGGACACGGCGGCGGACATCACCGGCATGGTGCAGCGCAACGAAGGCTCCGCCCAGGACATTCTGGAGGTGGCGGAGCAGCGCATTTACGACATCCGCCAGGGCCGGGCCAGCCGGGGCCTGATCCACATCTCCGAGGCCATTGACGACGTGTATACCCGCCTGGAGGAGCTGGCCGCCAGCGACAGGGATATTCCCGGCATCAGCACCGGCCTCACCGACCTGGACCGGCAGATTTCCGGTCTGAACAACTCCGACCTGATCCTGCTGGCCGCCCGGCCCGGCATGGGCAAGACCTCTCTGGCCCTGAACATCCTGCTGACGGCGGGGAAGGATACGAAGAAGAGCGTGGTCTACTTTTCCCTGGAAATGAGCCGGGAGCAGCTGGCTATGCGGCTGCTGTCCAACGAGGCGCTGATTGACAACAAGAAGCTGGTCACCGGCAACCTGGAGGAGCAGGACTGGGTGGACGTGGCCAACGCCGCCTCCGTGCTGAGCCAGACCAATATTTTGATTGACGACAACCCCTCCCTCACCGTCACCGATATGCTGGCTAAGTGCCGGAGGGTGAAGGATTTGGGGCTGGTCTGCGTGGACTACCTCCAGCTGATGCAGTCCGCCGGAGGCAAGAGCTACGCCGGGGAGAGCCGCCAGCAGGCGGTCAGCGACATCTCCCGCGCCCTGAAAATCATGGCGAAGGAGCTGAACGTACCGGTGCTGTGCCTGTCCCAGCTGTCCCGCGCCAACGAGGGACGGCAGGACAAGCGGCCCATGCTGTCCGACCTGCGGGAGTCCGGCGCCATTGAGCAGGACGCGGACATCGTCATGTTCATCTACCGGGATGACTATTATAACGAGGACTCCGACCACAAGAACGAAGCGGAGCTGATCGTAGCGAAGAACCGCCACGGCGAGACGGGCAAGGTCATCGTCCAGTGGCTGCCGGAGTTTACCACCTTCTCCGGGCGGGACACCTTCCATCAGGAGCGATGATGGAGGGGTTCTGGAAGCTGTGCCGGGAGGAAGCTCTGCTGCCCCCCAGAGGCGGAAAAGTCCTGACGGCGGTGTCCGGCGGGACGGATTCCATGTGCCTGCTCTCGCTGCTGTTGGAGGCGGGGGAGCGGTACGGGTTTACCGTAGAAGCGGCTCACTTTGACCATCATATCCGGGAAACCTCCCGCCGGGACTGCGCCTTTGTGGAAGGCTGGTGCCAGGCTCACAGCGTCCCCCTTCACATCGGCGGGGCGGACATTCCTGCCCTGGCTGTAGCGGATGGCCGGGGAATTGAGGAGACTGCCCGAAACTATCGCTATGCCTTCCTACGGGAGACGGCGGAGCAGTGCGGTGCCCAGCGCATCGCCACCGCCCACAACGCCGAGGACAACGGGGAGACGGTTTTGCTCCACCTCCTCCGGGGCAGCGGTCTGAATGGGCTGGGGGGCATCGCGCCCCGCCGGGGTGATTTGGTGCGCCCCCTCCTGACCACCTCCCGTAAGGAAATCGAAGCCTACAACGCCGCCCACGGTATCCCCCATGTGGAGGACGAGACGAACCGGGACACCGCCTATACCCGGAACTTCCTCCGGCAGGAGGTGTTCCCCCTGCTGGAGACCTGCTGGCCCAATGCGGCGGAGACCCTGGGCCGCAGCGCGGCCACCCTCCAGGTGGACAACGCCTATCTGGAGGGGCAGGCGGCGGCGCTGACCGCCCAGGCCGCAGCGGTACCGGGGGGCTATGCCATTCCGGTGGCAACGCTGATAAATGCGCCTCTAGCCCTGTCCAATCGGGCCTTGCAGCAGCTGGCGGCAAAGGCAGCGCCGGAGGTGGTGCTGACCGCCAGCCAGCGCAGCCAAATATTGCAGCTTTGCAGGAGCGGGCGGCTCTCCGGCTTCGTCCCTCTGCCCGGTGGCCTCACCGCCCGGCGGGTCTATGACAGACTGGAACTGACGGTGGAAGCGGACGAGCTGTTCCTCCCCGTCCCGCTGGCCGTTCCCGGCGTGACGGACACCCCCCGCTGGCGGGTGGTCTGCACCATGGAGCCGTGCCCCAACGGGAAGTTCAATCAGCCCCATTCCTTCTATCTGAAAATAGGGGAATATACCCTCCGCCCCAGACAGACCGGAGACGCCATCACCCTCCCCGCCAGAAGCCGAAAGACGGTGAAGAAGCTGCTGATTGACAGCAAGATCCCCCAGAGGGAACGGGACTTTTTGCCGGTGTTCCTCGCCGGGGAGCAGGTGGCGGCGCTGTGCTCCTTCGGGGCGGACTGCGCCTTCCTGCCCCAGCCGGGGGAACCGGCGATTCATATCGTCACAGAGCGGCGGGGATAAAAGCTGTTAGCTGTTAGCTGTTAGTAACCCCTCAGTCAGCTCCCCTTTCAGGGTAGGGAGCGAAGCGGAAATGCCGCTTGACGGCGGCGCCAATGACTCGGCGGTTGCAACTACTTTCTGCCTCCTCTGAAAGGGGAGGGAAACCGGCGGTAGCCGGTGGAGGGGTGAGTCTCCATAAGTTGCAATCTATCCTGAGTTGAGGAAAATAACGTGGCCGCACAGTCAGATTTCCACGACCAAAGGATAACAGGAGAGTTCCCCAGCCGCCATCGGCGGCAGCTTTGGTGCGTGACAGGCCACATCGTCTCTGACGGAACAGACCGCTTATGGGCTGGACAGCGCGAAGCCCCAGGATAATAGGAGGAGGGTTCTTAGGGAGGAGCGAGGCCCCGAAGCGCCTCCTTAAGCCGCCCGCTTTCCCCCATTTCTCGGCGGAACGAGAAATGGGGCCCCCGGATAGGGATGCACGTAGTGTAGGAAATGCCGCTTGACGGCAGGGAAAACACTTATTTTCTTTATCAAACCTTATCTAAGGAGTACAGCCTCCTCAAGCTAATGACACAAAAAACAGAAAGAAGGCCATCACAATGGGCATGGAACAAGACATTGAACAGGTGCTGTTCACCGAGGAACAGCTCCGCAGCCGGGTGCAGGCGCTGGGGGCGCAAATCACCCAGGACTTTCAGGATAAGGACAAGCTGCTGCTCCTCAGCGTCCTGCGGGGCAGCTATATCTTCATGGCGGATTTGAGCCGGGCCATCGACCTGCCCTGCCTGGTGGACTTCCTCTCCGTCTCCTCCTACGGCGGGGGCACCAAATCCTCCGGCCAGGTGGAGATCAAGAAGGATATCTCCATGAATCTGGAGGGGTACCACGTCATCGTGGTGGAGGACATCCTGGACTCCGGCAACACCCTGTACTACCTGATGGACCTGCTACGGCTGCGGAAGGCGGCCTCCGTCTCCATCTGCACCCTGTTGGACAAGCCGGAGCGCCGGACGAAGCCCATCACCGCCAACTATGTGGGCTTCACTGTGCCGGACGCCTTTGTGGTGGGCTACGGCCTGGACTATGACCAGAAATATCGGAATTTACCCTATATCGGCATCCTGAAGCCGGAGGTCTACGGCGGCTGACCGCCCGCAAACCTCCCAGACGCGGTGGGCTGGCCGCACGGACGCGCCTGATGTTCCTTCCCTGCGGCAAATCACAGATTGGAGCGCAAAGCCCTTGAACAAGAGAACGATTACAACCATTTTCATGTATGCAGTCCTGGTGGCCCTGGTGGTGTTCCTGTACACTTCCTCCGGCAGCAGCAGCTCCACGGCGGAGGTGTCCTACAGCCAAATGGTGACGCTGTTTGAGGAGGAGCAGGTGACGTCCTTCTCCGTCCGGGATGGCACGGTTACCATGAGCCTGCGGGAGGCGTACCTGGACAGCACCACGGCGGTCTGCCAGGCGGCCAGTACCGAACTGTTTTACAACGACCTGAACGACCTCATCGAGGAGCAGGCGGAGGCGGGTATCCTCTCCAGCTACAGCTATCTCCCGGACAGCGGCACCCCCTGGTGGCAGGTGTGGCTGCCCAGCATCCTGGGGGGCTGCGTCATGGCGGTGCTGCTGTACTTCCTTCTGCTGCGGCAGGCCAACCTGAACGGCGGCGGGGGCGGAAGCGGCCCCCTGAACAACTTCGGCAAGGCCAGGACCGTCTCTCAGGAGGACATGAAGCAGAAGGTGTCCTTTGACGACGTGGCCGGAGCCGAGGAGGAGAAGCAGGAGCTGGCCGAGGTGGTGGACTTCCTGAAGGACTCGGAGAAGTACACCCTCCTGGGGGCCCGCATCCCCAAGGGCGTGCTGCTGGTAGGCCCTCCCGGCACCGGCAAGACCCTGCTGGCGAAAGCCGTGGCGGGGGAGGCCGGGGTGCCCTTCCTGTCCATCTCCGGCTCCGACTTTGTGGAGATGTATGTGGGCGTGGGCGCCAGCCGCGTCCGCGACCTGTTCGACCAGGCCAAGCAGAACGCCCCTGCCATCATCTTCATCGACGAAATCGACGCCGTGGGCCGTCAGCGAGGCGCCGGTCTGGGCGGCGGCCATGACGAGCGGGAGCAGACCCTGAACCAGATGCTGGTGGAGATGGACGGCTTCGAGGGCAACTCCGGCGTGGTGGTTATGGCGGCCACCAACCGGGTGGACATTCTGGACCCTGCCCTCCTGCGGCCGGGGCGGTTCGACCGGCAGATCTATGTGGGCCTCCCCGACATCAGGGGCCGGGAGGAGGTCCTGAAGGTACACGCCCGAAAGAAGCCCCTGGCGGAGGACGTGAACCTCCACACCCTGGCGGCAGGCACCGGCGGCTTCACCGGGGCCGACCTGGAGAACCTGATGAACGAGGGGGCCCTCCTGGCCGCCCGGAAGAATCAGCCCTTCATCACCATGCAGGACTTGCAGGATTCCATCATCAAGGTGATTGCCGGGCCGGAGAAGAAGAGCAGCGTCGTGACGCCGGAAGCCCGGAAGCTCACCGCCTGGCACGAGGCGGGCCACGCCGTAGCTATGCACGCCCTGCCCACCCATGACCCGGTGCATCAAATCTCCATCGTCCCCAGAGGCCAGGCCGGCGGCATGACCATCGCCCTGCCGGAGACGGACAAGAACTTCGTCAGCCGCACCGAGCTGTATGAAAACATCGTGGCCCTGCTAGGTGGCCGGGTGGCGGAGGAGCTGGTGCTGGGGGACATCTCCACCGGAGCCAGCAACGACCTGGAGCGGGCCACATCCATCGCCCACTCCATGGTGGCCAAGTACGGCATGAGCGAGGAGCTGGGGGCCATCGTCTATGACGACAGCAAGGGCGAGGTGTTTATCGGCCGGGATATGACCCAGACCAAGCCCTACTCCGAGGAGGTCTCCGCCAAGATCGACCGGGAGGTGCGGGCCATCATTGAGAAGGCATACGCCCAGTGCCGGGAGATTTTGCAGCGGGACATGGCCCAGCTCACCGCCACGGCGGAATACCTGCTGGAGTACGAGACCATGAGCCGGGAGGACTTCGAGGCGGTCTATCATGCTCCGGAGGCCCTGGAGGACGGCGGAGACGCGCCCCAGCCCGAAGAGCCATAATTGCAAACGACAAGAACAATCCCCCTCCGGCGTACCGCGCCGGAGGGGGATTTCTGCGTGATTCACTCTGCCTCTGCGGGGGAGGCGGCCTCCTGCTCCGTCACGGTGACGGCGCCGCCCCGGAGGTCAAAGTAGTCCTCAATGAGGGCGATTTGCCGGTTGGCGTCGCTGTACTCGTCCATCCCGACGTGGTCAAAGAGCCAGGCGTCGCCGCCGGCCTCCACCACCCGGTAGTTCTGGTCGTAGGTGATGGTGTAGCCGTACTCTTCCCCGTCCAGGGTGCAGAGCAACTCCACCGTGGTCAGGCTTTCCGGTACCGACCGGTACGTCACCATCCCCGCAAAGTTCAGCACCAGGGTGAGGACTGCCACTGCGGCCAGCCCGATCAGCACCCCCCTGAATATCCGCCGGTGGCGGCGGGTGCGGTTGGCCAGCTGCTCGTTAAGGAGGGCCAGCTGGGCGGCTACCTGGTTCATTTCCGGCTCATGCTCCAGCTTTTCCCCCAGCAGGTCGGAGACGGACACCTCGAACAGCTCCCCAATGCGAATCAGCATATCCGCGTCAGGGACGGAAAGACCCTTCTCCCATTTTGAGATCGTCTGCCGCACCACATGGAGCTGTTGCGCCAGCGTCTCCTGGCTCATACCCTTTTGCTTTCGTAATGCTTTCAAATTTTCACTGAACATGAAACAGCACCTCCTTGCTGATAAGGAGAGGATACCATGAAAGGCCCCGTTGCGGCAAGCAACGGAAAGTAACATGGGCGGGGAAGGGGGCGCGCAACAAAGCGTTCCTTACCTGAGGAGGAAAACCAGGACTTGACAAGCCGCCCGCGCCGGGCTATAATAAACATAGAAAGGGCGCTGTCCGGTAACGGTCAGCCCCCGGTTGAGTTACTAGAAGTAACCGCCAGGTTAGTGGCCAGGGCGGTTACTTCTTTTTTGCCTGAAGGAACAGGCCGATTATGCCAATGATAACAAGGCAAAACTGGAACAGTTCTGATGTAGTCATCGGGCAGCCCCCCTTTCCGTAGAGCAGGGGACAAGAAGCTGCCCCCGCGAAGGGGGCTAACCGCCACCGTATTGGACAGCGCCAGCTCTTACAGGCAAGCGCCAAATAAGAGCCACTGAAAGCTTAACACAAAATTTTTCAAAAAGCAAGCAGTTCTGCCATGCCGGTCGCAAAAAGAGAAGCGTTTCCACTCTGGCAAATTTCCTCAGCGCGAACCGCCTACCGGCTCCCCTCCAGCCTCCGCGCCACGTTCACAAAGTACTCCGGCAGAGGGCAGTCCACCTCCACCGCCGCCCCGGTGCGGGGATGGCGGAAGGCCAGCTTTTTCGCGTGGAGGCACTGGCCCGCCAGCCCGGGGTAGGGCTTTTTGCTGCCGTAGACGGTGTCCCCCAGGACGGGGTGGCCGATGTAGGCCATGTGGACGCGAATCTGGTGGGTGCGGCCCGTCTCCAGCCTGCACTCCAGGCGGGTATAGCCGGGATACCGGGCCAGCACCTGCCAGTGGGTGACGGCGGGCTTGCCCCCCGCCACCACCGCCATCCGCTTCCGGTCGGCGGGGTGCCGGGCGATGGGGGCGTCCACCATGCCGGAGTCCTCCCGCAGAGCGCCCACCACGATAGTCTCATAGGTTCGGGCCAGGGAGTGGTCCTGCAGCTGCTCCGCCAGGGCCAGGTGGGCAGCGTCGTTCTTGGCGGCGATGATGAGGCCACTGGTGTCCCGGTCAATGCGGTGGACGATGCCCGGGCGGAGTTTCCCGTTGACGCCGGACAGGCTGCCCCCGCAGTGGTAGAGCAGGGCGTTCACCAGCGTCCCGTCCGGGTGCCCCGCCGCGGGATGTACCACCATCCCCACCGGCTTGTTCACTACGATGACATCCTCGTCCTCATACACCACGTCCAGGGGGATGTTCTGGGGCTTGGCGTCGATGGGCTCCGGGTCGGGAATCTCCACGGTCAGGCTGTCGCCGGGTGAGAGGCGGGCGTTTTTCTTCACTGGCTGGCCGGAACGCTTCACCAGACCGGCCTCTATCAGCCGCTGGACGGCGGAGCGGGTATAGTCGCCCGCCAGGGCGGCGGTGAGGAAGGTGTCCGCCCGGGGCTCCGCCCCGTCGGGGACGGTGAAGGTCAGCGCTTCCATGGCAGGCCCTCCTTTCCGGTCAATCCTGTTTGCCCTCCCTGGGCGCGTCCTCCGACCTGTCAAAAAACAGGGCGTAAATCAGCAGCAGCGCCACCCCTACGCAGATGAAGGAGTCCGCCACGTTGAACACGGCGAAGTTGACAAACAGCACCTCTATCATATCGGTGACGAAGCCGAACACCGCCCGGTCGATCAGGTTGCCTACCGCTCCGGCCAGAATCAATGTCAGCATCCAGTTGGCGAATTTGGAGTGAAAGGGATTTTTCCAGACGGCTGCCGCCAGCGCCACGCTGGCCACCAGGGACACGATGGTCAGCAGCAGCGTGTGGGAGGACAGGGAGGAGAAGGCCATGCCGGTATTCTGTACATAGGTCAGCCCCACCACATAGGGGATCAGGGTGACGTGTTCCCCCAGGGCGATGCACTGGCGGGTCAGCAGCTTGGCCGCTTGGTCAGCTGCCACAAGCAGCGCCGCCGCAAGGTAATAATAGAACATAAGGGAACGCTCCTGTCAGGGTTACTTGTCCTCCACGTCGCTGAGGTAATAGGGCTTCATCAGGCTGGCCTGCTCGGTGGAGTCCTTGGTGCGGGAGTAGCGCATTCCGCTGTCGGCAGAGTAGTGGGGCTTGGCAAACTTTTGCACACGGTTATCCACATCGGTGGATAACTTCTGGTCAGGCTTCCCCTTTTTGGGTTGCTTCGCCGCCTTTTTGCCCTGTTTGGAGGACTTTTCCGCCGGCTTCTGCGCTTTGGCGGCGGCATTCTGTCCGCCGCCCTTTTTCGCGGACTTCTTTTCACCCTGGTTGGCGGACGCCTTGGTGCCGGACTGGGCGGCAGGCTGCTTTCCGGCGGATTTGGTCGACGGCGCTCCGGCCTTGTCGTCCTTTTTCTTCTTGCCGGACTTGCCCTCGGTATTCTGGCCCCGCTTCTTTCCGCCGTACTGCTCCGGCAGGACGGTTTTCGTCTTAAACATCCGGTCGGTGGCGTCCAGCGCCCCGCCGGTGGGGGCGAAGGTGGCGCTGTCCTCCCGCAGCTTGGAGCCGAAGGTCTCCTTCAGCTCGATGTTGGGCAGCAGAGAGACGCTGCTGAGGGATGGTACTACTCTGCGCTCCGGCTTCCTGGGCTTGCGGTGGAGGATGTCCGAGGAGTCGAATTTCTCCTCCAGGGCAGGGGGCTCCTCTACCGGGTCGGGCAGCAGGCCGGGGATCTCCACCCCGAACAGCTCGGACACGGAGGCGGTGGAGGCGGGCTGCTTCCCCTTCTTTTTCTTGCCGGAGGGCTTAGGCTCCGCCGCCTGCTTCTGCTCCGGCTGAGCCGTCTGCTTGACAGGTTTTTCCTCCGGCTGAGCCGGGGCGGTCTGCTGCTGAGCGGCCTGGGCCTCCCGGCGCTGCTTGGCGGCGGCCCGGGCTGCCTCCCGCGCCTCCTGATCCTCGGCGTTGATGATGCGGCCCTGCTTGTCTCTGGGGCTGGGCTGGGTCTGCTGCATGGGGAAGGGATGGCCCTGTACCTCGGGGACAGACTTGCGGATAAGCTTCTCGATGTCATGGAGGAGGGGCTGCTCGTCAAAGTCGCAGAAGGAGAGGGCGATGCCGCCGTGGCCCGCCCGGCCGGTGCGGCCAATGCGGTGGACGTAGGTCTCCGGCACCTCAGGGAGGTTATAGTTGATGACGCAGGCCAGCTCCTCGATGTCCAGCCCACGGGCGGCCAGGTCGGTGGCCACCAGCACCCGCAGCGCCCCGGCCTTGAAGCCGGAGAGGGCGGCCTGGCGGGCGGTCTGGCTCTTGTTGCCGTGGATGGCGGAGGCGGGGATGCCCGCCTTTTCCAGGTCCTTGGAGACCTTGTTGGCCCCGTGCTTCGTCCGGGTGAACACCAGCACGGAGGGCCAGTCGTTCTGGGCCAGCAGCCGCACCAGCAGGCGGGTCTTGTTGCCCTTGTCCACCTTGTAGACCCGCTGCTCGATGGCGTCCACGGTGGAGTTCACCGGATCCACAGACACCCGGACGGGCTTGCGGAGGAGGCTGCGCACCAGGTCGGTCAGCTCCTCCGGCATGGTGGCGGAGAAGAACAGGGTCTGCTTCTCTTTGGGCAGCCATTTCAGAATTTTCCGTACATCGTGGATGAAGCCCATATCCAGCATACGGTCGGCCTCGTCCAGCACGAAAATCTCCAGGTGGGACAGGTCCAGCAGCCCCTGCTGGTACAGGTCGGCCAGCCGACCGGGGGTAGCCACCAGAATGTCCGCCCCGGACTGAATGGCCTCCACCTGGGGGTTCTGGCCCACGCCGCCGAAAATGACCACACTTTTCAGGTCAAGGTATTTGCCGTAGGCTTCAAAGCACTCCTGATTCTGGATGGCCAGTTCCCGGGTGGGGGTCAGCACCAGCGCCCGAATGGGCCGACCCTGGGCAGGCCGCTGGCTCAGCAGCTGTAAAATGGGGGTGGCAAAGGCACAGGTCTTGCCGGTGCCGGTGCGGGCTGTGCCCAAAATATCCCGCCCCTCCAGGGCGGGGATGATGGCCCCCGCCTGAATGGCGGTGGGTTCAGTGTAGCCCTGCTCGGCCAGGGCGCGGAGAATGGGCTCGATTAAGTGACAGTCTTGAAAGGTCAATGAAATACATCCTTCTTTAAAATGGAATAAAATAACAGATGCGGCCGCCTGAGGCGGGAACCGCCGACCCAGGCAGGAAAAGGAGACGGAGGCAGGCCGCATGACTCCGCCCGGCAGGGTATACCCTGCCGGAAAAGAAACAGAAAGAAGCCTTTTCGGGCAAAAGGCTATACATATTTTATTTTAGCATGCCAAACGGCTATATGCAAGGGGGAAAACAAAAAAGTTGCAGTCAAAAACCGGTAAAAAAGGCGGAATATCTGCCCGAACTCTGCATATACTGAACCTGGACAGCGGGAACGCATTCCCATCCTCCTTCCTGAGACGTTGGGCGGAGGGTCAGGCTTGCGGCCCTCTGCCCGGATGTGGGACACAGGCCGTGTCCCGGCGGCGCACCCCGGCGGAGGGTGCGCCGCCTTTGCGGCTTCTGAACGTCAGGAGGAATTCCGCCCTGAGCGGGGAAGAGGGAAGAAAACAGGGCCTGCCCTCCCTCTGCCGGGGCGCCGTTCCGAACAGAAAACGGCGCACCTTGACAGGCTGGCCGAACTTAATTATAATATACATATACCCCTTTGGATTGGAGGAATGCGGAATGAGACAGTGTATGGATGCGGAAAATCTGCATCGCAGATTAAAGAAAATAATCGGTCAGGTGCAGGCGATTGACCGTATGGTTGATGAGGACGTTCCCTGTGAGGATATTCTGGCGCAGATCAACGCAGCAAAATCAGCGCTTCACAGCTGCGGCAAAATTGTTTTGGAAGGGCATATCCAGCATTGTGTGAGAGACGGCATTGAACACGGCGATGCGGATAAAACCATCGCGGACTTCACCCTGGCGGTGGAGCGTTTTGCGAACATGGGATAACCTGACATATCAGCTGAACACAAAGAGTAAAAGCAGCCAAAAGCTTGGCTGTTTTTATTTTTTTCTATTGACAACCCATACCCCCATAGGTATAATAAATATACACGTACCCCTATAGGTATTTGTTTGGAGGCAATAGAATGAAACAGTTGATGAAGAGGTTGGAGTCGCTTTTGGAAAAGGGCGGTGCCAAAAAAGAGATTGCACTGCTTGTTATCTCCGGCGTCTCGCTGCTCGTCAGTCTGACAGGATGGAATCCCTTTCCGTTTCACCTGGCATGGATTTCCATTATCCTGTGCGGGGTTCCCATCCTTTTAGAAGCAGTCATAGGACTGGTCACCGCCTTTGACATCAAGGCAGACGTGCTCGTGTCTATCGCATTGATTGCTTCGGTCTGCATTGGGGAGGACTTTGCCGCCGGGGAGGTCGCGTTTATCATGCAGTTGGGCGGACTTCTGGAGGATTTGACGGTTGCAAGAGCCAGGGCCGGAATCGAAAAGCTGGTGCATCTTACCCCGCAGACGGCGCGGCTCATTGCAGACGGAACGGAAAAAATCATTCCCGCAGAGGAGGTTCCTGTGGATGCGCTGCTCCGTGTCCTCCCGGGGGAAACGGTCCCCGTGGACGGCGTGATTATCTCAGGTCAGACTTCTGTCAATCAGGCGGTTATGACGGGGGAATCACTGCCGGTAGATAAGACTGTGGGCGATGAAGTATCCAGCGGCACGGTCAACCAGTTCGGAGCGTTTGAAATGCGGGCCACAAAGGTTGGCGAGGACAGCTCTATTCAGCGGATGATCCGCCTTGTGCAGTCGGCTGATGCAGGAAAAGCGAAAATCGTGGGCCTGGCAGACCGCTGGGCAACGTGGATCGTTGTGATTGCCCTCACCGCCGCCGCGCTGACATGGCTCATCAGCGGTGAAATCATCCGTGCGGTAACGATACTGGTCGTATTCTGCCCGTGTGCGCTTGTGCTTGCCACGCCCACGGCGATTATGGCGGCCATCGGAAACGCCACAAAACACGGCTTCCTTGTACGGGAGGGCGATGCGCTGGAGCGGCTGGCATCTGTCACTAAAATCACCTTTGACAAAACCGGAACACTGACTTACGGAACCCCCCGGGTCATTGAAGTAATCAGCATTACGGACGAGCTTGCCGATACAGATTTATATCGCCTGTGCGCTTCCGCAGAGCAGCTTTCCGAGCATCCTCTGGGGAAAGCGATTGTCCGTTCTTATAAGCAGGGCGGCGAAGCCGCGCTGCTCCCCTGCGAAGGGTTTCAGATGTTACCGGGCCGTGGCGTTTGCGCCGAGGTTGCCGGGCAGGAAATCCTCGCGGGCAATCTGGAGCTGCTCACGGAAAAAAGGATTGTCGTGCCGGATGCGGTGCTTGCCGGGACAGACCATTATCTGTCGCAGGGCTGTACCGTTACCTATCTTGCGGTATCAGAACAGCTCTGCGGATATGTCGTTTTGTCGGATACGGTACGGGAGGAAAGCGCCAGTATGATCGACGCGCTGAACGGCCTGAATGTACAGCCTGTCCTTTTGACGGGCGACAATGAGAGAGCCGCCTCTGCTATCGCCTCCCGGCTTCACATTGAAGAAGTCCACGCGAATTGCCTGCCGGAAGATAAATTAAACCGGATAGAGGGTTATCAGAAAAAAGGCGAGGCCGTCTGCATGATTGGTGATGGCGTAAACGATGCGCCCGCGCTGAAGAAAGCAAACGTCGGCATTGCGATGGGCGGCGTTGGCAGCGACATTGCAGTCGATGCGGCGGACATCGCCCTGGTGGACGATGAGGTAAAGGAACTGCCCCATCTGATTGCCCTGTCCAAGCGAATGATGGCGACCATTAAGCTGAATATGACCTTCTCCCTGACGCTTAATTTTATCGCAATCATTCTTGCTATCATCGGAACCTTAAATCCGATCGTCGGTGCGCTGGTGCATAACACCGGCTCGGTTTTAGTAATCATGAATAGCTGTCGCATTTTGCGTGATCGCAAATAATGCGGAATCGATTCATTTATTGTAATCATGAATAGCTGTCGCATTTTGCGTGATCGCAAATAATGCGGAATCGATT
>JAJQEV010000111.1:27014-40542 GCA_021201475.1 Clostridiales bacterium
CATTTATTGTGATAATCAATTCATCACTGCTGTTGAAATGGAGGAAGCGTAATGGTTGTTAGTATTATTGGTGCAATAATAGGAGCTCTGATTGCAGCGTTTGGTCTGTACTACCTTGTCAGGGAGTGGAAAGACCCTGAGTCAAAGAGGATTTACGGTATTGTCAGCGGAATTGGCGGCGTGATTTTTATCGCAATGGTGATAAAGCTGCTGGCAGAATTGCTGTAGGCGCTGACAGGCCTCGCGTGTGATAAACGAGTTTGATGCCCAGGCAGATGGGGTTGGCACCGCGGATGAAATTGCTGCGGCGGGGCAATTCTGCCGGGTGAGGAGGCAGGCTTTCGTAACGGCACAGACCGTTTGATCGATGGCAGCAGGCGCAGGAGCAGAATATGCTCCTGCGCTTCGCTGCGTTCTGCGGGAGGGAGCCGACAGCTTTATCTCGTTCTTTTGTAAAAATTACGGGAAAATCCCTTGCCGGGCAGCACAAAATGCGGTACAATAAGGATGAATGAAACGCGATGGGGCCGCGCCCAACGCGGGAAGAAGGAACTATCCGGCCACGCCCCCTGTGGGAAGCGGGGGCGCGCAAAAGGTGCGCAGGCACGGGAAAGGGGAGAATCATGGTTCGGATCGCAGTGGTGGAGGATGAGCTGGAGCAGCGGAATACGATTTGCGCCTATCTGGACAAGCTGTCTGAGGAACAGGGGTGTGCGTTTCAGGTGACGGCCTTTGAGAGCGGGGCAAAGCTGCTCTTCGATTACACGCCCGTCTATGACGTGATTTTGATGGACATTGAAATGCCCGGCATCGACGGGATGCGCACCGCCATGAAGGTGCGGGAGCAGGACAGCGAGGTCATTTTGATTTTTATCACCAACATGGCTCAATACGCCATCCAGGGCTACAAGGTGCGGGCCCAGGCATATCTCCTGAAGCCGGTGAACTATTACAGCTTCGCCATGGAGATACAGGATGCCCTGCGCACCCTGTCCCGGCGGGAATCCGGGGCCTCCCTGCTGCTGCCCTGGGAGGACGGCATGAAACGGGTGCAGCTGCGGGACATCTACTACATTGAAAGCCAGCGGCACAATCTGCGCGTTCACGCTGCCGACGGCACTTATGAGGTGCGGGAGACCATGAAAAACATGACCGAACAGCTCTCCGGCAAGTCCTTTGTCCGCAGCGGGGTCAGCTATCTGGTGAACCTGGCCAATGTGTCCGGCATTCAGGGGGATTTGGCCATTGTGGGGCCGGAACGGGTACCTATCAGCCGTCAGAAGCGGAAGGAGTTCCTGTCCGCCCTGTCCAACTATATTGGAGGGATCAACAATGATATTGCTTGAGCCGATTCAGCAGATTTTTAGCGAACCGGATCTTTTCCGGTTCCTGTGTGAGCTGGTGACGGTGGAGATTCTGTGTCAGCCCCACCCCCGCAGACACGGGAAGGTTCTCCACGTCCTGCTCCTCCTGCTGATGGCGGCGGCCTCCCAGGTGACGATTTCCCTCCTGGTGGACTCCAGCAATGCCTCCACGGTGCTGGAGGCCCCGATTTGCCTGGTGTTTCTCCTGCTGTATCTGGCTTTGACACGGAAAACGGACGGAGCCCACATCTTTTACTACGCTTCCTGGGGTTATTTCCTGGCGGAGCTGGCCGCCCAGACGTTTATACCGCTGCAAACGCAGCTTTTTCGGCTCGATACGGGGACAGTACCGGGCCTCTGCCTGACCCTGCTATACTATCTCCTGCTGGCGGCAGGGGTGGGCTATTGCGTGTACAGGCTGCTGCTGCCCGCTGTGAGGTATAACCAGACCGCCTTCATTCCAAAGCGCCTCCTGGCCCTCCACGGGCTGATGATGCTCCTGTTCACTGTGCTGGCCAATTATCAGGTCATCTTCTGGCTGCTGGGGGAGAACAATCAGCTCAACGCCAACATGATCACCGTCTATCGGTGGGTGGTATGTGCGGTGTGCATCTTCGTCCTGCTGCTGCAAAACAGCCTGGAAACGCTGCAGCGGACGGAGATGGAGCTGGCCCTGAACCGCCAGCTCTGGCTGCTGCAAAAGGAGCAATATGAGCTGTCCCAGGAGAACATCGACCTGATCAACCGGAAATGCCACGACCTGAAGCACCAGATGGAGGCCATCCGTCAGCTGAAGGACGAGGTGGAGATCGACCGGCAGCTGGAGGAGATGGAGCACGCAGTGCTGATCTACGACTCGGCCATGAAAACCGGCAATCGGGCCCTGGACATCGTGCTGACGGAAAAGAGCCTCCAGTGCGAGGGGCGGCACATCAACATGACCTGCATGGCGGACGGCAGCTATTTGGACTTCCTGGACAAAATCGACCTGTACACCATGTTCGGCAACGCCCTGGACAACGCCATCGAAGCGGTCAGCAAGCTGGAGGACAGGGCCCAGCGGGTCATCCAGGTGGCGGTGTACACTGAGAAAGAGCTCCTGATGATCCGGGTGCGGAACTACTGCCAGGGCAAGGTGCCGTTGGTGGACGGCCTCCCTGCCACCAGCAAGGCCAACAAGCAGGACCATGGCATCGGTTTGAAAAGCATCCGCAGCACGGCGGAGAAGTACGGCGGGGACATTGCCATCCAGTCCACAGACCGCATCTTTTCCCTGCAAATTTTGATTCCGCTGCCCCAGGGGCAGCCCCTGAAGGAAGCGGAATAACGGACAATTCCATCAGAACGCACAGACCGCGGCCCGGCTTTGCCCGGGCCGCGGTCTTTTTTGCCTGCGGAACAGGCAAATACATTCTCAAAACCAATTGTGCCGGATTTTTGACCAACCGTGCCAAAAATCTGAAATCAGGCTTAAAAATTTGTAAACTAACTGTGTCAAGAGGGCATGGGAGCGGCACCCCGGCCCTGCGCGCAAAGCGTCCAACTCAATGCGGAAAGGAGGCACAATCAACGGTGTCCGCAAACCACACAAATCATAACGATTAGGAGGAATGAAACAGCTATGAAAAAGAACAAACGGCTAGTCCCCGGCATCGTGACCATTGCAGTCCTGCTGGTCATCACCATGATGGTGAATGTGCTGATGAGCACCTTCGGCACCACCCTGACCAGCTACCTGGGCACCAGCTCCAGCGGCACGACAACCAGCGGCGATGACGAAACCAGCTATGACGAGATGGATCTTCTGGCCGAGGGCCGGGAAATCGTCACCGAGCTGGAAGGAGAGGGTGCAGTCCTGCTCCGCAACGAGAACAACACCCTGCCTCTGGAGAAGGGAACCAAGGTCACCATCCTGGGCGCCATGAGCTATAACTACATCAATGGCGGCACCGGCTCCGCAGGCGGCAAGTATGACGAGTACACCTACTCCATGTACGAAGCCTTCACCGGCACCAAGGACGACGGCTCGGACAGCACCAGTACTGAGATGTACCTGGATGTCAACGAGAAGGCCTGGGAGTGGCTGGAGCAGGCCGTCGGCGGTGGCCGGAACATGGACACCACCGAGGACTATTACGGTCACACCGGCACCGGTGAAATCACCACCTTCAGCGGCTCCGATTATGCGGAGAACAAGGACGCCTACGGCAACGGCGATTGGGGCGGCTACACCCAGGTCTGCGAGTTTGCCTATGAGGTCTACGAGCGGGATAAGGACGACTTCATGGAGGACGGCTATAACGATGTCGTTATCGTCACCTTCGGCCGTTCCGGCGCTGAGGGCGCTTCCCCCACCATGGATTATGACGAAGACGGCGTTGCCTCCACCGGCACCACCTACCTGCAGCTCAGCGAGGACGAGAAGGACCTGCTGAAGTTCTGCAACGAGAACTATGAGACCACCATCGTCCTCATCAACTCCTCCGCAGCCATGGAGCTGGGCGAGATTGAGCAGGAAGAATACGGCGTGGACGCCTGCCTGTGGATCGGCCATCCCGGCGAGGCCGGCCTGGTTGCCGTGGCTCAGATTCTGGTGGGCGACGTGAACCCCTCCGGCCATCTGGCGGACACCTATGCGTATGATATGTCCACCATGCCCTCCTTCTATAACAACGACGATAACAAGTACACCAACGTGTCCGAGATTGTCACCGGCTTCGACCAGTCCAGCGACTTCGGCTACTATCAGTACGAGGAAGGCATCTATGTTGGCTATCGCTGGTATGAGACCGCCGACGCAGAGGGCTACTTCGAAAGCGACTACTTCACTACCCACGACTGGAAAAACGGTACAGCCTCCGGCTATGATGAGGTTGTGCAGTATCCCTTTGGCTACGGCCTGAGCTACACCACGTTTGAATATGAGGTAGTGAGCAGCGACATTGACCTGACCGCACACTCTACCGGCAGCATCACCGTGAAGGTGACCAACACCGGCGATGTAGCGGGCAAGGACGTGGTCCAGCTCTATCTGGAAGCACCCTATAACACCGACGAGAACTGCGGCATCAGCGGCACCGGCCTCCAGAAGTCCACCAAGGTGCTGATCGGCTTCCAGAAGACCGCCGAGCTGGCGGCTGGCGAGTCCGCAGAGTACACCATCGAGTTTGACATTGACGACCTGGCCTCCTTCGACTCCTACGGCTACGGCTGCTATGTGCTGGAGAAGGGCGAGTATCAGTTCCATGTGGCCTTTGACGCCCACAACGACGCCACCGACGTAGTCACCGCCACCCTGGACGAGACCATCGTTTACAACGATGACGGCGTAGGCGCCCGCGACAGCGACGAGCAGGTCGCCACCGTGGCCCTCAGCGACGTGGACGCCGGCGACGGCAATATGCTGGACGGCTATCTGGACCGCAGCGACTTTGAGGGCGGCATGGCCGTCATCATGTCCCACGAGTCCAGCTGCAAGACCGAGGCGCTCAGCGAGGGTCTGGTGGAAGTGCTGGCCTGCCCCGCCCTTGGCAGCGTGGATTACACCTATGAGACCTATGAAAACGGCGAAAAGGTCACCAAGACCGTCACCAAATATGTAGGCGGCGCAAGCTACCTGGTCTATGCCACCGAGGAAACCTGGGAGGGCCTGGATCAGAATGATGAGCGCTACCTCTACGACGATGAGGTGGAAGACCACGCCATCGAGTACAGCAAGGTCTACTACGTCGTCGTAGACGACAACGGCGACCCCGTCGTGGACGAGGACGGCAACTATCAGGTCACCGAGGAAGAGACCTCCATGCGTCTGGATGTGGACTGCCCCATCCTGGAGACCGCCTCCTATGACAACGAAATCTGGTCCTACCTGGTTGACCAGACTACTCTGGATGAGCAGATCACCGTAGCCGGCAGCATGGGCTGGCAGACCCCTGCTGTGGAGTCCGTCAACAAGGTCCAGACCTCTGTGGTGGATGGCCCCGGCGAGTCCGGCAACGGCAACAACAGCTACGGCGTGAACACCTGGTTCACCTCCGCTGTGGTGAACGCCTCCACCTGGAATCCCTACCTGCTGTATCAGATGGGCGAAGCCTATGCCCACCAGTCCATTAAGAACGGCCTGTCCGGCGCTTACGCCCCCGCCATGAACACCCACCGCACCCCCTTCGGCGGCCGTAACTTCGAGTACTTCTCCGAGGACGGCTTCCTGGGCGGCATGATGGGCGCCGCAGAGGTCAGCGGCCTCCAGGATTCCGGCATCGCCGTGTACATCAAGCACATGGCCATGAACGACAACGACACCAACCGTGACGGCAACATCACCTGGTTCTCCGAGCAGGCTGCCCGTGAGATTTACCTGAAGGACTATGAGATCTGCGTCGAGACCGTCTTCGTGCCCAACGACGAGACCGAGTCCGGCACCTATGAGGACGGCGAGGGCGCCCTGGGCATCATGTCCTCCCTGAACCGCGACGGCATCTCTCAGTTCCACTATGGCCTGTATCAGACCATCCTCCGGGGCGAGTGGGGCTTCGACGGCATGATTATCACCGACGGCGTTGGCCCCTATGCCTGGGTCATGTCTCCCGGCGCCGGCCTGTTCGGCGGCGTGGAAGGTCAGCTGGGCGGCTCCACCGTGGATACCTACTACGAGTATGAAGGCGACGCCACCTCCACCAACTACGGCACTTACCTGCTCCGTCAGACCACCAAGCACATGCTGTACCAGTACTGCCGCTCCAGAGCGACGGGTACCTCCGCCACTACCACCACCTCCGGCACTTCCTCTGGCACCGAGAGCTGGAAGATGATCCAGTACGCTGTGGACGCCGTGCTGATTGCCGGCATGGTTGTCACCGCTGTGGTGTGCTTCGTCCTCCCCGTTGTCAACGGCGGAAAGAAGAAGGCCAAGGCCAAGAAGTAAGCAGTCACCTCCTGCTGTCTTGTAAGCATCCACCCATCAGGGCGGCCGGTCGGCCGCTGGCCGCCCTCCCCACTTACAATCAATGAATAGGAGCGAACGCAATGGCACGAGAAACGACGGAAGCCGTGGAAGTGAACGAAACGGCAAACGAAACCCAGGACGAAGAATTCCTGGAAGAGGAAGAAGAGGTCAAGGAGAAAGGCCCCAGCGGCATCAGCCTGGCCCTGAACAAGTTCTTCCACCACCTTGACAGAGGCACCACCATGAAGTCCGAGATCGGCGCGGGCCTGGGCGCATTCTGCATCGCAGTGTGTGCACTGATGATGAACACCCAAATCATCGGCTCCGCCTACGGCAATTACGCCGGTTCTTATCTGGCCGTTGCCCTGATTTGCTTCATCGGCAGCCTGTTGCTGGGTGTCCTCTGCAACCTGCCCCTGGTCATGACCGCCAACATGGGCCTCAGCGCGGTGCTGATTTCCATGCTGGGCACCGACACCGGCCTGACCTACGCCAATCTGATGGCGGTCACCTTTGTGGCGGCGATTCTCTACCTGGTGATTGTCGTCACCCCGCTGAAAAAGTTCTTTGTGGACGCGCTACCCGAAGGAGCGCGCAAGGCGCTGCCTGTGGGCATCGGCATCTACGTCATGCTTACCGCCCTGGAAAACAGTGGCCTCCTGACCTCGGAAGGCGTGATGGCTACGGCCTCCGACTTCACCACCTTACAGACCTATTACTTCTGGCTGATGATCGGGGCCACCTTCCTGTTCATCCTGCTGAAGGCTACAGGGCGCAAAAAGCCCGCCTTCGCCACGTTTGGCCTGCTGATTGCGGCCATGTGGGTCGGCGGCGTACTGTTCTACATGAACTACTTTGTGGGCGGCCAGACCGCTTCCACCATCGTCTATGAGCGGCTGAACGTGGTGGTGGCCACCGACGGCGCAAATCCCTATAACATCGTCAACGGCTTCGCCTCTCTGAACATCGGCGCACTGTTCACCGAGGGCTTCGATTTCAGCGCCTACACCGAGGCGGGCGGCTCCGTCCCCATGTTCTTCGTCCAGGGCGTGCTGACCTTCCTGTTCCTGGGGCTGTACACCAATCTGGGCAACACCGAAGCCGCCGCAGTGGTGGGCGGCTATGAGGATGAGGAGTACGCCGCCCAGGGTGAGCAGAAGGCCCTGGTGGTTAGCGCAGCCCTGAATGTGGCGGCCCCTGTGCTGGGCGCTTCCCCCACCGCCGTGGGTGTCCAGTCCTCCGTTGACACCGAGGACGGCGGCAAGACCGGCCTCAGCTCGGTGGCGGCCTCCCTGGGCTTCCTGGTGGCCCTGTTCGCCTGGATCTTCACCCTGCTCTTTGCCACCAAGACCAACGGCGCGGGGATGTGGGTCAGCGAGACCGAGACCAAGCTGGCCTATTACGTCCAGGACGCCTACGTCTTTGCCGACCTGATTATGGTGCTGGTAGGCGCGTCCATGCTGAAGGGCATCCGCAAGGTGGACACCGCCAGGCTGGCGGAAATGCTCCCCTTCGCCGCTGCTGTGGTGGGCATCGGCCTGCTGAGCAACATCGCCATAGGCGTGGCCCTTGGCGCAATCTCCTATGTCATCGTGATGGCAGTCAGCAAGGAGCGGAAGAACCTGACCGCAGGCAACCTGGTGCTGGCCGTCTGTATGCTGGTCTATCTGATTCTGGCTCTGATTTGACGAGAAAATCACATCCGAACAACACAAGTCCCCGCGGGGGCCGCTTCCCCGGCATATAGCGCCGAATATCCCCCGCAGTTTCCTCCTTACCCCGCACGCCCGGATGCTTCCCCCGGCCGTGCGGGGATTTTCTGTGCCCCTGCGAAATCGGAGCCAGTCAGGACAGCAAGGGCTTCGTCAATGGGTGACGTCCCCTTGACAGGAGATGCCGCCGGTCACCCCCCATGGGGACCCTGCCTGCGGTCGTCCCGCAAAAAAAACAACGCCGGATAAAGCACAGGCGTTTCAGCCTGTAGCCTTATCCGGCGTATCTTTTCTGCCGAATGACAGAACCTCCGGGCAAGCGTCCTTCCGATAACCCGGGGACGGTCAAAGTCAAGGGGATGGAGCCACCCTCTGAAGCGCCGAGAGGAGCGGAATGGTCAGCCCTCCGTCTGATAGGCTTCCTCCCGGTACCGCTTGGCGGCCCGGATAAAGTCCCGGAACAGGGGATGGGCCTTGTTGGGGCGGCTCTTCAGCTCCGGGTGGAACTGGACGCCTACCATCCAGGGGTGGTTGGGCACCTCCACCACCTCCACCAACCGGTCGTTGGGGGAAAGGCCCACCAGTTTCAGGCCGTTTTTCGTCAGGATTTCCCGATAACCGTTGTTGAACTCGTAGCGGTGGCGGTGGCGCTCGTAGATGACCTCCTTGCCGTAGGCGGCATAGGTGTGGGAGCTGTGATCGGTCAGCTTGCAGGGGTAAGCCCCCAGCCGCATACTGGCTCCCTTGTCGTGAACGTCCCGCTGCTCCGGCATCAGGTCGATGACGGGATAGGGGGTGTTTTTGCAGAGCTCGGAGGAGTGGGCATCGGTGAGGCCCGCCATGTTGCGGGCGTATTCCACCACCGTCATTTGCATCCCCAGGCAGATGCCGAAGGAGGGGACGTTGTTCACCCTGGCCCAGTGGATGGCGTCTATCATGCCCTGGATGCCCCGGTCGCCAAAGCCGCCGGGGACGATGATGCCGTGGACGCCGGAGAGTTGCTCCTCCACGTTGGCCTCGTTCACCAGTTCGGAGTCCACCCAGCGGATTTTGATTTTCACGTCGTTCTCGATGCCGCCGTGGGTCAGGGCCTCCACCACGGAGAGGTAGCTGTCATGGAGGGCGACGTACTTGCCAACCAGGGCGATTTCCACTTCGCCGTCCACCACGGCCTTGGCCCGGGCCACCATGGCGTTCCACTCCGTCAGGTCGGGGGGCGGGCAGTCCAGCTTCAGCCGCTTGCAAACCGCCTTGCCCAGGCCCTCCGCCTCCAGCATCAGCGGCACCTCATAGAGGATGGGGGCGGTCAGGTTGGCGATGGCGTTCTCCGGGGGGATGTTGCAGAACAGGGCGATTTTCCGGCGGATGTCGCTGTCGATGGCGCTGTCCGCCCGGCACATAATCACGTCGGGCTGAATGCCGATGCTCAGCAGCTCCTTGCAGGAGTGCTGGGTGGGCTTGCTCTTCTGTTCCCCGGAGCCGGGGATGGTGACGATGAGGGAGACGTGGATGAACATACAGTCCTCCTGGGGCAGCTCCCGGCTGATTTGCCGGATGGCCTCCAGGAAGGGCTGAGATTCAATGTCGCCCACGGTGCCGCCGATTTCGGTGATGATGACATCCTTGGGCTCGCCCTTCTCCATCCGGTAGATGCGGTTCTTGATTTCGTCGGTGATGTGGGGGATGATCTGTACGGTGCGGCCCAGGAAGTCGCCGTGGCGCTCCTTGTCCAGCACGGTGGAGTAGATTTTACCGGAGGAGACGGAGGAGTTCACCGTCAGATTTTCGTCCACGAACCGCTCATAATGGCCCAGGTCCAGGTCGGTCTCCGCCCCGTCTTCGGTGACGAATACCTCGCCGTGCTGAATGGGGTTCATGGTGCCGGGGTCCACGTTCATATAGGGGTCCAGCTTTTGCAGCGCCACCCGCAGGCCCCGCTGCTTCAGCAGGCGGCCCAGGGAGGCGGCGGTGATGCCCTTGCCCAGGCCGGAAACCACGCCGCCGGTGACGAAAATATGCTTGACAGACATGAGAAAGTGCCTCCTTCATACATTCGGGCGGCGTTTGCGCGGGCCGCCGTCCGGTCGGAACGCTGCCGCCCATCCCGCGCAAGGGCGCGGCAGATGTGTGCTGACTGCACTACAATCAGTTCTATTGTAACCGCCCCGGCAAATTTCGTCAAGGCAGAAAGTGGGTTTTGGCCGCTGAATTTTCCCGGAGCCAATGGGGGTGGCGGGAGAGGAGGACAGTTCCCTTCCGAACAGGGCGAAAGCCTCCGGTGCGCACACCGGAGGCTTTCCCGAAAAAGGCATAAGGAGGAGGAAAAGGAAGCGGTACGCCAGGCGGAAGAAAGGGGGGAGCGCCCGACGCGCCGGAGGTTCTGCCCTGCGCGGGGAGACACCGGACAGAAACAAAAGGGCCAGCGCCTCAGCACTGGGGCACTGACCTCTCTGTCTGTTAATACTGTAGCAGATTCTGCCCCGAAATGCAAGAAGAAACTTGCCAGCTTGCAAAAGATTGGAGGAATCCACAAATAATTCCAGGAAAAGCAAGCAAAAATAGGAATATGTGAAGGAGAAACGATAAAATACTGCAAATATCTTGTGTAACCAAATTTACCGTTTTGTTATCGGTTTGTTCTGGCATCCCAAGCAAATGGATGGTATAATCAATACGAAAAATACGAAAGGAGAATGATTCCCATGAAGCAAATTTTATGCCTTCTGCTGGCTCTGTCCATGACCCTGGCGCTGGCGGCCTGCGGCTGGCAGGCAACAGAGGCGGAGGGCTCCGCCCAGTCCGCCAGCAGCGGGGCGCAGCCTGAAAGCAGCGATACTCAGCCGGAAAGCAGCACTACGCAATCGGAAAGCGCTGCCGCTCCGGAGAGCGCCGCCCAGCCGGAGGAGTCCTCCATGGCCACAGCGATGGAAGGGGTCTCCCTGGAGGACGTGACCGATGACCGCACAGGGGAGGACGGCAGCACGCTGTTGGAGTTCTCCTACGTTGTGGCTACGGTGGTGGTTGGCGACGAGGTCGTGACCGCCGCCATCCAGGCCGACCTGGACAGCGAGTTGGACGCCCTCCTGTCCGAAGCGGATGGACTGATCGAACTGCGGCTGGAGGACGACTATTTTGACGGGGCCTATGCCCTGAGCCAGACGATCACGGTGGAGCGGTACAGCGGCCAGGTGCTGAGCCTGCTGACCCTGACCTACGCCTACTCCGGCGGGGCCCACGGCGGCTCCGCTTACACCCCCCTGTGCTACGACCTGACCACCGGCAGCCGCATCACCCTGGCCGACCTGGGGGACGGGGTGGCGGACACCTGCGCCGACCTCGTCGTGCAGTTGTGCGACGCTATCCAGGCCGACGGCGAGGGCGTCCTCTTTGACGACTACGCCGAGGCCGTCACCGACTATGTGGTGCTGGACGGCTGCTTCTACCTGTCGGAGGACGGGGTGGTGTTCCTGGCCGGGGAGTACAGCATAGGCCCCTATGCCATGGGCAACACCCGGTTCCTGATTTCCTACAACGACCTGCCGGAGCTGAACCCCCAGTACGCCAGGGAGACGGACGCCGTCACTCAGGCGGAGCTGGCGGACGGCTCTGTGTATACCCTGTCCTGACCGTGGCCTGCCGCCGCCCATCCCCTTCGGGATGGGCGGTGCTGCGTCCTGCCCTGAGGAACGCACCTGTGCGCCCTGGGAAGGGGCAAAGCCGCGCCACCTGCGAGAATTTTCGCCCTTGTGCTTGTCACTTTTTTGCGGATATGGTATACTACTCTAATATGGAATATAATGCCCTTGGGCATTGCACTAGGAGGAACCCGGTTTGAAACGTCAGGCAGTATTGATCCCCCAGGAGGAAATTGACCGGCAGCTTGCCATCTGCGACCAAATCGCGGCCCAAAACGCCGCCTCCCCCGCGCCGAAGCTGGCCATGGTGGACACCTACGGCTGCCAGCAGAACGAGGCCGACTCCGAGCAGATTCGGGGAATGCTCTCCCGCATGGGCTACGCCATGACGGAGGACGAGGCAGAGGCGGACGTTATCGTCATCAACACCTGCGCCATCCGGGAGCACGCGGAGATGCGGGTGCTGGGCAACGTGGGGGCCCTGTCCCACACGAAGCGGAACAAGCCGGAGCAAATCATCTGCCTCTGCGGCTGCGCCATGCAGGAGCCTCACATGGAGGAGAAAATCCGCAGGTCCTACCGCTATGTGGACATGGTGTTCGGCCCCCACGCCCTGTACCGGTTCCCGGAGCTGCTGCAATCCGTCCTCCAGACCCGCCGGCGGGTGTTCGCCACGCCGGACGTGGACGGCTATATCGCCGAGGGCCTGCCGGTGCAGCGCCAGGGCAGGCTGAAAGCCTGGGTGTCCATCATGTACGGCTGCAACAACTTCTGCACCTACTGCGTGGTGCCCCATGTGCGGGGGCGGGAACGGAGCCGTGCGCCGGAGCTGATTTTGCAGGAGGTGCGGGAACTGGCCGAACAGGGGTACAAGGACATCACCCTCCTGGGCCAGAACGTCAACAGCTACGGCAAGGATTTGGGACTGGATATGAACTTTGCCGGCCTGCTCCGGGCCTGCAACGCCATCCCCGGCGACTTTCAGATCCGCTTTATGACCAGCCACCCCAGGGACGCCAGCCAGGAGCTGTTCGAGACCATGGCCGCCTGCGAGAAGGTGGCCCCTCAGCTGCACCTGCCCTTCCAGTCCGGCTCCAGCCGGGTGCTGAAGGCCATGAACCGGCACTATGACCGGGAGACCTACCTGGATGAGGTGCGGCGGCTGCGGGAGCTGATCCCCGACATCGTGCTGACCAGCGACGTCATCGTGGGCTTCCCCGGGGAGACCCAGGCGGAGTTTGAGGAGACCCTGTCCCTGATTCAGGAGGTGCGGTTCGACGCCCTGTTCACCTTTGTCTTCTCCCCCCGGAAGGGTACTCCGGCGGCGGAGATGGACGACCCCATGCCCAGGGAGCAGAAGAGCGCCAACTTCCAGCGGCTGCTGGAGGTGCAGAACGCCATCTCCGCCGAGAAGCACGCCGCCTATGTGGGGCAGACCCTCCAGGTGCTGGTGGACGGGGTGAACATCCAGGACAAGCACCACAACCTGACCGCCCGCACCGATGGCGGGCGGCTGGTGCATCTGAACGGGCCGGAGGAACTGATCGGCACCCGGCAGCAGGTGAACATCGTGCGGTCGTCCACCTGGGCACTGTTTGGGGAGTTAGCTAATAGCTAATAGCTGTTAGCTGTTAGCTGTTAGTAGCTGGTCACCCCTCCACCGGCTACCGCCGGTCCCCCTCCCCTTCGGGGCAATGTCATTAACTTAAAGATGCAATCCATCCTGTGTTGAGGGGTGTAACGCAGCCTTACAGTCAGATTTCCACGACCAAAGGGCAACAAAATTGTCGCCCGTCCCGCCGTAAGGCGAGGGACGAGGCGGCAATCCCCGCCAGCCGCCATGGGCGGCAGTCTCAGCAGGTATCAAGTCAC
>JAJQEV010000011.1 GCA_021201475.1 Clostridiales bacterium
TTTGCTCTGTTTTGCCCGATGATTTTGGGTTTACACAGAATTTAGGATAGACCCGAGGTGGCAGCCAATGAACACTTCCAGAAAAGAAATCCAGCTTTCTGATCATTTCAATTATCCAACATTGCTGCGGTTTACAGTTCCGTCCATTCTGATGATGGTCATTTCCTCATGCTACAGTATCGTGGACGGACTGTTCATCTCCAACTTTGCGGGGAGCGACGCATTTGCAGCAGTCAATTTAATCATGCCGGTTGCCATGCTGATCAGCTGCTTCGGATTCATGGCAGGCATGGGCGGCAGCGCTCTGGTTTCCAAGACATTTGGCGAAAAACAGGAAAGGAAAGCGAGGGAATACTTCTCGCTCATCGTCTATCTTGTGCTGCTGTTCTCTGTTGTGGTCGGGGTTGTTGTCTACCTTTTGATTCCAACGATTGCATCTCTGATGGGCGCAGAGGGTGCGATTTACGACAACTGTATCACCTATGGACATATCCTGATCGCTGCGCTGCCCGCATTTATGCTGCAAATTCTGTTTCAGAACTTTCTTGTGGTTGCAGAGCGCCCGAAAATGGGAATGGTCATTGCCCTTTCTTCCGGCGTAACGAACATAGCGCTTGATGCCCTGTTTGTAGCAAAACTCGGCTGGGGTGTTGGCGGCGCAGCCGCTGCGACTGTCATGGGACAGTTCATCGGCGGTCTGGTTCCTTTCGCTTATTTCCTTCTCCGAAAAAATAAGCTGCTGTGGTTTACCAGGACACGCTTCGACTGGAATGCTGTCAGGCAGGTCATGACAAACGGATTCGCAGGATTTATCAGCAATGCGTCTACGTCCGTCCTTGGGATTGTGTTTAATCTGAGGCTGATGGCATTGATCGGCTCGGATGGAGTTGTCGCATACGGCGTTGTCATGTACGTCAATTACATTGCAACCGGGGTTTTTAACGGGTACTCTACCGGCATCGCACCTGTGTTCAGCTATAACCTCGGAGCAGGCAATCAGGCCGAAATCAAAAGTGCTTTCAGGAAAAGCCTTGTTGTGATTGCGGGCTTCTCCGTTTTCCTTGTGGCTGTCGGTTTGCTTTTCGCACGGGGACTGGCTGCAATTTTTGTGAGCTACGATGAAAATCTTATGAGCCTGACTACAGAAGCAATCCGGCTCTATGGCCTGTCATTCCTTTTGTGCGGATTTAATATATTTGCCATCGCTTATTTCGCGGCACTGAGCAAGGGACTTGTATCAAGCGCACTGTCTTTGGTCAGGACGCTGGTCTTTCAACTTTTGTCTGTGATCGTCCTGCCGATCGTTATCGGAAGTAACGGCATCTGGCTCTCAGCAATCGTTGCTGAAATTTTTACACTTGTTGTGACAGTGCTTCTGCTTCAGAAAAACACTGCTACGACTTGATGTCAACAGACTTATGCGGCTACTACGGTTTTCTGTAGCCATTCGCAATCTGTTTTATCTGGAAAGGTATGGCTTCACGCGCTGAACCATCCGGTCAAATTTCATTTGCATCGGTGTACCTGATATAATTTCTTTGGGCGGGAACAGCTTATCAAACTTTTCGGCTGCCGCTTCATCGACATCATAGATTTCATCCTCAAAATATCGTCCGCTTACCCCGATAAGCGCCCCAGAATACAATTCGCAGACGTGGAGCGCATCTGCAAACATATTTTCGCTGTTGCGGATACCGTAGGTTTCAGCGGCCACGAACCCCTGCCGTGTATAGTAGTCGGGGTCGCCACAGAGAAGGATTGCCCGATACCCCATCCGCTTGGCAATCTCTTTTGATTCTGCGAGTAACATTCCGCCAACGCCCTGTCTTTGATAACCGGGACACACACCAATAGGCCCCAGAGAGATGACATCGTATATCTTGCCGTCGTCTCCTTTGATACAGGATTTCAGGGACATTGTTACGCCGATGAGCTTATTGTCATCTACAGCAACGAGATCAAGCTCTGGGATGAACGTCGGACAGTCTCGCATGATGTGAACGAGATAGTGGTCGTTGCATCCCGGCGAGTAATGATTCCAGAAGGCTTCCCGGATGACGGTTTCCGTTTCCCGATACTCGTTTATGTTTTCGTTTCTGATGACTATCATTGTGAGTTCCCCATATTACATCAAATCCATCAAGCGGGCCGTCCATCGTGGCGACCCGCTGGATTTTTTAATGCTCAAATTCGACAGAGATTTCGCCTTTTGTGCAGGAAAGATTTATCGTATCTTCTGCGCTGTTATCAACCGTCTTTTCAAGCGTTCCGTGATAATTTTCGTCCTCAATCTGAACACTTGCGTCGGATAGCTCCAGATCGTAATTGAAGTCCGTCTGTTGGCCGGATGGCCGTATCTGTATCTGGCCCTCGTTACATTGCGCCTCTACTGTTCCGGCCAGTGTGCCGGAAAGGAACGCCGAGCCTCGCTTTACATTGACCGTACAGCTCTCGGAGACGGAAAGATCCTCCAGCGTTGCTTCTCCTTCGCCCAGGTCAAGAGACAGCTTTTTAGCAGAAAGCCGCCCCTCCGCATAAAGGTGGCCCTGATCGACGGAAATGGTCACTGTATCGAAAACATAGCCGCTCGGCAAGATCAGTGTCAGTTCACCGGCATTCTGATCAGGAACGTACAGTGTGCTGTCCGTAACAGAATATTCCGCAGTTTTGCCGCCGTCATAGGTCAGAGAAAACGCATCGCCGGAATAAATTTTGATTGTTCCGGTTGTCAGTTCGATCTCAATATTGACAAATTCCTGATCTGGATTTTCCTGCTCATCAGTTTCTGCCGCCTCGGTACTTTGAGTGGTCTCCTCGGAATCTGTCGTCTCCGCACTTTGGCTGTCTTCCTCGGAATCTGTTGTTACGGATTCTGTGTTTGCGGAAGTCCCGCCACACGCCGCAAGATAAAGTATGACGGCGAAGTAAACGGAGAGCAACGTAATTTTTTTCATTATTTCTGACCCTGTCCTTCCTTTTCACGCCTTATTTCCAGCATCATACCTCATAAAAATCCAAAAAGCAGCCGATCTCTTCATCAAAGAACGCACCTGAATGACCGACGCCCTCTGCAATCTTAAACCGCATCCGATCTTCTACACCAAGTTCGTTTGCCAGCCTTTGCAGACGGACGGTACCGGGATAGAACAAATCTTCTGTTCCACAGGCCACATAGATTCGTGGGAGTGCTCCGCGACTGGCGACCTCCGGAAAGCGTTCCCACATGGCATCCGGGGAATCAAGGAAATCCTGAATTGTCTGGTATTTCGTGATTACATTCAGTTCCTTCAGCTTAATCCCCTCATCAGGGCTGCCGTATTCGGTAGGAAACACCTTGCGGTTTGTAAGAGCCATCCGTCGAAATGCTGCGGAATCCATATCAGCATACGGTTTCAAGTACTCCGACTCCCGGAGCGATGCACCCATCACGCCAAGCGCTTCAAAGCGTTCTGGCTTTTGCAGTCCAAGGGAGAAAGCACCGAAGCCTCCCATAGAGATGCCGACCAGGAAATTGTCCTCTCTCGCAGGCGACGCTGGAAAGGTGGCATAGATAAATGGCATCAGTTCCTCAAAGAAATAGTCGGAAAAGCAATAGCCGGTTCCAAATTGCTCGTAGTTGCTGAAATCACTGTTCAGTGCCGCTGGCATAACAAAGATTGCCCGGTGCTTTCTCATCATGTTTTCCAGATTAGCCGTGTATAAAAATGAGCGATGATCTCCTCCTGCCCCATGAAGCAGCCATACCGCTTTTAGCTTTTCACCCTTCGCAGCAATCCGCTCAGGAAGAAGGACTGTAAAATCCGTTGGCATAAAAAGAATATGGCTCTCAAATCTTACCGTTGCAATATGCATACCGTCGCCTCCCTATTCAAAACTCTCAATTTGGTTTATGATCCTCATAAGGCTTGCACAGGCGTCCATAAGCCCGTCCGTAGAGTTCATGGTAAAGCTCCTCTACCGCATGGCGTTGATTCCCTTTTTCCTGTGTATCAACAGCATCGCAAGTGGAAATGAACAGGATATTGTAGTCCACCCCAAACAGCAGGCATTTTGAATTTGTTCTCTCTGCCCCATTTGAAGGATAGAAATGGATGCGCCGTTCCCGTGTCTGCCTTTCCTCCTCCGTCTTAGCGGAATCAGGACTTTCGGCCTCGATGAATACGCCGCATTTCGCAGACACATTTCCGTTCAGGCTCCGCAGAAATTCGCTGCCAATTCCTTTCCCACGGAGTTCGGGGACAACAGCGAAGTAATCCAGCAGCGCATAAGAACCGTTTTGGGTCAGAATGTAGCAGGCGTAGGCAATCAGATTGTCATCCCGGTAATAGCCATAGCAGTCATACTGTCCTGCCTTTTGCAGTTTCTCCATACAGAAAAAGGGGCGGCGCTCCCCACGGGGAAAGTCTTCTCTGATATGCTCTTTGTAAATAATCCGCAGCTCGTCCAGCCCAATTTTTTTCAAAACATTCACATAGTCACCATTGCCCTTCCCGTTCTTCACGCAGGATTTCTTCTCGAATACGTCTGTACTCAGTTGCCTCTCCCTCGATCGCTTTTCTAACAGCCGGAGTGTACACACTGATGTGTGTCCTCCCGCATTCAGGGCAGCTTTCCGGAATGGAGTCCCCCAAGTGGCAATCTGCGCTGTCAAACGTGTAATGGCAGTAATCGCAGTGACAAATCATAATGCAGTCCTTCTTTTTTTAATGATTACATCATACTGATGCCTATTCAGTAAGCGAAAACTTGCCTGATTTTATATCTGATTCCAGTCTTGCTTCGAGGCCAAGCATATATTCCTCCAGCTTAGCCTTGCCGCCTGTTTGCAGCGCCTCTTCCATTTTTGCCAGGTCTCCGGTCTTATGCAGATATTCCGCCAGCTTATCTAATTTATCATCATCTGAACATTCAGTTATTACACCAAATTTCTCCCGTTTTCCATTTGCGAACAGATACTCGATGGTCACATCGAAAAACTCACACAGCCGGAGACATCTGTTAAGGTTCGGCCAGGAACGACCATTTTCATAACCGGCAATCGTAGATACGGAAAAGGAGAGTGAATCTGTCGTGAGCTTTACCGCCAATTCTCTCCTGGAAAGACCCTTCTCGTGCCTCAATGTTCTGAGCTTTGTAGGAAATTGGGATTCCATTCGGTGGAGTTTTACTTGTTCTCTATCCATGATGTTCCCTCCGTGATTCTGTTTATATGTTAGCAGGTAAGCGTTCCGCAGGAATGCGCAGTCCATCCCCAACGGGGATGTTCAAAAAGGGTTTGGGGATTCCCCCAACAAGGCAAGCGCAGCGGGTCTTTGTAGCACAAAGACATTGCCTTGCTACAATATGTTTGACCCGGAACGGTGCTGGAAAAACAGTACTGTTCAACGGTTCATACCTAAGCTACAATGAAGGGGTAATCGGTCTATCGGGACATTGCTTGAGTTAACCACGCTCGTTTGTGCAAACAGTTAGCCGCCCCTTTCATTGCAGCGTTCGATTGACGCAGGTTGAAGCATCGGAACCATCCGTACATTCGTGTAACCAAGCAAGCTGAATCGGTAATGAACTGTGGCGGTCACCGGGTATAGAATAAATCCATTGAAGGGGGCCAGCATATGAGTACAGGCACTATTACATCAGTCGGAATCGACGTTTCCAAGTACAAGAGTACAGTTGCAGCCAGGAGGCCAGGAGGAGAGGTTGCACTCCTGCCATTTGATGTCAAACATGATGTTGAGGGATTCAGCAGGCTTGTGGACACTCTGCGCAATCTTGACGGCGAAATCAGGGTCGTTCTGGAACATACGGGTATGTACTGGAGGCCTATCGTCTTAGCACTAAAGGAAGCAGGTTTTTTCGTCAGTGTGGTCAATGCAATCTTAATCCACGAGTTCAGCGACAATTCGCTCCGCAAGGTGAAAACGGATAAGGCAGACGCTTTGAAGATTGCGAATTATGGTCTGACCTTCTGGCCTGATTTGCGGGAGTACTCAGCAGAAGATGAAACACGGCAAATGCTGAAAATGCAGAGTCGGCTCTATGAAAGAACGACATCAACGGGTATCATGCTGAGAAATGGCCTGATCTCACTTCTGGATCAGACATTCCCTGGAGCGAACAAACTGTTCCGGGATGAAAGCCGGAACACCAAAGGTCATGTGAAGTGGGTAGATTTTGTGATCCGTTTCTGGCATAAGGAATGCGTGGCAACTTTGTCCTATCGTGCTTTTGCAGACACCTTCCAAAAATGGTGCAAAAGGATCGGCTATAGATTCAGCACTTCCGATGCCGAAAGAATCCATACCGCAGCTAAAAACGCAGTCGCCACGCTCCCTAAGAATGATAGTACAAAATTGCTGATAACGCAAGCGGCAAACAGCTTAAATGCCGTATATGATTCGTTACAGGTTACCCGAACGGAAATGGATCGACTGGCATCCCTGCTTCCAGAGTATGAACTTGTAATGAGTATGGAAGGCGTAGGGAAAGTTACCGGACCGCAGCTTATGGCCGAGATTGGGGATGTGCGGCGCTTTTCTCATAAAGGCGCATTGGTGGCCTACGCAGGGGTGGATGCGCCTCCCTACCAATCGGGCACCTTCGATGCAAAGAACCGCCATGTTTCCAAGCGTGGCTCCCCGCACTTGAGAAGAGTATTATTTGAGATTGCCTCCATGATCCTGGTACATGGGAACACGGATAACCCTGTTTTCTGCTTTATGGACAGAAAGCGGGCAGAGGGCAAACATTTCTATGTTTATACCGTTGCCGGCTGTGCAAAATTCCTGCGAATCTATTATGCAAAGGTAAAGGAGTACTTGAGTGCGCAGGATATTACCTCGTAAGAACTGGCGTAGCGATTAAAGCAAGTAGCTATAAGTCAGTCATTTTTGCTCTAAACCCTCTGTAGAGCCTGATTCTGAAGGGAGTTTGAATCAGGCGGCAGCGGCTCCGCCCGTTGCCGCTTTGACTACACTGCAACGCCGACAGGAACGGATGTCAAGGGCGGCGATGCAATCGCCGTTCATCGGAGCGCCGCGTGGCGGCGCGCAGACCCTTGACATCCGGGCCTGGCGGTGTTAGTTCAGCCCCCGCTTAAGTTTACGCGCTACCATTTTGCTGTGATAATCCCGGCCTGCAATTTTGGCTCATTGTTGCAGGTCTTTTTGTCATGCTCTTTTTTCTCCGCCTGTTCTCTGCGAAATTTTTTACGTTTTGGGCTTGACACCTATTAGCAGGTTTGCGTCCTCGTGCCCGTTTTGTTGTACCCGCTTGGTGAGTGGAAAAACCATCGTTGGCGGCGTAATACAATGCCCGAAGTGTAAAAATTGGGGGGTTGTCAACATGGATGCAAATAGCTATGAACTAACAATAAAGCTGTCACTGACTGCTTGCAAAAAAGTGAGCGGCAGTAAAGCCGAATAACCCTACAACTGAATATATTGAGACATACTGTAGATGCGTCGAATCGGGCCGGAACCCCCAAGGACGGGAATCAGGAGTCAAAAGTTTGTTCGTAAGAGCTGTACCGGTCAGTGAGCCGGACGAGTTCGGCAGACGGAAATGCAATTCCACAGGAGAATTGCGCCATCTGCCGGACTCTTTTTTTGCCTCTACGCATCCTCCGTCGGTATGTCTGCCAATTTACTGCCTCCATTCAGAGTTGCTTTTCCGCAACATGAATGGAGGTTTTGAGGTTAGACGCCTATGGCGCTGCGCAAACAGCCGCCTGTGTATTCCCATTAAGCTCTGGGGTGTCGTGGACAAATGAGAGTTCGTCATAAAATTCGGGAGGGTTACTGTATCGGCAACGATCAGGCAGCCCTCTTTTACATCGGGGACGATGAATCATAAACAAATGAAGGTGATAGAAATGTTGAAGATCGATCCAGGATTTGCTGACCAGATTCCGCCTATTACGGTGGATGAATTTCAGCAGCTGGAGGCCAACATTTTGAGTGATGGCGAGGTGATCAACCCCATCATCATCTGGAATGGCGTGATCGTGGATGGCCACAACCGTTACCGTGTTTTGGAGAAACACCCGGAGATCCCATATAAGACCTTTGAGAAAAAGTTTTCCGGACGAAGTGAGGTAATGGCCTGGATTTGCAAACACCAGTTGGGCCGCAGAAATCTGTCTTCCGTTCAGAGAAAATATCTGATGGGAAAACAGTATCACGAGGAGAAAGCCGCCTATGGAGCAAGTGACGGCTTTCGTGGAAATCAATATACGGAAGGGGTAGGTGGACATAGTGGTGTGCTCCCCGTCAAGTAGACAAAGAAATAATTCACAAAGAGTTCACAGCGCTGCGGCGCTGTGGGGCCATGCAAAATGCGTTCGCTTGGGGTCTATCCTAAATTCTGTGTAAACCCAAAATCATCGGGCAAAACAGAGCAAA